>JBGUQI010000038.1:0-10993 GCA_045130875.1 Bacilli bacterium | reverse complement strand
TGGTGCCGACTATCGGAATTGAACCAACAACCTACTGATTACGATTCAGTTGCTCTGCCAGATTGAGCTAAGTCGGCAACTAAAGCGCTTTTATCTTAATAAAACGTTAGTGAAGATGCAACACTTTTAGGAAGAAGTCTTCTTGTTAGCAAGCTTCCCGGCATATAAAGCATAAGATAGCTTTTCTAATTTGCAAATCTTTTGAATTGCGAACTTGCCATTCGCTGCGGCAAGAGGAAGGCCACCTGGGCACTGCATCCACTGTCCCGCCATCACAAAATTATTGAGACCTTTAACAAAGCCATTATGGGTGAACATCGCTTTCTTCTTAGTGAATAAGAATCCCATGTATCCACCTCTAGAGGCATTCGTGTAACGATTGAGTGTTTTAGGCGTAAACACATCTAAAACCTTCAAATTATCCACAAATTGAGGGAATTTCTTAATGATTTCACAAGAAACAATGTAGGAAATTTCTTCTTTTTTCTTACGATATTCTTCAGGGTTATCCTTATATAATTGATTCCA
This sequence comes from Bacilli bacterium, assembly GCA_045130875.1. Lineage (GTDB taxonomy): Bacteria > Bacillota_I > Bacilli_A > RFN20 > CAG-826 > RUG13091. The sequence goes on along the minus strand of JBGUQI010000038.1, from coordinate 10,465 downwards.
ATAATCATAATCGAAACAATATTGGTCGATTAATACTGAGAGGATGGTTTTACCATCTTTCACATAAGTCTTTGGATCATAATTATAGTTTCTTAATGTTAGATGTTTGATGGTTTGAGTACCCACCATAAATGGTTCACATTCAAAGGAATATGGAATTGGCGTTTCAATATTATCGGCTTCAAAGTTTAAGACTAAGCAAGTGGGAATAGGATTATTCTTCTTATCATAGAAACGGACATCTAATTTATTTAATGGATATTGTTTTAATAATAAGTGGCTAACTGTATAGTTTGCATCCACAGCGGATACTACATAGTCACCATAACATTTTGTTCCATCATTTAATAAGACGCCGATACATTTCTTTTTATTTTTTAGAATATGACTTACAAAGGCGTTGAGTTTTAAGGTTCCACCTAAAGAGAGGAAACGGTCTTTCATACGTTCCACCATCGGTTTAGAACCACCTTCAGGAATACCACCATCATCATTAGCAATAGTTCCATAACTAAATAGCATGGAATATAGATTACCATCTCCTGGTTGAGCGTGTTCAATCGCCCATCTTAAAGCGGGATGTTTAAATCTCTTTGCGTATTTCTCGCAGCTCATCTTCATGCTGCCGAGATAAGTTGGCCAAACACTCATCACATCTAAACCAAGTTTCATTATTCTAAAGGGATTCATTAATGAAACAGGGGTATTAAGAGGCAATTCGACATTCTTAATACGTTTAACCATCTTGAAGAAATGATGTATCTCTTTACGGTCATTAGGGGATATTTCCACCCATTCTCTTTCCGCTTTATCAAGATCTTTCCATAGAGTGACTTTCGTGCCTTGGTATTCGAATGTTCCCCAAGAATCTAAATAGATGATATTAGTCTCTTTATTAATAGCACCAGTATTCTTCCAGATATCATTGAGATCATTACCATCATGGGTACCAGTTAACCAATGGATACAACCATCGATATAACGACCATGTCTATACCAGCCCGTGCATAAACCACCCACAGATGGATTCTTTTCAAGAATAATTGCGTGGAATCCATTTTGTAGGGCGTATATTCCAGCGGTTAAACCACTGACACCTGCACCGATAATAACAATCGTTTTTCTATTCATGACGGTAATTATAAAAGAATAATATTTTTCTACAAGAGAAAAAGGAAAAAGATAACTCTACTATTTTATTTATTAACTCTACTAGCTTTGTTTTTCTTCACTTTTCTAACGATAAATAAGATTAAAGCGACGATTTCGTGAATCACTAATGGGGCCGCACTTAAGGCGATAACAATACCCCAGTGACCGATATCTAATGGGTAGCATTTGAAGAAATCATTAACATAGGGGATATTCACTACTGCGACTTGTAAGCCAATACCCACGATGAAGGAGACCCATAATAACCAGTTCTTGCTCCAGAAGTTATGGACAAAGGACTTTCTAATCGAGGTCATACCTAACATATGGAATAATTCACTTAGTGATAAGACACAGAATGCCGCGGTTTGAGATTGTAACAATATCTGTTCATTCTCACCTAATAGAATAGCGATATCATTTAAGGATCTAGCTCCACCTTCGAAGATAGGAATCATCAAGAAGGCAAAGACTGTGGTTATTGTAATAACAATACCATAACCAAAGGTAATGAAATAACCACCTCTAGAGAATAAGGATTCTTTAGGATTACGGGGTTGATCATCCATAATACCTTTCTCTTTCGCATCCGCGCCTAACGCAACGGCGGGTAAGGAGTCGGTAATTAAATTAACCCATAAGATATGGATGGCTAATAATGGGGTTGGTAAGTTGTTATTCTGCAAGAATAATGAAGCCACAACAACCGCAAACATGGCTAAGACTTCAGCGATATTTGTACTCAATAAGAATAAGACTGTTTTCTTGATGTTAGCATAAATGCCACGGCCTTCTTCGACAGCCTTTTCAATAGAAGCAAAGTTATCATCGGTTAAGACCATATCCGCTGCACCTTTAGCGACATCTGTACCGGTAATACCCATCGCAATACCAATGTCCGCTTGTTTTAATGATGGAGCATCGTTGACACCATCACCAGTCATTGCAGCGATACAACCATTAGCTCTTACTGCGGTAACAATTTGCACTTTATTCTCAGGAGAAACACGGGCAAAGACATGGACAGTCTTGACCTTTTCTTGTAATTCTTCAGGAGATAAGGCATCGATTTCATCACCGGAAAGAGCTTCACCATTTTCATCGGCAATACCGAGTTGTTTAGCAATAGCTAATGCGGTGGTCTTATGGTCACCGGTAATCATAATTGTGGTAATACCCGCTTGTTTGAAGATAGAAACAGCATCTTTACATTCTGGTCTAGGTGGATCGATCATGCCCACTAAACCGACGAAGACTAATTCTTTTTCTTCCAATTTATCAGATATAGCATAGGCTAAGCCTAAAACACGAAGAGCATCCACTGCCATCGCATCGGAGGCTTTCATGATATTATCTTTATCTTTTTGTGTGATGTTACGGACATCACCATTAATAGAAATGCGAGTGGTACATTTTAAGATGGAATCAATCGCACCTTTGGTGAAGATAATCTTTTTGCCATTATATTCATGTTGAGTGGACATCATCTTTCTCACGGAGTCAAATGGATATTCATTGACACGTGGGTGTTTTAATTCCATATCACCTTTGTGTTGATTGGTCTTATTCGCGTATTCCACGAGAGCGATTTCTGTGGGATCACCATAAACACCATCATCGACAGAAGCGTTGCTACATAAGGATAAGCCCATGGCTAAGAATTTATAATCATCATTTAAAATCTCTTCTTCAGGGACTAACTTCTCATTCATATAGGCTCTAACCACAGTCATTTTATTCTGGGTTAAAGTACCAGTCTTATCAGAGCAGACCACGCTGACAGCACCTAATGTTTCAACGGAAGGTAACTTTCTCACGATTGTGTTAGCCTTAACCATCTTTTGCACACCTAACGCTAAGACGATGGTAACAACTGCCGGTAATCCTTCAGGAACAGCAGCAACCGCTAACGAGATAGCAAACATAAAGTTTTCAATAATGCCATCTAACCAGCCTTTAGAACCACCATTACTCTTCACAAGGTCAATCATTTGGATACCAAATAAAATGACGACAATTGCGATAGTTAAAATTCCTAGGAATTTTGATAATTTGGCTAATTGTTTTTGTAAAGGTGTAGAATCATCATCGCTTTCGGATAATAATTTGGCAATCTTACCAGTTTCAGTTTGCATACCGGTTAAGACCACAACACCTTCACCACGACCATACACTACTGGTGTGGACATATAGGCCATATTCACTCTATCACCGACACCGACTTCATCAGTGAAGACGATACTAGCATCTTTTTCTACTGGTAAGGATTCACCAGTTAAAGAAGATTCGTCAGTCTTTAAGTTAATGGCTTCAATGATTCTTAAGTCTGCAGGAACAGTTCTTCCTTCTTCTAAGATAACGATGTCACCAGGAACTAATTCTTCAGCTTTAAGTTCTACTAACTTACCATCTCTTCTCACAATACAGGTTGGAGAAGACATTCTCTTTAAAGCTTCTAATGATTTCTCGGCTTTATTCTCTTGAACAGTACCGATAATTGCATTCAATACACAGACACCCATGATAATGATAGGATCTGCAAAATCAAATGATTCGCCATTATGAACAGTGTTATAGATAGAAATACCCACGCTTAATAATGCTGCGGCAATCAAAATGAAAATCATCGGATCATTAAAGTTAGATAAAAAGACCAAGATCAATGGTTTCTTTTTCTTCTCGGCTAACTTATTAAGACCGTATGTTTTAATTCTTTCCGCGGCTTCTTGTTCACTGAGGCCGTGTTTAGGATCAACGTTTAGTTCTTGTAACGTTTCTTTTGCACTTTTGGTTTCGTACATAAAATAACTCCTTTAGTGAAGTTAACGTCTCGCGCATTTTCATGGTCATAGTCCGGATGGTTAATCGTGCTGACGAATCTATGACTTAGCTACTCCCGTTACAGTCATCTTTAATTATATTAAAAGTTAAAAGATTAATAAACCATAAATAAAAAAGAAGCGGATGATTATCATCCGTCTCTCTTTATTTTATATAGTTAAATTAAATCATTTTTACGGAGTTTTACATTGAACAGGATTGTTTATTATTTATAAGAAACGACAGTTAATGAATACATACGGATTTGTTTAACTGCGACATTCGAGACCTGACCGTTCACGCTTTTGTGAATCTTGATATAGTTAGTTCCGTTCTTTTTCGCAAAGACATATGCTAAGGTAGTAGATTCAACAGTCACTTTGCCATTAGTGATGGGTTCACTGCCTTGGAAAGGATAATATTGATCGGTTACAAATTTGATATATTTAATTTGACCTGAGGAAACTCTGAAATGAAGATAAGTTCCCACATAGAAGCGGAAGGGATTCACTCTTGTCCAATCTGTGGAATATTGGCTCCCATCATCGCATTCCATAGTCACGATACCATTTTGCCACATAATTTGTCCTCTACTATTAGTAGTTCTTTGAGTGGCAGCGTTTTCTTCTGTAAATGTAATCGTCGTGGTGATCGTTTCTCTTCCGTTATCCTCTAATGTTTCATATTCAGTAGAAGAACCACCACCACTACCTCTAACAATAGAATAATAAACTGGATAATCATGAGTTTGGTCACCTGCTAATTCAGCTTGGCTGTTTTTTGAATAATACATATAATATCCACCAGCTACTACAACATCGCCATCTTTAACATCATTTTGACCAGCCTTAGCATCTATGGTTCCGGAATAGACTTGTATAGTAGATAATGCTCCATCTCCAGTGAGATAGGCGCTATAAGAATTATAGGTTGCATTATGGTATGGTGACCCACTGACGGTGCCAGTAATATAAATTTTAGTGTTTGAAATGGTTGTTTTTGTGCCAATTATATCAAGAGCTTCTTTGATGGAATATGGATTTTCTAATGTTCCTTTAGGAGCATTATTTTCACTAGAAAAGGATTCGCTTTCTGAAAATTCAGATATTGCACCACTACTTGATTCTATGGGCTCAGAACCATCACTCTTGTTGCTAACTGGTTTATTACATCCAGAGACTAATAAACTCATCATTGTGATTAAGGCAAATAAATACTTCTTCATATCATATTCCTCATACAAATATATAGTTTACCAAAAATAATCTTAAAAGATATTCTTTTATTTAGATGCATTTTGGAAAACTTTAGCTTTTCACTTATTGTGAATTTCATATAAAAATGCTCCCTTCATATTGTACCAAGGATGGTCCAAATTTAAGGAGCAGTTTCATTACATTTGGTGCCCAAGGTCGGAATCGAACCGACACGGCCTCATCGGCCGCTGGATTTTGAGTCCAGTGCGTCTACCAATTTCACCACTCGGGCAGCGGGATTATTATAAATAAATCTTTTATCTTGTTGCAACAAATATTTGGAGTGCCTGGTACGAATTGAACGTACGACCTTAACCTTCGGAGGGTTACGCTCTTATCCAACTGAGCTACAGGCACACCTTGATAATAATTATACTAAAACGATTTTTTATGTAAAATATTGAGTTTTTACGTTAATTTTCAGCAATTTCACCAGCTTTTTTCAAAGCAAATTTGCTGACCATCGGACCAATTAATTCATAGATTAATGTTGATGTTAAGATGATAGCGATAATAAGAGAACCCGCAACTTGAGTCTCTTCACTAGAGGAGAATATCGTGCTCGCCGTTGTGGCTAAACCGATAGCAACGCCCGCTTGAGGGATGAGAGCGAATCCTAAATAGTTTCTTATCTTAGGTTCACATTTGGTGATGGAGGCACCAGTGAAGGCACCACTCCATTTACCCATCACTCTGAAGATGATATAGACTCCCGCAATAGCGAGGACAATAAGTCCACTCTTATTGAAGAAGATGGTTAAATCTAATGAAGCGCCAGATAAGACGAAGAACATTAAATAGATAGGAGAAGTAAATCTATCCATGACATCTAAGGTCTTACCACAATCTTGCCTCATATTGGTGTATATTGCTCCAATCATCATACACATTAATAAGGATGATAATTCAAAGCCACCGAGATATGGTGATTTAAATAAGAAATAGAGACCACATGCTCCAAATATCGCAAAGATACAAAGTATCAATCTATTATTTCTAGATAAGAACCATTTATTTAATAAGCTAATAAATAATCCTAAGACAGTACCAATGGCTAAAGAGATTAATATCTCAATAATTGGTTTTAATATCATCTTATAAGCATCAAATGAACCACCACTAGCTAGCGTTGTGGCAATTTGGAATAAGATGGCAAATAAGATTAATGCGGCAGCATCATCGAGAGCGACTACTGGAAGGAGAGTATCCACTAATGGACCTCTAGCGTTATATTGCTTGATAACCATTAATGTCGCTGCCGGAGCGGTGGCACTAGCGATTGCCCCTAGTGTTAAGACTAACTGCCAACTCACTTGTTCGGGGAAGATGAAGTGAGCGATCATAAGAGCCACTATCACAAGTATTGAAGCAAATAATGCTTCAAAGATAGTAATGATAATCACTCTTTTACCAACGGCTTTAATGACTGATGTTTTAAAAGATGTACCAATTGAGAAAGCGATAAATCCTAAAGCTATCGTAGAGACCCATTTAATCTTGTCAACATATTGATAGATCGGAGCCTCTTTAATACCTTCAAAGGTGAAATTATTAAATAATAAACCAAAGATAAAAGGACCCATGATGATACCGGTGATGATATAACCAGTAACATTAGGTAATTTGATTAATTTCATTAATCTTGTGGACAATAAAGCCACAAGCAAAAGAACTGCTATATAAATAAAAATATGAAAATCCATAGTAATTAGATTGAACCTTCGTAATCTAAGATATCGCGGGTATACATAAATCCTTTGATATCTTTAAAGTTGTTCGTGGACTTTCTGATGACTTCTTGAAGGTCTTTGACCTTATTATCATCCACGACAAATAAACATAAAACACTTTCCAAGAACTCATGATTCTCTAATTGTCTTAAATTAAAGAAATGATGGTCTCCAGGATAATAATCAACCGCATGCCGCAATGATTCAGTGGTCACCACTGTCGCATTAAAACCTTTAGATTTAATCTCTTCTAAAGTGGCGTAGGTTTGATCAGAACTTTTTAATACTAAGCATAATTCTTTTTTCATTTAAAAATCACCTTCGCTATGATTTTATACCTATATGAACATTTGTTAATAACAATAATACTTATTGAGCGATGTTTTCTTTCTTTTCGCGATTCCGGTTGATGAAATACATCACTAAATCCGCACTGACCATGATGAAGTTAATGACATAGAACATGAACACCCACCAGTCCGCGGACCAATCAAAGGTTGTGGAAAAGATTTTAGATAACATCCCAAAAACATAACCGACATCTATTAAGATGAGGAAGATTAAACTCTTTCCTTTTGTACTTTTACTAGTAATGGATTTAGCGAGATTAAAAGGCCAACTAATACCAAATAAAACAAGCATTGCCACTTCTAAGATTTTTGCAGTCATAATTTATATCCTTATTAATAATTTATTACTTGGTGTGGCTAAGAAGACTTGAACTTCCACGGGTCACCCCACTAGCGTCTGAAACTAGCGCGTCTACCAATTCCGCCATAGCCACATGAAGGGCTATCTTGTAATACCCCTCTTTTCATCTTCCTGCTTTTGCAGGACTTTAAAATCAATCTTTCCTAATAATGTCTTAGGAAGTGATTCACAGAATTCTATTTCCTTAGGAACCGCCCATCTAATTAAGTATTTACGGCAGGTTTCCATAATAGAATTTCTCATTCCTTCTTCATCGAAGAATTTAGCCACTACAAATACTTTAATAGCGGATTGTAATCTCGCATCAGGTATTTCGACGGCGCAGCAAGCTTCAACACCAGGAACATTTTCAATTAATCTTTCAATTTCAGTGGGAAAGACACCGACACCAGAGACCTTCACCACTCTCTTCTTTCTCTGTTTGAAGAAAACAAAGTTATCTTCATCCATATATCCTAAGTCACCAGTATATAGCCAGCCATCTTTAACAGCTTCTTTGGTGGCTTCTTCATCGTTATAATAGCCATTCATAATAGCGTCAGATTTAATAATGATTTCACCAATCTCTCCACGAGGTAGTTCTTTACCATTTTCATCGACGATTTTGAATTCCGCTCCTGAGATGGGATAACCAATAGAACCTGGTTTATTATGGTCAAAAGTATTGACGATATTAACACATACCGCTTCGGTTAAACCATAGCCTTCAAACATCTGACAATGAGAACCATTTTCTTTCATCGTTCTATTGAAATCTTCTTGTAGTTTTGGAGGTAATGAATCACCACCACAGAAGACCACATGTAAGCGTTTTAACTTAGAATTATGGGCAAATTGCTCGCATTTTAAGAGATTTTCATACATTGTGGGGACACCACAGATACAAGACACTTTGGTCTTTTTCATAATCTTAGCAGTCTCTTTAGCGGAGAATTTCGGCATCAAGATTGTGGCAAATCTGGTAATAAGTGGAGCGTGCATTGTGATGCATAAACCAAAACCATGGAAGGATGGTAAAACAGATAACATTCCACCACCACGGATATATTCAGGAGTGCAAGCTAACATCTCACAAGCATGTTCCGCCACAAAGTTTAAATTGTCATCAGATAAACAGATGGTCTTAGGATCTCCAGTTGTGGAACCACTATGGAGAAGGACAGATGTTTCTTTAGAACGACCAGTAACTGTTTCAGGAATATTCCCAGTTGGTTTTAAATCCTTGAGGTAATTAAATCCTTTAAAAGAACCTCTCCAACGACCAAGTTTCTTTCTAATTGCATTGTTCATGAAGTTGTGATAGATGAACTTTTTACCTAAAGGTAAGAAGTCTTCGATTCGCGTCACATAAATTTGATCCGCTAAATCGCGGTAGCGGTCAACTTCTTTAGCGATTCTCTGTTCAAATAAGAAAGCATATTTTGCATTGGTTTGCTTAATAATAGCCTTGATTTGGTTAAAGGGAGTAAAGGGGTGAACGAAATCACACACCGCTCCAATTTTATTCGCCGCATAAAAGAGAATTAAAACTTCAGGAATATTTGGTTGAGCAATTAATAAGACATCACCTTTTTGAATGTTCAAGCGATTAGCTAAAACATCAGACATACGATTGATGAGTTTATCAAAACGACGATAGGAGATTTTCTTACCTTGATAATATATCGCTAAGCCATTTGGAAAATCGTTAATGGCTTCTTTTAATTTTTCATAACAGCTAAAACCGCTCATAACTTAATCCCCAAAGCAAGAGTAATCAATATAAATATTGGAAGCATAATGAATTGATGTCCCAAATAAATTAACAATGAATGACGACCCATAAAACAGAATGGTCTTTCCCAGTTTCCTCTCTTCTTGATAAGAGATTGTTTGGTGGGAGCATAGAAAATATAAGAGAATAATGCTCCAAGGAAGAAGAAGAATATATAGGGGAATAATGGCATCCAGTCAGCGTGATTAGAAGGTTCAAATAATGCCGGAATATTCGCGGTAGAAGCTGGAGTTCCTTCTAACCATGGAATGGTATAAGCGGATAATAGGAACATTACCAATACACCCACTACCAACATTCGGAAGCCTTTTCCGTGGACAAAACAATAGAATAATGTCGAGAAGGCTAATACACCAATAACATTGAAATCAATCTTAAGATTCTGAGAAACAAGATTGGAGGCATCTAATATATTAGAACCCACTAATATGATAGCGAAAACCCCAATCATCTGGCCTGCTCTCACCCAGTTGTTCTTAGAGAATACTGAGGAGACACCAGATAGGAAGGTGAATCCAAATAAAGCGATGAATTGAACGATATCTCTAAAATCAACCGAGCTCCCACTTAGAGTGTTACCGATATACATACTTCCAGTCCAATAGAAACTGAAGACTTCAAAGAGCCATTTGAAGAAAAGATTAGTCTCACCAGTACCGTAATACCAGTTCGCACCATAGTATTGTAAACACCAACAAAGGTGGTCAAATAAAACAAGGCCAATGAGAATACCACGAATCAAATCGATTTCATGGATACGTTTCTCAAATGCCCCGGGTTTTCTACTAATTCCTTGAGTCGTATTAATCGTTTCGCTCATATAATCAAGTATACGGCATTTCATATTTTTATAAAATATCTAATGTGTATGGATTTTATATTTTTACAAAATAAATAAAAAGAAGATGCAAGCATCTTCCATATTATCCAAATGGTCGGAAAGATGGGATTCGAACCCACGACTTCTTGGTCCCGAACCAAGCGCGCTACCAAACTGCGCTACTTCCCGATTAACATTCGTA
>JBGUQI010000037.1:0-2325 GCA_045130875.1 Bacilli bacterium | reverse complement strand
TATCCTTAATCATTTTTATAGTGAATGTCCTAATGATGATAAAGATATGATTAAACAAGGAGTAAGTGAGTTTATTAATAAGCTCGTTGAGATTAATGCCATCATCTTATAAGTTTGAAGAAGTCTTAGATAAAGATGGAGAACTAATATTCACGAATGTTGGTTACTCTATGTATCCTCTTATCAAACAAAGAGAGGATGTTTTAAGAATTGTTAAATCTGATACTTATAAGAAAGGTGATATTGTCCTTTATAAATCTGAAATAGACCACTATGTGCTACATAGAATCTTAAAGATTAAGAAAGATAAAGTCATACTCGCGGGTGACTATAACTACTTTAAAGACAAACCTATTACAAAAGATAAGATTTTAGGCCTTTTAAGGACTATTACTAAGAAGGATGGTAAAATAATCGACCTATCTAAAGATAAGAAGGCTAGACGCTTCTTTTACACTAATTTCTTTTATATCAAAGCATTCTTCCAAATAATTGGTAAGATATTACATATTAGGAAAATAAAAAATGAGAAATAGAGACACTCTAAGATTTATTAATACAAATATTAAAGGAAGCAAGAAGAAAGTCTTCCTCCTTTCTCTTTGTCAAATCTTACTAGGCATCTTAACAGTGGCGTTCTCTTATATGCTTAAGTTTGTGATCGACGCGATTGATAAAGGTAATAAAGGAGATCTCATTACATTCACAATTGTATTAGCCGCTATCGCTATCGTGCTTATCGCCTTACAAATCTTCTATCGCTTATATTACGAAGTGAGCTATATCGATATTGAAAATAGACTCAAAGAAAATCTCTATAAAGAAATACTTAATAAAGACTACCAAGAAGTTAAACAAATCCATGATGAAGAATGGATCCATAGATTAACTAGTGATACCCAAGTCGTCGCTAATTCGATTCTTTCTATCTTACCTTCATTATGCCGTATGGTAGTGCAGCTCTTATTAGCCTTAGCCCTTATCATCCAGTTATATCCAATATTTGGCTTATCTCTTATTCCATTTATTGTTTTAGTGATATTAATTACTTACTTTATGAGGAAACGCTTAAAAGCGTATCATCATTTAACACAAGAAAAGGATGGTAAGGCTAAAGTCTTCTTATCTGAATCACTTCAAGGTTTAGCGGTTGTCCACTCCTTTGTTAAAGAAGATGTCTTCACAAAGAAGAATAAAGAGAACTTAGAAGAATATAAGAAAGCTAGATTAAAAAGAAATACTTTTAATGTCTTGTGCTCAGTGGGCTTTATTATTGTTTATTATGCCTTCTATATTTTGGCTATCGTCTTCTGTGGCAATAAGATCATTAACGAAGGTATCACTATTGGTTTCTTAACCGCGATAGTGGCCCTTCTTTCTCAATTAACAGGTCCATTAGGTAATATCACTTCTATTATTCCTCGCTATTATTCTTTAATCGCTTCAGGTGAACGTTTAAGAATGGAAACTAGTGAAGATGTGCATTATTTATCTAAGAGTGAGATAGAAGAATACTATGCCTCTAATTTCAAATCATTATCTTTAGATAAGGTATCATACTCATATCTCGATAAATACGGCAATAAAGTAGAAGCTCTTAAAGACTTCTCTCTTAAGATTAATAAAAATGAAAAGATTTTAATTAAAGGTCATTCTGGTGGTGGTAAATCCACATTATTTAAATTAATACTTTCTTTATTAACTCCTGAAAGTGGTGAGATTCGTTTAGATGAACAACTATTAGATAAAAAATACGAGAAGCTGTTTGCCTATGTTCCTCAAGATAACTTATTAATGGAAGGCACGATTAAAGAAGTTATTACTTTATTTGAAGATAATCCAAATAACGAATTATTTAATAAAGCCCTAGATATTAGTGAATCATCATCTTTTGTTAATGCTTTAGTAAACAAAGAAGAAACATACCTTAATGAAAAAGGTAGTGGCCTCTCTTTAGGCGAAATGGAAAGAATCGCTATTGCGAGAGCAATCTATAGTGATTCTCCAATACTCCTATTAGATGAATGCAGTGCGTCTTTAGACTCTAATACTGAGGCTAAAGTGATGTCTAATATCTTAAATATGCAAAATAAGACAATTGTCTTAATCTCACATCATAAATATGATGAGAAACTCTTTGATAAAGTGATAGATCTTGGTGAATAAATGGATAAAGAAACATATATCAAATATCTAAAAGACTATCTTCATCTAATCTCCCTCTATCTAAATAAAAAGGAAGAGCCGTCTTTTAAGATTGATGAAAGTAACTTTAATATTTTTCTTAATCTATCCAAGAAGCATTCATTGACCGCTTTATTTTAC
>JBGUQI010000036.1:0-18849 GCA_045130875.1 Bacilli bacterium | reverse complement strand
TGATCGTGGTACATTTTGCAGGTGATTCAACAATAACTAATTTCATCGACATCTTCCTTTTGTCGCAACAATTATGGGTTTTTGTTTATCGCTTGTCAACAACGAAAAATGAACTCTCCTATATTAAATAAAAGAGTTATTTATTTAAGTTTTTTTGTAGTTTAGAAGGCGGCGATTTGGTTCTCCACATCTTCTGCACTCTCGACTAAACAAGCACCACTCATAATCAAGCGATTGCACTCTGATTCACTTCCAACAGGATAAGGAACACACATCACATCAGTATTTCCTTGTAAGGCATGTAAAACCGTTAGTAAAGTCCCTGATGAGGCATATGCTTCAGTCACAACAAGGGTTTGACTGATATTAGCGATGATGCGATTTCTAAAGGGAAAAGAAAAGGGTGTGGGAGCAATATTCCCTGGTTTTTCACTGAGTAGTAGATGATTTTCTTTTATTTCCTTATATAAAGGTAAATTAACTAAAGGATAACAATAATCAATCCCACTACCGAGGACTGCAATAGTTTTGCCACCACTACTGATGGCGGTCTCATGAGCGATAGCGTCGATACCCATTGCTAATCCTGATACAATCGTATGATTATTCTCCACTAATCCTTTTACTATTCTACGCGTAGCATCCGCGCCATATTTAGAACACTCCCTCGAACCCACTACTGAGATGTTATTATGAAAATCTTTGATTAAGGAAATATCACCATAATAATAAAGAACAATAGGTGGTTGAAAAGTGTGTTTTAGATGTTCGGGATATTCCTCATCCACCATCGTTAAAGTTCCACACTTTAATTCTTCTGCTTGTTTAACATATTCATCTTCAACATCATGCCTAAGAGAAACATCTTCAAATATCTTTTTCCAATCCCCATTATGCTTTAAAGATATAGCAATTAATTTAGTTCTAGCTGTTACCATAATAAAAAGCCTCCTACCAATATAGATAGGGAGCTTTTTTCTATTCTTTGTCAGAATTTTTAAAATAAAGAGACTTTTTCGATTAAGAACTTTTTAATCGGTTTATAAGAGAAACGATGAAGGCCTCTTTTGGGACCATATTTCTCTAAGGCATCCATATGGATTTTAGTACCATAACCTTTATGCTTAGCGATTTGATATTCTGGATATTGTTTATCAAGCTCTAAGCAATAATGATCTCTTGATACTTTCGCGATAATGCTCGCTGCGGCTACACACTGGGATAAAGCATCACCATGAATGAGGGCTTCCATGGGAACTTCATATTTCTTAATCACCACTGCATCAGTGATAATCATATCGAAATTATGATTCATATTTTCAATCGCTCTTTCCATTGCTAGACGAGAAGCGTTTAGAATATTAATTCGGTCAATCTCATCGACATTACATCTACCCACGCCCCAGGCAATCGCGTGTTGTTTGATTATATCAAAAGCTTCTTCTCTTTGTTTTTCAGAAAGTTGTTTAGAATCATTGATTAAATCACAGACAAAGTCTTTAGGGAGGATGACTGCACCCGCAAAAACGTCACCTAAAAGACAACCTCTTCCGGCTTCATCACATCCGACGATATATTGGATTTTATCGCTATAAAACTGTTGCTCGTAGTCTAGAGCCATTCAAGGGTTATCCTTCCGAGTAAACCGTCTTTAAATTCTTTTAATAATAATGCTTCCGCTCTAGCAATATCATATTGCCCATTACTATTTAGTAATCCACGTTTATTTGCAATAGAGGTACAAACTGCTTTATGATTAGTAATCTCTTCAATATCAAATCTATCTTTTAAAGCATTTGGATATTTCTCTTTTAAGAATTTTAAAAGCATTTCCACAAGGTCAGTATTAGGTAAAATATCTTCTCTAATTGAACCTAATAATGCTAGATTTGCGGCTTTTTGCTTATTTTCATAATTCATTGGTAAGATACCAGGAGTATCTAGTAATAAGAAATCTTTATTAACTTTAATCCACTGTTCACCACGAGTGTAACCAGGTTTATTCTGCACACCAGCAACTTTCTTCTTTGCTAAGAGATTAATGAGAGAAGATTTGCCAACGTTAGGAATACCAATAATCATTGTTCTAATGGGTTGTGGTTTCATGCCTTTGGCTTTTTCTTTTTCCCATTTACTCTTGCCTAATCTAATAACCGCATTAGCGATTTGGTCATAAGAACCTTTGTTTGTAAGATTGATAACTAATACTTCACTATTCTCATTAGAAAAATGTTTTTGCCATAGAGTGGTTTGAGTAGGATCCGCTAAATCACTTTTAGTGAGAATGTATAATTTCTTTTTATTAGCGGCAACTTTTTCTAAATCTTCATTCACAGAAGATAATGGAGCACGCGCATCAAAAAGCTCGATGATAACATCGATAACTTTAATCTTCTCTTCCACTTGGTGGAGAGCTTTATTCATATGTCCCGGAAACCAATGGATATTATTTGCCATAACTATTAATAAAAGACAGGGAAATGATGCTTTCTATGAGTGCACTTAAAGGTCACTTTTGTGCCATCATCCACTGTAGAATCAGGAGTGATATTGCTCTCAATCTTACAGGTACCTTCAATAGAAATCAAAACACCTACGATATTATCGTAGAAAATAGGAAGCTTCTTAGTGAAGCAATCAGAACTCGCACTATAGTTATCACCCATTACCCAGTATTCATCATCGCCGAGTTCATAGGTAACATCGTTATATTGTTCAAACTTCAAAACATTAATTCTTCTCTTAAATTTGAAATCTTGTTTTACAAAATCATCATCTTTAGGAGTTTTAACATAGAACTCAATCGCTCTTTGAGCATGATATTGTTGTTGTTCGGAATAATGGCCTTCTGCCGCTAAAGCAGCCGCCGCTTCTTCTTGATTAATCATGAATTTGATGGTGTCTCCAGGAAGACCATAAACTCTCTTAATCTTGTAAGAGGCATTGACTTCATCAACAACATTCTCTTTTTCTTTATCGTAACCATCGATATAGTCTTTAGAATCGGAGAATGGATAATATGTAGTAACAATCTGGTATCTCTTAATCTTATCAATAGCGTTCTTGTGGTCATCAATTAAGCCGAAATCCACTTCACCACCAACACCATTAAGGGTGGGTTGCATAGAGGAACCAGAAACAAATATGGAGCGGAAATAATAAGAACGGAAGACCATCACAAAAGAAATACACACACTGATGATGAGTACTAAATAGATAATTGGCCAAACGATATATTTAATTCTGCTCTTCATAAATACCTATTTTCAAATCTCATTATATGAGTTTTAGGCAATAGATGCAACGCGTTTACGTACAAAAAAAGAGGCCTAAGACCTCTTTTTAAGTTTGAATTAAAGAATTTCTTTAATACGAGCGGACTTACCGGATAACTTACGGATATAAGTGATTTTGTTTCTTCTCACTTTACCACGACGGATCACTTGGATGGACGCGATAACTGGAGAATGTAATGGGAATGTTCTTTCCACACCGATACCACTAGATATCTTACGAACGGTAAAGGTTTCGCTCACACCACCACCACGACGCATAATAACGACGCCTTGGAAATTTTGAATACGAGACTTATTGCCTTCGATGATTCTGACAGAAACTTTAATTTCATCACCAGATGAGAATTTTGGTAAATCTGTTCTTAATTGGCTGGCGGTGACTTCATTGACTAAATTATTATTCATAATTTGTTGAGCCTCCTTCTGAAACGTTATCTCTTGGTGTTCATTCTCAATTTGACAGCGGAGCACCCGTATCATGTTAAAAACATGCTTTAATATATTAGCAACCATCATTTTTATTTGCAATCAATTTATTATTTAATTGATATTTTTTGTTTCGTGCTATAATTCTATCGATGATAGAGTTACTCGAAGGAATCATATTATCTAAGGGAGCTCCTAAGGAGCCAGTTAGTTTTACATTAGAGAAGGGAAAGGCTAATATTATCCCTCTTTCTGAGGTGTATAAATTTAACTTTTTGAAACTCAAAAACCAGGCTCTCGATAAGGGCACTTTTAAGATTGATGACATCACTATCTTCCCAAATGAAAGCGATGAGAACAGTCTCTTTTTCTTACAGGTTAATTCTCTCGTAAAGATTGGTCTTTGTTTCGTTGTTCCTAAAGATCAAAAGAAAGAAAAAGTTAAACAAGTTCAACAAGAATTGATTACTTTAAGAGATCTTCCTTTGACCACAAAAGAGGAAGAAAATGCTAAAATTGCAGCGATTTTTGCCAAAATTAGCGAGTTTTTGCCAGCTTATATCCTCATCGACAAGAATGATGATGGCAATAGAGACAATGAATATTTAGATGAGCAAATTAATCAATATGCCGAATTAATTAACATCATTGTCTTAGAACAAAAGCCCACTCCAAAAGAAGAAGTTCCTGTTGAAGAACCAGTCCAGGAAGAGAAAAAAGAAGAAGATTTTTACCCCGAAGAAATTATCGATTTGAATATTGGTGAAGTCACCACTTCTCGTGTTGAAAAAATAGAATATGAATCCGACAAAGAAGATTTCATTGTCTTCACCTTTACCAAGAATTTTGGAAAAGATGTCTTTATTGCATTTAAGAATAATGCGATGGTCTTCTTCTCATTCTTAATTCCAACGATTGGTGTTATCTCGTTCTTACTACTTTCACCACTTTATATGCAAACAGATAACAAAGTATTAGTTATCCCATTCTCCATCACTATTGCGGTATGCTTTGTCTTATACTTCATCATGACTGTGAGATGTACTGGTTTTTATAATAATAAAAACGATGCTTTCAAAAAGAAGAAAATATTGGTCTTTAATATATGGAACTTCCTCATCACTGCTTTAGGTGTAGGATTGGGAGTTGTCATCTTCATTTTATTCAAAACATTTGATGCTGATCTTAAGGTTCTCAAAGGTAACACAGTTGGAATAATCCTTGCGGTAATCTTTGGTTTGATTTTATTGACCGCTAACTTCTATCTATCCATATTATTTAATAAAATTAAAAAGCTCTTCAAAAAGAAAAAATAACTGTAAAGCAAAAATGCTTGACAGATATATATATTAAGAATAAGATAATCCTCGGTAAATAAAGGAGAACTACTATGTCAGTTAAAATTAGATTAACCAGAATCGGACGTCATAAAGACCCATTCTTCCGTATCGTTGCCGCAGATTCACGTTTCGCCCGTGATGGCCGTTACATTGAACAAATCGGTTACTTCGATCCAGAAAAAGGCGTTGAAAACGCAGTCATTAATGAAGAATTAGCCAACAAATGGTTAGACTTAGGTGCTACACCATCCGATACTGTCAAAACAATCTTCAGTAAAAAAGGTATCTTAGCCGCTCGTGCTGCTAACAAAGCAAAAGCCGCTCCTAAGAAAGAAGCCAAGAAAGCTGAAAAACCTGCTGCAAAGAAAGCCCCAGCCAAAAAAGCTGCTGCTAAGAAAGCTGAATAACAATGGATTACGAGAAAATTATTCGTGCTATCATCGATCCAATAGTTGAAGAACCAAATTCAATTTTAATTCGCGTAATTGAAGATGATAATGGTAAAGACGTTAATATTCTCGTTGCTGCTGAAAAAGAAGACACTGCTCGTTTAATTGGAAAACGTGGTATCGTTGCCAATTCATTAAGAGAAGTACTATCCATCGCAGGAAAAAGTGAAAACCGTCGAATCTTCTTGAACTTTGAATCATTTGAAGATGAAAAAGAGGATTAATCCTCTTTTTTACTATTATTTATGGAATACTTATTACTAGGAAACGTCGTCGATTCATTCGGTCTTGATGGGTCGTTAAAGATCTATTCAACCACCGATAACGCTAAACTCCGTTACAAAAAAGGAGCGGTAGTTTTTCTATACAATAAGAATTCCGAGGAGAGAACTGAATTTAAAGTTCTCAAATATAGAGAATCAGGTAAATTCGATCTCGTCAAACTCGAGGGTATTGATAGTCCTGAACATGCCAAAGAATTTAAGGGCTTTGAAGTACACACTATCAAAGATAGAAATGACTTAAAAGTAGGTTATTACTTTTATAGTGATTTAGTGGGATGCTCAATCATTGACCAAGACCATAATGTCTATGGAAAAGTCTCTGTTGTTGAAGAGTTCCCCGCTCAAATTACCCTCCGTGTTAAGAGAGAAAAACAGCCAGATTTCTTTGTTCCATTTATCAAACAATTTATCTTGAATGTCGATCTTGATAATAAGGAAATTACCGTCAATATCATGAAAGGAATGTTATGAAAATTACTATCTGTACATTATTCCCAGAAATGTTTGATGGTTTTATGACTAATTCCATCATCAAGAGAGCCATTGCCAAGGGTATAGTCGATATCCAAATCGTTAACATACGCGACTATACAAAAGATAAATATGGTCGTGTTGATAGCGCACCTGTAGGCGGAGGCGCTGGCTTAATTATGAAGTGTCAGCCTATCATCGACTGCTTAAATGTAATTAAAGAAAAAGATTCACATATCATCATGTTATCCCCTCGTGGAAAGCAATTTAATCAACAAAAAGCCCATAATTTAAAGGATAATCACCAAAATTTGATACTTTTATGCGGACATTATGAAGGTATTGATGAACGCGTAAATAAATATATTGATGAACAAATTTCTATCGGAGACTACATATTAACCGGTGGAGAAATTGGGGCTATGGCTATCAGCGACTCAATCATCCGATTAATCGATGGCGCAATTAGTGAAGAAAGCACTGAAGAAGAATCATTCGAGCAAGGATTATTAGAATATCCTCAATACACAGAACCATTTGATTACAATGGAGATAAAATTCCTGATATCCTATATTCAGGTAATCATAAAGCCATTAACAAATGGAGAAGAAAACAAGCTCTCAAGCTTACCAAAGAACACCGTCCAGATTTATTTGAGAAAGTGAATTTATCTAAGGAAGATCAAAAATTATTAAAAGAGCTAAACAATGATGAGACTCCCGATTGGGAAAAACAAGCAATCGAAAAAGGACACAAGTTCATTAAATAAAAAAGAGGTTAACGAACGACCTCTTTTTTAATACATTCCAGGGAATCCCATTCCCCCTAAACCACCAGGAGGCATTCTTCCGGATTTTCTATAGGATTCCATCTGTTTCATCATTTCTTTCATTTGTTCATATTTCTTTAGAACTTTATTAACATCCGCAATGGATTTACCACAACCATTGGCGACACGTTGTTTTCTAGAATATTTAAATACAGCAGGATTGCTTCTTTCATAAGGAGTCATAGAGTTAATGATAACTTCAAAGTTTTTCATTTCTTTTTCGGCTGCTGCTTGTTGTTCAGGAGTGATCTTTGGCATACCTGGGATTAATTTTATTAATCCACCTAAGGAACCCATCTTCTGAACCTTTCTCATATTGTCGAGCATATCGTTTAAATCAAACTTGCCAGACATCATCTTAGTAGCGGCTTTTCTAGCTTCTTTTTCATCCATTTCTTCCTGGGCTTTTTCGACTAATGTCATAACATCGCCCATACCGAGAATACGATCCGCCATACGGTCGGGATGGAAAATATCTAAGTCAGTAACTTTTTCACCAACACCACTAAACTTAATTGGGACTCCAGTCATATGTCTAATAGACAAAGCGGCGCCACCACGGGCATCGCCATCTAATTTGGACATAATCGCGCCAGTTAAGGCTAATTGTTGATTGAATGAATTAGCAACATTAACTGCATCTTGACCCGCCATAGCATCAACTAATAAGAGAATTTCATCTGGATTAATGGCATCTTTGATGTCATTAAGTTCTTTCATTAATTGTTCATCAATTTGCAAACGACCAGCAGTGTCAATAATCAAAACATCGTAATGTTCATTGAATGCTTTCTCTTTTGCTTTCTTAGAAATCTCTACTGGAGAAACTTTGTTCCCAAGATTGACTAAATCAACACCAACTGATTTAGCAATTTGATCTAATTGGTCAATAGCGGCAGGACGATAGATATCTGCTGCAGCTAATAAGACTTTCTTTTTAAGTTTATTTTTCATGAGGTAAGCAAGCTTACCTGCACTGGTTGTTTTACCTGAACCTTGGAGACCAACCATCATAATAACTGTGGGTCTATTATTCTGATAATGAAGTTCACTATCATCGCTACCTAATAATTGAACGAGTTCATCATGAACAATCTTCACCAGCATTTGTGAAGGATTTAATTTACTTAAAACTTCTTGTCCAATGGCTTTTTCACGGATATTATTAGTGAATTCTTTAACAACTTTATAATTAACATCAGCTTCCAAAAGAGCGACACGTATCTCTTTTAACATGTCCTCCATGTTTTTTTCAGTTAAACGAGCCTGTCCACGAAGCTTTTTAAATATGGATGATAATTTATCAGTCAATGATTCAAATGCCATGTCTAAGCGTCCTTTCCATCTCGTCTAATTTAGAGATAACTACTTTATCTTTTGTATGTGCTCTTAGCTCGCGAATTTGATTGAGCAATTTTAAACTACCAATCTTATCTTCGAACTCATCGAGTTTGTTCTTTCCTTTTTTAACAGCGTCTTCCACTGCAGATCTAGATGTCTTTCTATTTTCTGCGATTTCAGAGATTGAAAGATTTACGCAAAAATAATCGTCAAGAATCTCTTTTTGAGCATCAGATAATAAATCTCGATAGAGAATTAATAACTCAGAATATCTCAAAACAGCTTCTAATTCCGTCATTTAATCTTCCTCAACACAAAGACCATAGAGGTATTTATCTAGGTCAAATTCTTGCAAATCTTCCATTTTTTCGCCTAAACCGATAAATCTAACGGGCACTCCGATTTCATCACGGATAGCTAAAATGATTCCGCCTTTGCTAGTTCCATCCATCTTGGTGATGACAACACCTGTAAGATTGGTGACTTCTGCGAAAGCTTTAGCCTGGAGAACACCATTTTGTCCTGTTGTGGCGTCAATAATAAGGAATGTATCTTGAGGAGCACTCTCAATTTCTTTGCCAATAACGCGTTTAATCTTTGCGAGTTCCGCCATAAGGTTAGCTTTTGTTTGTAACCTACCAGCAGTATCAACAATGACAAGGTCACAGCCTTCTTCTTTGGCTTTCTTTACACCATCATAGGCAACGGATGCTGGATCAGCTTCAGGCTTACCTGTAACAATGCCAACACCTAATCTTTCAGCCCAAACGGTTAATTGTTCTGTGGCACCTGCTCTAAACGTATCAGCGGCAACCACCATGATTTTCTTTTTCTGTTCTTTATAGCGATAAGCGAGTTTAGCGATCGTTGTAGTCTTGCCGACACCATTAACACCAACCACTAATAAAACCGTGGGAATTCCTTCCACAAAATTTAATTCGTTTTGAATATCGCCTTTCGAGGCATAACCGACAAACATTCTATCAACGAGGATTTCATTAATCTTCTCTGGTTCGGTAATATTTTCGTCTTTACTTCTTTGGAGAACTTCCTCAATGATGTTCAAAGTGAAATTAATGCCAACATCAGATTCGATGAGAATTTGCTCTAATTCGTCAAAATAATCCTGGTTAACTTCTTTATATCGACTAGAAAGATTCTTCAATTTCGAGGAAAAATTCTTCCTAGAGCGTTCCATACCCTTGGAATATGTCTCCGTAGTTTTATCTTTTTTACGGAATTTTTCTTTCAAAAAAGATATTAAACCCATTAGACACTCCTTTTCTTCAAAGCGTTCTTCGCCGCTTCTTGTTCAGCGAGCTTTTTAGACTTACCAGAACCAGATGCTAAGACGATATCGTTAAATAAAACGTTCACCACGAAAGTACGATCGTGTGCAGGTCCGTGTTCGGACACGACAACGTAATGTACGCTCTCGCGATGTTCCGCTTGCATCTCTTCTTGAAGCTTGCTCTTATAATCTGTCAAATCTTCTTTTCCAAATTGACGAACATCGTTTAATAAAAACTTTTTAATAAAATTAAAGACAAAGGAAATTCCTTGGTCTAAATAGATTGCGCCAATTAAAGCTTCAAAGCAATTCTCTAATATATTATCAGACTTTTTAATCTGTTCTTCGCTAATGGAATGACCAACTTTGATATATTGATGAAGGTCAATTTTTCTAGCGTAATTAGAAAGGGTATGAGATTTCACTAAGAAACTTCTTAATTTACTCATATTGCCTGGTTCCATATTAGGGAATTCTCTATAAATTAAATCCGCAGACACATAATCTAAAACCGCATCGCCCATATATTCTAAACGCTCATTGTCCAAATGCTTGGTATTTGCGTCAGCGTTATAACTAGGATGTGTTAAAGCTAATTCATATAATTGAACGTCTTTTGGTTTAACTTTAATTGTCTCAAATAATTTATTTAAATTATTCATTTTCAATTCCTTGTTTGATTTTGCTCACAATATCATTCTGGGCGAGTTTCTTAGCCACTTCTAAAGCATGATAGAAAGCCACTTGGTCACTGCTACCATGAGCTTTCACTACATTGCCGTTGATACCTAATAACATCGCACCACCGGTATTTTTATAATCTAATGTCTCAGTCATCTCTTTCATGCCTTTTCTGACATGTAAATAACCCAATTTAGTCCATAAATTCTTTTTAAAGGCACTCTTAATCATTCCGGACATAATTTTGGCGATACCTTCGCTACTCTTTAAGAAGATGTTTCCAGTAAAGCCATCAGCAACGACAACATCAGCTTCGCCACTTAAAGCATTACGAGCTTCGATATTACCGGAGAATCCGGGGAAATTGGATTCTTTTAATAATTTATAAGCTTGTTTAACTTCAGGGGCTCCCTTGCCTTCTTCTGAGCCATTACTTAATAAGTAAGTCTTTGGTACTTCTAAGCCATAAACGGTTTGACTATATAATTTTCCCATTAAAGCAAATTGAACTAATTCTTCAGGAGAATTCTCGTTGTTCGCACCGATATCTAAGATGACGACTTTTTTGCCCTTAATCTTTGTAGGAAAAGGAGAAACTAAAGCCGCTCTCTTAACGCCAGGGATTAATTTGAGATTGATTGTCGCAGCACTTAAAAAGCCTCCGGTGGATCCACAGGACACTACCGAGTCCAAATTTTCATCCTTCATGGTCTTAATAGCGACCATCATAGATGAATTCTTTAAGCGCATAACTTCCAAGGCTCCGGCTTCCATTGGAACGATATCAGGAGCATCGATAATACGGCATTTACCTTCTAAAGCGGTAAGCTCTTCTTTTTTACCAACCGCAGTGATTTCCACATCGTTATTATCTTTGAGAAAGTTTATTATAGCTTCTACGATGACTGAGGAGCCTAAGTCTCCTCCCATAGTGTCGACGACAATCTTGTACATAAAAATACCTCGCTATGTATTCTAACATGTAAAGTAATATATAAACAATTAATATTGTTTGACTAACCTTTTATAATAGAGTTTTTATTAACTTCAAATTCAGCGTGACGAATAATCTTTTGATAGTCGGGATTATTTTTATCTTTCATGATCTCTTTAGCATCATCTCTAGCGACCACGAAAATCTTATAATCGTTCACGACATTTAAGAATGAGAAGGAAGGAATACCAGCTTGTTTTAGACCAACAAGTTCACCAGGACCTCTCATCTTCATATCTTCCTCAGCAATAACGAAACCATCTTCGCTATTAACGAGAACATTTAATCTATTTCTTGCCTCTTCATCTTCCTCATCATCTAAAGTGAGTAAGCAAGTGGATGGTTTTCCATCTCTACCAATACGACCTCTTAATTGATGAAGAGAAGCTAAACCGAAATTAGAAGCATCATATATAATCATCAAATTAGCACCCTTCACATCGATACCAACTTCAATGACTGGTGTGGACACTAAAATAGGAACTTCATTGGAATAGAATTTCTCCAAAGCAGCCTCTTTTTCATCGGCTTTCATCTTGCCATGTAATAAACCTACTTTGTCTTTATATCTTAAGTAGAATCTAGCAAATAATTTATCGACAGAGTAACGTTCATCTTCACGATAATCGATAAGAGGCGCAACGATATAAACTTGATGATTTTCTTTTAATGATTCGTCAACTTTAACGAATATCTCTTTATCAGTGGATCCAACAATCTTTGTGGTCACATCTCTCTTCTTACTTGGGAATGTTGTTAAGGTTGAAATATCTAAATCTCCATAAAGAGATAAAGCAAGTGTTCTTGGAATTGGTGTTGCTGACATCATGAGAAGATCAGCGTGCTCACCTTTATTAGCTAAAGTAATTCTTTGGTTTACACCAAAACGATGTTGTTCATCGATAATTGCCAAGCCCAAAGAGGAATAAATAACTGCTTTGGCAAATAAGGCATGCGTGCCAATAACGATGTCGATTGTGCCATCTTCAAGGTCAGCGTAAATTCTCTTTTTCTCGCTTTGAGGAGTGCTTCCAAGAAGTAACGCAATCTTCAATTTTGTATCTTTAAAAGTCTTTAATGCATTCTCATAATGCTGTCTCGCCAAAGCATCTGTGGGAGCCATTAAAGCGCCTTGATCACCTCTCACATAATTCGCGTAAAGCGCGGCAAAACAGACTAATGTTTTTCCGGTTCCGACGTCACCTTGTAATAACCTATACATTAACCCGCTTTGATTCATATCTTCAATGATTTCTTCAGCGGCTTTTTGCTGGTCATCTGTGAGTGTATATGGAAGGGTTTTTAGCCAAGGTTCGCATAAGGATAAGTCGATAGGTTCTTTTCTGATTTTAGCTAAGGATTTATTTTGTTGACGAATGATTTGATTCTTTAAAGAAAACATCAAAGCTTCTTCATATTTTAAATGTCTTAAAGCTTGTTTAACTTGTTCATAACTCTCTGGGAAGTGAGCCCAGGTCATCGCCAGGGATTTCCTCACAAGCTTATATTTCATTAAGTAATTATAAGGAACCAAAGAAGCGATACGTCCATCAATCTCTTTTAAGGACTTCTTCACTAGACTAGAGAAGAGATGATTTTCATAATCCTTTGGTAAGGTATAAACCGGTTTGATACGTTCATTCTCTGGAATCTCGCCTTTATACATGTTCATAAAGTCGATTTCACCGCGTTTAAGGTTATAAACGCCCACCAAGGTGAATTTATCCGTGAGATTGATAGTATTCGCCAAATACGGCCTATTAAAGGCCACTACGCGGAAATAAGTCTTATTGTCAGTCATGAAGTCAAATGTTGTGACTGTATATTTAGTGTTTTTACTGACTTTAGGTAAGGAAAGGACCTTTCCTAAGATGACGACACGTTCTTTATCTTTAAGGCCTCTTTCTTTGGTATAAGAAAAATCTTCATATCGCCGAGGGAGATGATTAATGACATCGTAATAATCAAATATCCCCATCTGATAGAGGAGCTTATTTAGTCTTGGAGATTTGGTAAGTTTATTTCCATCCATATTTCTTATTATTATAAGAAGAAACAAAAATAGCAAACCAATTCGATTTGCTATTGTTATTTTTGAGATTTTTAGTTGGCTTTTCTAATTCTACCTTTTAAGGAATGGACTCTAATGGAGCCATCTTGAGACTTCGCTAATTTCTTAGCAAAGACGATAGCTTCCGCTTGAGTGTCAAATAATTTAATGGCCTTTTTGCCATTGGCGAATTTGACTTGCCATTTCTTATCATCTCTTTTAGAGACATGGTAGATTCTTGGACCGTTATATCCGGTTTTGATGACATCGTTAACGGCATCTTCATCTTCGGGGGTAACTTCCACTTTTTGTTCGACTTCTTTTTCTTCTTCAGTCTCTTCCTCTTTGCTGATTTCATCACCGATGAAGATGAGGTAACAGATTCTATTTAAGAGCCATAGGACAAAGGATAATAAGAATCCCGCAACGATGAATCCTGGAATTAAGAGTAACAAGATCCAGAGTTCAACTTTAGAAGTATCCATGAAGACATATGGTGCTCCGCCCCATAAATCTCTATTGATGATACAGATTGGAACGGCGTATCCCATATAGATTACTAATAGTAATGGCCCAAATAATGAGGCCTTAAAGGGATATTTCTTATCGAGATCGAAGAATATCAAGGAAGCCACAAAAGCTAATGGAGCGACATAATGATGACAGATGTTGTTCCAGAACAATGTGTCTTTCGGAGTTAAATTACTTAAAGCGGTATATTGGAGATATCCAACCACAGTGATAAAGGTAATTAAGGCCGCCACACCAACGATTGTTCGTAAGGCGAACATCCAGGTTGGTAAGACTGTTTCTTGGCCTTTCTTCTTTAATAAGGCTTCTGTGTAATATCCGATAGAAACTAAACCGACGATGACAATCGCTACGTTAGTCACTAAAGTGAAGAATTTAGCAAATATCACATAATCGCCTAATTCTTTAAGGCTGTCTTTAAGAAAGACAATACCGACAACTGAGGCGATAACGGCGATAAAGCTTAAGATAAGAGAAATAATTTTTCTAGCTTTCATATTATTCAATGCCCACTAAGAAGGAGTAAACAGGTTGTTTGCCGATATGTAAATCGAGATCTAAATCGCTATAGTTCTCTTCGATATAATCTTTAATCTTACGAACTTCTTCTTCAGAGACACCTTCACCGATGATTAATGTAATTAATGAGGATTCATCATCGATCATTCTCTCTAATAAAGCTTTGAGGACAAAGATTTTATCTTTGTTATCACAGACGATTTCTTTTTCCATAATGGCGATGTAGTCATCTTTCTTGACTTTCACACCATTGATTTCACTATCTCTAATGGCGAATGTTACTTCACCAGATTTCACATTTCTTAATGCAGCTTTCATCTCTTCGAAGTTCTCTTCGGCGGAAGCTTCGCTATTGAACATAATAGAGGAGCTGATACCTTGTAAGATGGTCTTAGAAGGAATGACAAAGACATGAGTTTCTTCATCATCAATCATATCTGCGGCTTGAGAAGCAGCCATAACGATATTGGAGTTATTGGGGAAGATATAAACATTTCTCGCATTCGCGTGTTTAATAGCTTTCACAAAGTCTTCGCTAGAGGGATTCATAGTTTGACCACCTTTAACGATTTCACTAACACCGATTTCTTTAAAGAATTCATCGATACCAGGACCGGAAGAGACAGCGATCATCGCATAATCGGTTCTCTCTTTGGGTTCTTCTTCTTTTTCTGGTTCAGGAACTAAGTCTTGATGGACATCTTCTTCACCTAAAGCACCTGTTGCTAATTGGTGATGTTGTTCAGTCATGTTTTCAATCTTTAATTTTAAGAATTCACCGAACTGTTGAGCGTAGTTCAAGATATTGCCAGGAGTTAAAGTGTGAACGTGAACTTTAACGATATCTTCGTCACGGACAACCACTAAGGAGTTACCATGGCTATTTAAGATATTGGTAAATCTCTTTTCATTGAATGGTTTCTTCACACTATCAGGTCCTAAGGACATGATAAATTCTGTACAATAACCGAATTCTTCCTCTTCCATCGCGGCACCGGCGGCGACGATTGGATTATCTTGTTCTGTCGCGGTGGCTTGGCTTCTTTCAATGAAATTGCCTTCCACAGCAGCGAGCATACCTTCAAAGATATAGACTAAGCCTTGTCCGCCACTATCGATGACGCCAACTTCTTTAAGAATTGGTAATAATTCAGGAGTTCTCTTTAGAGACTCTTTCGCTTCTTTGATTAATAATTCCATGGCTTTTTCAATGGAATAGCTCTTCTTCACATTATCGTGAAGGAATTGAGAAGCTTCTCTAACAACGGTAAGGATTGTTCCTTCCACTGGTCTAATAACCGCTTTATAAGCGACTTCCACGCCTTTTTGCCAAGCATCGGCTAAATCTAAAGCGTCGATTTCAGTTTTTCCTTCTAATCCTTGGGAGAAACCACGGAAGATTTGAGAGGTGATAACACCAGAGTTACCTCTGGCACCCATTAATAAACCACGTGAAAATGCTTTGGCGATTTCATAGACATCGTTATCAACGCGGTTTTGAATTTCTTTAGCCCCACTGGTCATGGTGAGGTTCATATTCATACCAGTATCACCATCTGGTACAGGGAAGACGTTAAGGGCATCAACTTCAGGATAGTGATTATAGAGGTTGTTGCCACCTGAAATAAACATCTGTTTTAATGTTTGACCATTAATATTTTTCATAATTTTTCCTAGCGGAGTTCGCGAACATAAACGTTAACTGCGCGGCACATCTTTGGATACTTTTTGTTAAGAACAAACCAAATACTCTTTTGGCATTCTCTTAAAGCTTCAGTAATCTTTATTTCCTGCGCCAATACTAAGTAAATGCTTACAGCAAAGGTGCCATCGGAATGTTTGGTCACGAAAACACCTTTCTCCATTTTTCCTTTCTTGGTAATTTTGGAGATGAGATCAACATCATCTTTGTTAGCAATAGCGACCACACCATAAGAGTTGCAGGCTGTTTGGGCTGCAAGTTTAATGATGTCTTCGGTTTTAATATTTAAGCTTTTGCTATTTTTTTCTTTTTCCATAAGAAACCCTTTTTAGGGCAAATTGTATTTTACTTAAAATGCATATATGTGTCAAGCATACGCGTATAAAAGAGTCAAAAAAGACAATTATAAAAAATACCCTTTTCTTAGCAAAGGGTAATTCCTAGAATTCTGGATCTATATGATGCGCTAATCGATAAGCGGGGATATCGAAGAAGATGGAAGAGAGGAATCCAACCGCCACCATGACGGGGATGGTTCTTAAACAATCTATGACATATTGTCCGATGGGATATGATGGGTCATAAATTAACCTATTTATTAGATAAGATAATGGCGAGAGAATTAATGAATAAATCAGAGAAGCGATAAATGTCGCCAATAAACGGTAAGCGAGATTATGAGTGTAAGTATCATTCTTCACTCCGAATAAAGCGGTAAACCATTTCCCGATTTTCACCAAGGGAACTAACATACCTATTGCAATAGCAATAGGATATGAAATAGCAAAGTTCACAAAGACATCTGGAACAGTAACGATAAAACCATTATTGTTCAAAAACTGCGCGGTCAATGTGAGCATCACGCAAACTGCGAAATTGAGCAATAAGTTATAGACTAAGTTACTGACTTTAAATTTCATAGTGTCCTACGTTGCTATTATAGATAATTATTGAATTAATTCAAAATTATTTCTTTTCTTCAGGATGAGTTTTCTCGTATCTATCATCATAAATGTGAAGCAATGTATAGAAAGATCCCACACAATCAGAATAGGTGATAATCATGTGATTGCCAAAGCTATCTTTATATAAGGAGATTAACCCATTCTCATCGGCTTCCACTTCGATTTGGGTACGGCAATAATTCGGTAGGGAAAGGTTTCTTTTAATCGTTCCATAGAAGGAAACAGAATCATCGGCTTTTAAGCTTGGTGCAACTTTTACCACGGAGATTTTGCCTAAAGGCATCTCGCCTTTGATACCGATACCTAGTCCACTTTCGAAATGGCTAGTTAATGTATATTTTTGCGCCATATTGAGGGGCAAAGTGCAATGAGCGAATAAAATAGTGTTCTCTTTTAAATTCACGCTTGAGGGGTTAGTTTGGAAGGAAGGCATGTTAGTGAGGGCTCTTACAAAATACATGGTGAGCAAGGAAGGAATGTCTCCTTCACAAGCCGCGGTAATCCCTTCTTCATTTAATAAGCCAAAGGCTAAACAAGCGGTGTTTTTATAAGGAGTTAATAAATCAAAACATCTTAAGGTTAAACCGGATAAATTGTATCTTTTAACGATTCTTTTTAAAGCGCCATAGAACTTTAAAGCGCCGTTTAAAGTTTCTTTATTTTTGAATTTCTTCTGGAGCTGTTCGAAATGAGGAATATCGACTGGTTCATCATTTTTTAATTCAATCTCCAGTTCTAACATCGGGATATCAATGAGGTTGATATTGTATTTTTCTTTCACTAAAGAATAGTTGACTTGCGAGGCGATTAACCAGTCTGAGGGAGTGCCGATAACACCGAGATTTGTGTTATCGATGCTCTTCATCGCCCCGAATAATAAGGAGGCACTTCTGATACCATCTGCAACTTGTTCTTCATCTCCTAAAAGGAGTAAGCAGTGTCTTTTATGATTTTGGATATAAGTTTTAATCTCTAATGAGGCAGGTAAGGAATTGTTCTTGGAATTACTTAAAAGGATAATGGGATCTTCTAATTTATCGAAGATTTTCACAAATTCGACTTCGGAGCCACCGCTTTCGACGAAGACGATGGTAAAAGTCGCATCTTTATCGGATTCCACTAAAAGGAGATCGTCGTTCATTAATTCGGTATTTAATTCCTCGATATAATTATCGTTATCTTTGAGCATTTCTTTATTCTTTTCATGTAAAACGCTTCTAATTCTTTTGACATTGATTTTCATAATATTACCTCCTCAGTGAGACAATTATAGCAATATTGATATGCTTATTTAAATAATATTAATAATATTTTTCTTATTTATATTCTATAAATAAAAAAAGCCCGGCGGCTCGCTATTTTGTCCTTTCGGATATCTTCGCCACTACGGTGCTTAACTTCTGTGTTCGGGATGGGAACAGGTGTGTCCACCGCGCCATCACCACCAGACTTTTTTTAAGAGAAGTTGTTCTCTCAAAACTAGATATTATCACATTTGTTCTTGTCTGTTAATCAAAACCTTAAATTTTATTTTTCATTATTTTTTACTCAGTAAAAATTTTAAGAAATTAAGTCCTCGTTCTATTAGTATTAGTCAGCTGAACACGTCACCGTGCTTACACTTCTAACCTATCAACCTCCTAACTTTGGAGGGAACTTACTTCTTTCGAATGGGAAGT
>JBGUQI010000035.1:0-43374 GCA_045130875.1 Bacilli bacterium | reverse complement strand
AAGAGCGGTTTTCAAGTATTCTTTTTTATATTGATAACCATTCAAATAATCAATTATTTCTGGAAAGATATAGTTAATGAGACCACCAATACCTACAGCCATCTTTGTCTTTTCAACCATTTTTAATTTCAAAAATTCTTTAACGATGGCAATATGGAGAAACATGTGTTCAAAATAATTACAATAAATTAAGTTTTCTCCCTTTTGGTATTCATAAGGAGCTTTAATTGCATATTCAGTATTTGCGAGCAAAATAAATTCATTTTCTTTGATGTGATGAATAAACAATCCTTCTTCAGTTCTTTTTATGGAGTGATTCACGGTTCTGCATTTTTCGTTCAAGAAATAAGGCCCATTTATTAAACCGTATTTATGTCTTAAATGATTGCATAAATCTTCATACTTTAATGAGTATTCGAATTCCAGTTCTTTTGTTGTTGTTATCATATCAAAATATTTTAGCCCTTCTTTTTAGATTCTAAATAGCATTGTGGACATCCTGTATGGAGTTTTATCCTCGATGATAAGGTTGCCGGCCATTCATGGCCTTTATTACAAATCCACCAAACTTTTTTGTGTGAGCCACCACCGCCACCTACTTGTGAAGGAAGCAACGAACCATTTTTATCATAATTCCATTCTTTTGCTAGTTCTGGGACAAGAGTTTCGAGGTCATTGACTCCTTTAATTACTCTCTTGTTTTGACACACAGGGCAGCCAGTTTTGAGATATGTTCTGGTTCTTGCTACCGCGGGATAAGAATGGCCTTTATCACAAATCCACCATATTGTCTTTTCAGATCCTGGAACAATATCGCTTGGTTTCAAAGAACCATTCTTCTCATAATCCCACTGCTTAGCTATTTCTGGATATAGCGTCTCTAAATCGTTTTCGCCTTTGAATGCCAATAAACCAGAACAATACGGGCAACCCGCTCCTTTTACACGATTGGCGATGGGCGCTTCCCATGAATGACCTTTATCACATGTCCACCAAACTTTTTTATCTGATCCAACAGTGACCATTTGGGGAGTTAAAGTTCCGTTTTTCTTATAATTCCACTGTTTAGCTAAGGCGGGGTTAAGGGTTTCTAAATCATTAGCCCCTTTTAAAACCATTTTCCCAGAGCAATATGGACAACCATTTCCTCTTACTCTTGCGGCGACAACTGCAGGCCATTCATGGCCTTTATCACAAATCCACCACACCTTTGAGTTACATCCGACACTTATCATGCTTGGTTTAAGGTCTCCGTTTTTCTTATAATTCCATTCTTTAGCAAGATCAGGAGCTTTGTTTTCTAACGAATTAGATTTGTTGTATAAATAGAATCTCTCGTTAATGTCGCTAATACTATTCTCAATATTGTTTATTAAAGGAATCTCTTTTTTGTATTTTTGGTTTATAAAAACGATTGCTTTATTAATCGGCTCTTGAAGCAATTTGATGTCTCCGTGATATTGTGGTGATGCTATTTTAACTGATGAACTTTCATAAATGGGACATCCATCTTCTCTTATTCTTAGCAATGTAATTCCGTTCTTTTCACACAATTCATCTTTTTGATAATCTCTCTTTTGGTTCTTATGGAAATTTTGCCCATCAAATTCGATTCCCAATCTTATAGAAGGAATATAAATATCCAGTTCTCTTTTTCCTAAAGATGGCAAGTGAATGTTTTCTTCCAAATCTTCAAAATGTTTAGATAAAAAGAAGCAAACGGCTTTTTCTGCAATTGATGTTTGATATTGTTTTGAACAAATAGGGCATCCATTTCCTCTAACTCTTGAGCTAATAACGGCCGGCCAGGAATGCCCCATTTTGCACTTCCACCAGACCTTTTTATCAGAACCTCGGGTAACCATTTCAGGTGTTAAAATACCATTCTTTTCCTGGTCCCATTCTTCACTTAAAGAAGGATTGGTGGTTTTTAAATCATTAAAACCAACCAAAACCCTTTTATTCCCACAATAAGGGCATCTATCTCCTCTATTGAAAGAACCGATTGTGGTCTCAAATTGGTGTCCAAGTGAACATTTTAAACTAACAGTTTTATTGGAATAAGCGCCTATATATTCGTCTGGCCCTTTATCGTTTTTCTCATAATCCCAATAATCTAATATTTCAGGCAAAAGTGTTGCGGTGTCATTGAACCCTTTTAAGAGTTTTTGATTAGAACAATAAGGGCAACCAATATCACGCTTTGCTCTTAATTCAATCGAAGAAGGAAATGAATGACCATGCTTTTTGCATTTCCACCACACTATTTTCTTTCGCATCCCAGCAGTAACCTGTGTTGGTAGCACATCATTCTTATCATAGTCCCACTCTTCTATTAGTTTTGGATGAGTGGTTGCCAAATCATTATAGCCAACCTCTATTTGTGCATTATCGCAAACAGGGCAATAAAACGCCTTTCTACGTGTGTGCATCATATTGTATATTCTTGCGTCAAAGGAATGTCCTTTATCGCATTTCCAGAATACATATTTATTTGAGCCTGCACCAAAATCAGTGGGTTTTAAATCACCATTCTTGTCATAATCCCAATGCTTAGAAATATCTGGATGGGAGGTACATATATCATTTATGCCAGGAACGATCATTTTGTTTGCACAAATCGGGCATCCATTTGATCTTGTTCCAGTTTTATTTCCAACAACCATTGGATATGAATGGCCTTTCTCGCATTTCCACCAATAAGAAAGATTGGAATGCGCAAACACTTCATTTGGTTTGACACCTTCGTTTCTTTCTAAATCCCACTGCTTAGCTATCTCTGGATATTGAGATTCTAAATCATTGATACCAGGTATTAGTTTTCTTCCCATACAAAATCATTTTAAAAAATGAAAATATATTAATAAAGAAATATTTACCAAATACAGTAAGCGCAACTTTTAAAAAGCACGGTGTATGTTTCGACTTCCCCGTTTTTTCGGGACAATTAAGAAAAAGCCCTGATTTCTCAGGACTTCTTTATCGTTATCCCCAATTGGGGTAGCGGGTATTTCTGGTGGATCTGAAGGGGATCGAACCCTCTACCTCCTCCATGCCATGGAGGCGCTCTCCCAGGTGAGCTACAGACCCAGACAAGAAAAGATTGTAATAAAAACAAAAAAATAAATCAATAATAATTAT
The DNA here is from genome assembly GCA_045130875.1 of Bacilli bacterium. Lineage (GTDB taxonomy): Bacteria > Bacillota_I > Bacilli_A > RFN20 > CAG-826 > RUG13091. The sequence goes on along the minus strand of JBGUQI010000035.1, from coordinate 40,233 downwards.
TATTTAGCAAACAAAAAATCCCGATGTGGGATTTAATGTGGCCGGCCCGAGGCGATTCGAACGTCCGACTCCCTTCTTAGGAGGAAGGTACTCTATCCAGCTGAGTTACGGGCCGATATTAATAAGTAAATAAATTACTTATCAAATCCATTGGGATTATTCTTTTGCCATCTCCAAGAATCACGGCAAGCATCCTCAATGGTTAGTTTTGTTTTAAAGCCCATCTCCTTATATGCTTTGGTTGCATCGGCGTAGTTTTCATCGACATCACCAGGTCTTCTTTCACAGATGACATAAGGAACTTTGATGTTGTTAACTTTTTCAAAAGCGTGGACTAGTTCAAGAACACTTGTGCCTCTACCAGTACCTAAGTTATAAACCACTAAACCGGGTTTTTCTTCTAACTTCTTAAGGGCGCATAAATGACCATACGCTAAATCGACTACATGGATATAGTCTCTAACACCAGTACCATCAATGGTTTTATAGTCATTACCATAAACATTTAAGTGTTCTCTTTTGCCTACGGCAACTTGAGTAATATACGGCATTAAGTTATTAGGAATACCATTTGGATCTTCACCGATTAAACCAGATTCATGTGCACCGATAGGATTGAAATATCTTAAGATGGCAATATTAGCATCCTTATGCTCTTTAGCATAATCCATAAGCATATATTCAATTTCTAATTTAGTTTGACCATAAGGATTGGTACAGCCACCGATTTTGTCGTTTTCAGATAATGGGACATGAGTGGGGATACCATAGACAGTTGCACTGCTGGAGAAAACAAGGTTACGGACTTTGAATTCATTCATTAAATTGAGAAGGACGATACTGGATCCAATATTATTACGGATATATAAGCCTGGCTTTTGCGTGGATTCACCCACACTCTTTAATCCCGCAAAGTGGATGATGTCAGTGATGTTTTCCTTTTTGAAAACTTCACGCATCTTGCCTTCATCGCAGACATCAACTTCATAAAATGTTGGTCTTTTACCAGTGATTTTTTCAATACGATTTAAAACTTCAGGTTTGCTATTGCAGAAATTGTCCACGATTACGACTTCATAACCATGATTGATTAAGTCCACGACTGTATGGGAACCAATGTATCCTGTTCCACCTGTTACTAGAATTGCCATAACTATTTCTCCATCAATTCTTTCTTCACTAATTCGCTGGTAATTTTGGGATTAGCTTTACCTTCAGTAATTTTCATTACTTGACCAATCACAAAACTTACCGCTTTATCTTTACCATTTTTGTAATCAATAATCAACTGTGGATTATTGTTTAAGATATTTTTAATGGCATCTGAAATATATTTTTCATCTATGATGTTGGTGATATTTAACTTTTTAATAATGATGTCAACTGACCTATCATCTTTGAGCATAATATCAAACACTTCTCTTGCTTGTTTATTACTTAAAACACCAGTTTCAATATAGACAATTAATTCCGCTAAACGTTGAGGAGATATGGAGAAGTCTTTAATTGATGTGTTTGTTTTCTTTAAGATTGATTGAATGTCCACTAAAACCCAGTTAGCGATGAGCTTTGGAGATGAACAATACATTAATGTCTTATCAAAATAATCACATCTATTTTTATCGCTGGTTAATAACCTAGCGTCATATTCGCTTAGACCTAGTTTTAAATATCTTTGATATTTATCTTCCGCTAATTCATTTGATGATTCAATCGCAGCATTAATGAATTCTTTGCTCAATTTAATTGGAGGAATATTAGACTCAGTGAAATATTTATAGTCAATTGCGTCGGTCTTATTTCTCATTGAAATAGTTTCATGAGTCAATTCATCAAACCTTCTAGTTTCTTGTTTCACTGATAAACCAGTAAGCAATAACTTATGCTGTCTTTTGATTTCAAAATCGATTGCCTGTTTAACATTATTCAAAGTATTAACATTTTTGATTTCCGCTTTTGAACCAAATCTATCAAAACCAATAGGTCTAATAGAGACATTGATGTCACATCTAAGTGAACCTTCTTCCATACGTCCATCACTGACATCTAAGAAAGAAACTATTGAACGGATCTTCTCAATGAATAACATCGCTTCTTCACTACTTCTCAAATCTGGTTTTGTAACAATCTCTAATAGAGGTATTCCAGAACGGTTATAGTCGATATATGTTTTGTCTTTAGTGTGGATTTGTTTACATGTATCTTCTTCAATATGTAATCTTTCTAAGCTAATATGCTTTACTCCATAAGGAGTATCAATATCTAAATAACCATTTAGACCTAAAGGTCTCTTATATTGAGTGATTTGGTATCCTCTTGGTAAATCACTATAAAAATAATTCTTGCGGTCAAACCATAATTCATCATCAATTGTCATATGAAGAGCACTTGCCACACGTATCGCGTTGACCACTGCTTGTTTATTCACTAAAGGTAAGGAACCAGGGAACGCCATATCCTCTAAGCCAACATTGGTATTTGGCAAATCACCAAATGATACAGATGCAGAAGAAAACATCTTGCTCTTAGTTTTCATTTCGATATGTAATTCAAGACCAATAATCGCTTCGAAGTTCATATCATTTCTCCCGAGCAGAAAGGTTCTTTAAACCTGTAATGTTTTCTATATCTAAAGATATACTTAATACTTTATCTTCTTCAAAAGCTCTTCCGGTAATGTTTATACCATATGGAAGATTATCAATTTTGCCCATTGGAACAGTTAATGATGGTAAACCTGCAAAATTAGCAAAGCATAGATAGTTATCAGCAAGGATGAATTTATCATTAACTGCGGAAGAATCTTTCTTGAACAATGGAGCGGTGCTAGGTGCGGCTGGAAGAATAATGAAGTCGTTTTCTTTTAAGATGTTGTTAAAAGCATCCACTATCAAACGGCGACACTTCTGGGCTCTAATAAAGATTTCATTTTGGTTCTCACTGAGCAAAGAATATGAACCAATAATGAAACGCCTCTTAATAAGTTCAGAGAATCCTTTCGTTCTATTCTCCATCACTATCTTTTCATAAGTTTTTTCGTCGCAAGATGGACCGTATTTAATGCCATCTAATTTAGCGTTATTACTAGTGGCTTCCGCAGATGAGATAACAATGTATGTCGGGTAAATTGCACGGCATAATTTCTCATCTATAGAAACATAATTTATCTCTACACCTTTTTCTTCTAAAGACTTGATGGTTTTATCAAATGATAGAAGTATATCTTTATCAGAAATAGAATCATAAATCTCTTTGATGATAGCCACTTTTTTATAAGAATTGCTGTGTTTTAAGCATTTTTCGTAGCAAATAACAGGTTTTTTAGAGCTAGTCATATCCTTTTCATCATAGCCAGCGATTACCTCTAAGATAGCCGCACTATCATCGACGCTTCTAGTGAAATAAGCAACATGATCTAAGGATGGAGCAAAGGGGAATAAGCCAAATCTAGATATCCTGCCCCATGTAGGTTTAAATCCAACTAGACCAGCATAGCTAGCTGGTTTACGTACACTATCACCTGTATCGCTACCAATAGCGAGAGGAACTATATTACTTGCCACCACTGAAGCAGAGCCACAAGAAGAGCCGCCAATCATATGTTTATGGCTGGGGTCATAGGGATTAAATGTTGGACCTTTATGTCCAGATATTCCTTGACCTCCCATACCAAGTTCATCAAGTGTGGTTTTGCCAATAGGAATTCCACCAGCGTTAATTAATCTCTGGTAAACTTCACTAGAAAAGATTGGTTTATAACCATTTAAAATATTACTTGATGCTGTTGTGGGAATATCTTTCGTAGAGAAATTATCTTTGATAGCAAAAGGAATACCCCACATGATATTGTTCTTATCTTTTTTATCTAATCCCTTCAAAGCTTCATATGCTTCTTTTTCAGAAATATATTCAAAAGCATTGTTGTTATCTTCTTTCGCTCTTTTTAAAGATTCTTGAAGTAATTCAAGAGGAGTCACTTTATTATCAAGCAAAGCTTGATGGATTTCTAAGATGGTCAAATCTAAATAGTTCATATTACTTAACCACCTTGGGAAGTTCAATCTGTCCATCCTTCACGGAATGGGAATTCTTCAGCACTTCTTCTCTGCTATAGACTTGAAGAGGAATATCCTCTCTTAAATAATCAATAGAAACATCAAAAGGAAAAGTCATTGGTTCGACATCATCAATACCAGGAATCTCTGATATATAGCGCATCTGTTTTAAGATGGTTTCAAAATCTTTAAGAAGAGTATCATATTGAGACTCTTCCATATCGAACATCATCTTATGAGCGGCGACTTTTAAGACTTCCTTATTAATCGGTTTCATATTAATTCGTATTTTATCACCGGTTCTTCTTTTTATATATAAAAATTGCAAAAAAGATAACATTTAAAAGTTAGTTAAAAGAGAATAGAATTGAATTATGAAAATTGCTCTTATCGTTGCCGGTGGTTCCGGCTCTAGAATGGCGGATCTCAAGACTCCTAAACAATTCGTTCTCGTCAACGATAAACCTTTAATTGTGTACACTCTTGAGGCTTTCCAAAAACATCCTGAAATCGACAAGATTATTCTTGTTATCTTAAAAGATTATTTGGATGATATGAAAAACATCTGTGAACAATATCAATTAGATAAGGTTGTAGCCATTGTTCCAGGTGGAAATACTCGTCAACTTTCTGTATCTGTCGGTTTAAAAACCGCTTCCTCTATTGGTGCGGAAGATGATGATATCATCCTTATCCATGATGGGGCTCGTCCACTAGTGACACCAGAAATCATCACTAAGAACATCGAAGACTGTAAAACCTTTGAGGCAGTCGATACTGTTATTAGAGCAACAGACACTATTATTAAAAGTGAAGATAGTGAAACTATTGGTGACATTCCTAGTAGAAATGAACTATATCAAAGCCAAACTCCACAAACATTTAGATATCGCCTTATTGTCTTAGCCCATAACCAGGCTATCGAAGAAGGTGAGACAAATGCTACTGATGATGCCACATTAGTCTTAAAAGCGGGACACAAAATACACCTCGTCGAAGGTAATAAGATGAATTTCAAAATTACCACCAATGAGGATCTAAAAATATTTGAATCATTAACAAAAAGCATGAGCTAAGCTCATGCCTCTTTTTTATCTTATACCTTCTTTAAAGATATCTTTAAGCTGTAACGTTCCCACAACCACTTCTTTATCAGTGACTGGAACGGAATGAACATTATTCGTCATCATGAACTGTAAGCAGTCAACGACTAAGTCATTGGCTTTCACCACATATGGATGAGTGTTCATAATCTCTTTACAAAGAGTCTTTTCTAATGATTTCTTGGCTTGAATGGCTCTTCTGATATCACCATCAGTGATAACACCTAAAAGGTGACCCTTATTATCAAGGACGTTTAATAATCCAATAGGCTTAGAGCACATTTCGGATATCGCATCAACGAGATTAGCTTCGGGATGACAGGTGGCATTTTCTTCTTCTTTAACCATGATATCCTTGGCTTTCATAAGAATCTTTTTGCCTAATAATCCAGAAGGATGGAACATACCAAAGTTATGTTCATCAAATTTCTTATATTTAGAAATGGCAATAGCCATCGCATCAAAATAGACAAGCGCTACAGTTGTGGATGATGTGGGAGCGAGTTTTAAATAACCAGCTTCATCGATATGAGGGAATACTTCACAGACATCAACGCTCTTTTCTAATGTGGAATTCTTTTTGCCAGTAATACCCACAACAGTAATGCCTAAAGCTTTGATGTTAGGAATGATTCTCACCACTTCTCCTGATTCACCAGAATAAGAGATAGCGATTACTAAGTCTTGTTTTTGCAGCATTCCTAAGTCACCATGTTGGGCTTCTGAGGGATGCATATAGAAAGAAGGAATACCTAAAGAGGAGAATGTTGCCGCAATCTTGGAGGCGATATGACCGGGTTTACCAATCGCGGTAAAAACAACCTTACCTTTGGTATTGATGATGAGATTAAAAATTTGTTCAAAAGTTTCACCAAGATGGTCCCTAACTGCAACCAGGGCATCAATCTCTTCATTAAATACGGCTTTGCCATCATTAATGACACTCATTTTTGATATCCTCCCTAATCTTTAAGATTCTCTTTAGCATATCTTCAAGTTTATCTAGATAAACCATGTTAGGTCCATCACTTAAAGCGTGGTCTGGATCAGGATGAACTTCCATAAATAAGCCATCCGCACCACAGCAGATTGCAGACTTCGCTAAATATTCAACATATTCTCTATTACCACCAGTGGAAGAACCATTACCACCAGGCTTTTGAACTGAATGGGTAGCATCAAAGATGACTGGAACGCCCATCTTCTTCATTTCAATGATATTAGTCATATCCACCACTAAGGTGTTATAACCATAGATAGAGCCTCTTTCACACAACCAGGCTTCTTTACATTCGCTCTCTTCAAGTTTGTTTAAGACGTTGGACATATCCTTAGCAGAGAGGAATTGTGCTTTCTTTACATTGACGATTTTACCCGTCTTAGCGGCAGCCACTAATAAATCGGTTTGACGGCATAAAAAGGCGGGAATTTGCAAAATATCCACTACTTCTGCAGCCATTTTTGCTTGCCAAGCTTCATGAATATCAGTGCAAATCTTCAATCCGTAGACATCTTTTACTTTCTTTAAGATACGTAATCCTTCTTCGATGCCAGGGCCTCTAAAAGAATGGATAGAGGTACGATTGGCTTTATCAAAAGAAGCTTTAAAATAGAAATCTAAATTTAATCTCTCAGCGATCTCTTTAAGAACTTTGGCCTCTTTCATCACGAGTTCTTCACTCTCGATGACACATGGACCAGCAATAAAAATCATCTTATTCATTCTTTTCTTTCTCCTTCATTAAAAGTGAGGCGAAGGCGAAATCATCGGGTTCATCGATATCGACGCTTTCGATGTTATCGACTTCTTGAATATAAGGTTTGAAACCAATTCTTCTTCCGTGTTCAGTGAAGATTTCTTTCCTAAAGATAAAGAAGGAAGAGGTTTCGTAATAGATGGGTTCAATATCTTGAGTTCTAGGAACATCGTTTAAGTCATAGTTTAAGGTTTGACCTTTATACCAAATAAAGGTTTGAATCTTCTTTGCGGAGAAAGCGCTATCGTATTCGCCAGATAAGACTTTATCTAAAGCGGTTTGAATGGTTTCCACTTTTAAAAATGGAGAGGTCGTATGAGCGAGGATATAAATATCCGCATCTATCTCATTGATAAAAGCGGTATAGATATCTTTGCCTTTAACGGTATTGCCATCTAACCAGGCTTCTCTTCTTAAGAAGGTGGATGAGGAAGGAACATATTTCTTCACTTCTTCATCGCTACAATAAATATAAATCTTGTCGATGCCCTTAACTTTAGAAAGGGTCTCTGGAACATAGTAGGCTAAAGGATACTTACCTAAAAGCCTTTTGTTTTTGTCTTTGACTCTTTCAGAGTGAAGTTTAATGGGCACTAGTGCTACAACTTTCATAAAAATTCCCACTTTTTGCGATAATATGATAACATTTTAATAAGAAAAAGAAGAACGATATTTTAATTATGATTAAACTATTTGCAACAGACGTCGATGGAACACTAACAGATGGTAAAATCTATCTCTCTGAAAAAGGTGATGAATACAAAGCTTTTTCCGTGAAAGATGGACAAGGTATCAAACTCCTCCAAAAAGCAGGTGTCATCGTCGCCATTATCACTAACAAAACATCCAAAATCGTCGAGAGAAGAGCAGCGGATTTAGGTATCATTGAAGTCCACCAAGGCATTAACGATAAAAAAGAATGTCTTTTAAAGATCATGAAGAAACTCAATCTTAAACCCGAAGAAGTCGCTTATGCTGGCGATGATATCACCGATTTAGAATGTATGAGATTAGTCAAAGAATCACTCGCTCCAAATGATGCGATGGAAATCAATAAAAAAACCGCTACATACGTCAGCGCCTTTGATGGCGGTGATGGAGCGGTAAGAGATTTTATCGATTATTTACTTTCTCTTTAACACTTCGTCTAAATCCACACGAGGGAATAATTCTAACATTCCCCCTCTAGTAGCATTATAGAAATGGACATCCTCAGGGATGTCTTTTAACATCGAACCATAGATATCAATAATTTTAAGGCCATCATTCTTCCCCACTTTTTGCTTTTCGCTATTGGGGGCTAAGTCAGAATGTGCTTTACCTTGGTAAGTACAATCAGCACCGAGCATATAGATTTCTTTAAAACCCATATAGATAGCGAGTTGCATTAAGATAAAGGCCACGGTACAACCATTGTTTACATATTTATCTAAACGTTTGGATAAACCAATGTGTTTATAAGATAAATCTTTCATCAATGAAATAGTGTTTCTATGGTTGGAGCAATAAATAGGAACCGCTTTCGGATTCTTTCTTCCGTGATACATCACTTCAAATTGTGAATATAGGAAGATGGAATCTTTTAAGGTTTCAGGATCATTGATTTGTTTCTTTAAACGATGATAGACACGATAGTCGCTGAGACCATAATATGTTGGTCTCCAATCGGTTTGACCATAACATTTAAAAATGTTATTCATGGAGAATGTGTATTCTCCTTTTAATTTATTAACGTCTTCTAAAGTTAAGGATGGACCAGTACAGACAATAAAACACCTTTCACCTTTATGTTTATCTTTAAGGGCTTTGTATTTCTTTGTAGGACGATATAAAAGATCTTTAAGCCAAGTGAAACCAGCAGCGAAAGGGAATGTGATACGTGTAAAGAATAATTTCGCACCCATACTATTTAATTAACTCCAAGAATTCACTTTCACTCAAGACTGTAATTCCTAAAGCTTGAGCTTTATCTAACTTACTACCGGCGTCATGACCAGCGATAACAGCATCTGTGGCTTTAGATACAGAACCTGTAACTTTAGCGCCTAAGTTTTCTAATTTCTCAGTCGCTTCTTTTCTTCCCATAGAATCAAGAGTACCTGTAAGCACAACTGTCTTACCAGAGAAATATGAATTCGCCGCTTGAGCAGTCGAACCTAAATAATTAAAGTTCACACCCACGCTTCTTAAATCTTCAATTAATTGCTGGTTCTTTTCTTTGCTGAACCAATTAGTCAAACTACGAGCAAGAACTGGACCGACATCAGGAATCTCTAATAATTCTTCTTCAGTAGCTTTGGAAAGATTATCTAAGTTTTGATAAATACGAGATAAGGTCTTAGCCATCTTTGCACCGACTTCTTTGATACCTAAACCAAAGAGCAGCTTCTCCATAGAGTTACTCTTACTCTTATCAATCGCATCAATGAGATTATCGATGGATTTGGACTGCCAACCATCAAGGGCAATAACCTCATCACGATGGTCCATAAGGCTGTAAATCCCCACTATATTGGTGAAAAATCCCTGATTAAAGAACTGTTCCACCACTTTTTCACCCATACCTTCGATGTCCATTGCGTCTTTACTAGCAAAGTGAATAATACCTTCAATTTGTTTCGCTGGACAATCAGGGTTAACACAGAAATGCATCGCATCAACCTTCACTAAAGGCATGCCACACTCTGGACAATTATTAATCATTTCAAATGGTACTTGTGTGCCATCACGTTTTTCTTCTACCGCCCTAACGACTTCAGGAATGACATCTCCAGCTTTTCTTAAAACGACATAGTCACCAATCATCAAACCTTTTTCAGCAACAAAGTCTTCATTATGAAGTGTTGCTCTTTGAACTGTAGAACCTGCCACTCTCACTGGTTCTAAAACAGCGTTAGGAGTAATTTTGCCAGTTCTACCAACGGTAAAGATAATATCAGTTAACTTGGTGATGACTTCTTCGGGTGGGAATTTATAAGCAATAGCCCACCTTGGGGTTTTCGCAGTATAACCTAGTTTGTCATATAATGACATATCATCCACTTTGATAACGACACCATCGATGTCGTAGGGGAGATCAGGTCTTTTAATTGTGTATTCTTTAATGTATTCAATAACTTCTTCGATACCGTTACATAAACGTCTCTCAGGATTGGTTTTGAATCCGAGTTTATCCGCAAATGCTAAAGCTTCACTATGGTATCTAATATTGAAATCTCTAGCATTCACAAAATAATACCAGAAAGCATCTAGACCACGAGAAGCCGCAACCGCACTATCGAGTTGTCTCACACTACCAGCCGCTGCATTTCTCGCATTAGCAAATAATGGTTCTCCAGTAATCTCTCTTTCGGCATTTAATTTTTTAAGCGATTTCTTGGGCATGAATACTTCACCACGAATTTCAAAATCACCATCAACATCAATATGAGAAGGAATCGATTTAATGGTAATAACATTAGAGGTCACATCTTCACCGATTGTGCCATCACCTCTTGTCGCGGCATATAATAATCTCTTGTTATAAACAAGAGACATTCCTAAACCATCAATTTTCATCTCCGCCATATAAGTGACTTTATCGCCGCCGATGACATCTCTAATTTTTCTATCGAAATCATAAAGGTCATCTTCATTAAAGGCGTTAGCTAAAGAAAGCATCATCCTTTGATGTGAAACCTTTTTAAATTCATCTAATACTTGTCCACCCACTCTTTGAGAAGGAGAGAGGGGAGATAATAATTCTGGATATTGTTTTTCTAAAGAAATCAATTCCTGCATTAAACGGTCATATTCGGCATCGGTAACAGAAGGGTTATCCAAAACATAATATTCGTAATTATATTTTTCTAATAATTCGGTTAATTCTTTTACTCTCTCAGCAGGACTCATGCTTTATGACCTCCTTTAGAAACTGATGGGTGATTACCCATAATTGATTTTACACCATGTTCTGCAAAATCGACTTTGATAATTCCATCACCTTCAAGTTCTATGACGACACCTTGACCAAATTTCTTATGGATGACGACATCACCAACACTCCACTCATCGATACCATTGTTCTCTTGAGAGAAGTCTTGTTTATAATCTTTCTTTTCTAAATCAAAAGGATTGATATTGGGGCCATCATCGAAATGGAATTCGGTGGGTTTCTTCATGCTCTTGAATGGATTATATTCTTCTTTAATTACAGGAGCGTTCCCTGATTCTTTAAGGAATTGAGAAGGCATTAATTTACCGCCTAAAACATAGGAGTAATCTCCTGCAAATGTAAGATAAAGTTTTTTCTTCGCTCTTGTCATCGCGACGTATGCTAATCTTCTCTCTTCTTCGAGACCTTTATAGCCACTCTCGGCAAAGGATCTGACATGTGGGAATACACCAGCATTAAATCGCACCACAAAGACGACAGGATATTCTAATCCTTTAGCGGTATGAACTGTCATCAAGGTGACATAATCACCATCGATCAATTCATCTTGTGCGGATATAAGGGCGATGTTTTGTAAATACTCTTCAAATGAAGATTCTGGATTTGTTTGTAAGTAATGACGGATATCTTGGAATAAAGAACGAACGTTTTCGATGCGCTCATCACCATCATCTTCTTTACTTAGATATTCGTAATATCCGAAAGAATGAATCATTTCTTCTAATGTTTTAGAGAAAACTTCTTCATTTTTCTTGATATCATCGCGAGTTTTTTCTATGACAGTAATCATTATCTTCAAAGCATTAATAGCTTTCTTAGGAAGGAATGTATCAGTGCTAGAAGCGTCTAAGTCACGAATATACTCATACATGCTGACATTAGCGTCACTCGCTTCTTTCTTCAAAATGTTAATCGTGGTTTCACCAATTCCTCTACGAGGAACATTCATAATGCGATCAAAGGAGATGTCATCTTTTACATTCACAATGAGATGGAAATAGGCAAGGACATCTTTAATCTCTCTTCTTTGATAGAACTTCAAACCACCATAGATGCGATAAGGAATTCTGTTCTTCACTAAAGCCGTTTCAAAATCGACAGTCAAATAGTTAGAACGATATAAAATAACAATATCTTTGTAGGAATAACCGCCAATTTGCTGTAGTTTTTTAATCTCTCTCACTACATAATCAGCTTCCGCTACAGAAGAGGGACTTTGATGAGTGATGATTGGATCACCCACATTGTTCTCAGTATATAAATCTTTTTTAACTCTTAATTTATTGTGCGCGATAAGTCTATTCGCACTATCCAAGATGGTTGAGGTAGAACGATAGTTACGATCTAAGATAATGGTTTGCATATCAAGATAATCTTTTTGAAGATTTAAGATAATATCTTGATTAGCGCCTCTCCATGTATAGATGGTTTGGTCTGGATCACCCACTACATAATGGGAAGTAAAGGGCTTAGATAATAATTTAATTAGCTTATATTCAACATCATTGGTATCTTGGAACTCATCCACTAAAATATGGTCGATTTTTTGTTGCCATCTTTCTCGGATAAGTGGGTTATTTTCTAAAATGTTAATTGTCTGGAGCAATAAGTCGTTGAAATCGAGAGCGATTTGTTTATATTTTTCTTCCTCATAACGGGTATAAATTTTAAGACAGAGCTTTTCATCTTCAAAGAGCTCTTTGGTAATGCTGATATCATCAGGATATCTCTCGTGAAGTTTTTGACTTTCAATATAACTAATAGCTTTACCCACTATTTTGTCACCGCGCTTAAAACCAAGTTCACTAACAATATCTTTTACTAATTTAATTTGATCTTCCTCATCCAAGATTGTGAATGTTGTAGGGAAGTTAATGGCGTTAATTTCTCTTCTTAAGAACATCGCCGCAAAAGAGTGATATGTCTTAATGGTTAAATCCTTCTGGCATTCAGGAATCATTTTGACCACACGATTCTTCATCTCATTAGCGACTTTATTAGTAAAGGTAATGGCTAATATTTTCCAAGGCAAAACGTGTTCATGAGCGATGAGGTAAGCGATACGATAAGTTAATACTCTAGTCTTACCACTACCAGCACCAGCGATAATACGAACATTTTGAAAATCGGTAGTCACCGCTTCATATTGCTTTTCATTCAATTCATTTTTGAAATCGATGTATTGCATAGCATTATGATAATATCATAAAACTATGAAGTTCTCAATTTGTTGTTAATCGGAATTATACATTGTAGCAATTATCTCTTTGCTCCCAGTATAGACATCGCTAAGGATATGATTTCGGATCAAAAATAATGTTGGTGTTCCTATGATTCCCACTTCTTCATGATTGTCCTTACCAATTACGGATTCAGTATTTGTGATGACAGTTATTTCAGAAGAATAGATGACAAAATAGAAACCATCCTCATGCAAATAAGCAAATGAGAGAACTGCTTCTTTTATATCTTTGCAATGACCACAAGATGGAGAATAGATATAAACATAATAACTATCCAAAGGAAAGTTAAATATCTCTGACCACTCAATATGCTGGTTTATAAAACTATCGTAATCTAAAGATAAGTTTTCGCTGGATAATCCGCTACTTTTACAGCTTAATAATGACAGTGAAAGAAGACATAAAAATAACTTTTTCATAAAACCCCTCCACTATATAGATAGTGTGTTTTTGGGATTTTTTTCGCAAAAATGTTTATATAATGATAAACTTTTTTTATGGACCTCACTAAAAAGAAGGAAACGCTATTACAAAATATAACTTATATGGCCCTTATGGCCGCCATAAATGTGATATTTGTTTTGTTAACCACATTTGTTCCTGTACTCTTCTTTTTGATCGTCTTTGTTTTACCGTTAACATCCACGATTGTCACACTCCATTGTAAGAAGAGATATTTCCCAATCTATGCCATTGCTACGATTGGTCTCTGTATGATTGTGACAATATGGAAAATCGATGACACCATCTTCTATGTTATCCCCTCAGTGATATCTGGATTTATGTTTGGTTTTCTTATTGAAAAGAAAGTTCCTTCATTCTGGATTTTATTAGTGGCCACAACATTACAAGTAATTTTCACCTATGTTTCCATTCCGATAATCCAAGCTATTTTTGGCAGAAGTATTGTAGAAGTATTCGCTACCGCTTTTGGTTTAGCAGAATTCCCATATCTCTCTTATTTAGTCCCTTGCTTTATTTTCTTTATCTCATTATCTCAAGAGATAATAACTTACATGATAATCAGGGAAGAATTACCTAAACTAGGATATGAACTAAACGAGAATAAGAATGTCGAGTTATCACTTTGCATTCTCTCCACTTCCTTTGTTGCTCTAGCAGTTATCTTTGTCTTTGTCTATGGTCCATTAGCGTTCATGTTCACTCTCTATGCTTTGTTCATCGCTATCTACATCATTATCCACCTCATATTGAATCGAAATATTTTTGTTTATATCGCTCTTCCAGTTGCTGTTGTATTATCGGTATTTTTATTCGCTGGGCTCTATCAATTATTCGATAAACCCCTTGGATTAATACTATTTAATATACTGTTTTTTATCCTCGGAATTATTGTTTTAATCAATAATTATTTGTCTAAAAGACTTAAAAAAGATACAATAAGTTAGGTATGATAAATTTTCTCAAAAGTTTTGCTAAAGGAATCCTCTATCTCCTAGTGCTACCAGCGATAATTGTGGCCCTAGCGATTTATGCTGTCGTCGCTTTAGTGATGTTTATTTATCTTGCTATCAAAGGTATTGTTTTATTCTTTACTGGCCGTTCTTTATATGATGATTTACCAGAAGATATCGAAGCCAAGAAAAGACTCAATCCCACTCCTGCTACAGCTACTTCATCACCTGCGGCAAATACAGTTAACAATGATGTGATTATCAATAGCACGCCAATCATTGAAACTCAGAATTCGAATGATCCATTTTATGTTCCTGAATATTTGAAATCTCCAGAAGAAACTGAAGAAGTTCCCCCTATGGAAGAAATACAAGAAGAACCTCAACCAGTACCTGAGGAAATTAAAGAGGAGCCAATCATCGAAGAGGACTATCATGTTGAAGCTCCTATCTTTGAAGAACCCAAAAAAGAATATAAAGATGGGGATTTAGATACAATTTCAGTGCAAAAAACCCCTCAAAACCAAAATATTTTTGAAATTGATGAAGCTGATGACGATGACGATAATCCTACATCAGGAATCAATATTGACTTTGAATAAGGAGGACAAAGATGAACATTTTTCTATCATTAAGTGAAAATGATAAGCGATTAATCTTCGCTATTTTAATCATCTTTGTTTTAGTCTTTGTCGTTATTGGTTACATCGGCTATTTGATTACCAGAGTGATGAAATGGCAAGGCAAGAAATTAGATACCTTAGTCGCGGATCCCGTCATTACTAAAGTAATCACTAATAAGAAACACTTCATCCGCTACGCGAGAAAGAAGAACTGGAGACTATTCTTAAAGCAATCTTATATTGCCGTTCTCATTCTCATTGTTGCGGGAGTGGTCTTATTAATAAGAGATGCCATCTATCATGACTTCTTATATAACCCCTTTAATAAAGAAACTGGATTCGGTTCCATCTTATTCCTTTGGGATTTCTCCGTTTGTTTTAAATTTGAAAACCATTCATTGGTTCTCAATTGGCCGATGTTAATTAATACACCACACCTTGTTGCTGATGCATGGGGCGGATATGTCTTTACCATCTTCCTTATCGTCGGTGGCTTATGGTATTTAATTGCCTTACAATCATTAATCGCTAGAACTATTAGAATGTATAGTTTATCCACAAGCGCATTTGAGAAGACACTTGAAGGTTTCAATCAAAACCAGCATTACGTTCAGCAGAATCAATACCAACAACCACAACCACAAAACATTCCCCCAGCGGAGAATAACAACGACATCAATAAGCAATAAAAAATCCTAACTAAGTTAGGATTTATTTTTTAGTAAATATCATCACCATCTCAATGACGAGATAGATGAGTAATAGCGCATCAAAAAGAATCAGAAGGGCAAACAAACGGAAACGGACTTTGTTTTTTCTTTCTTGCTGTTCTGGAGTAAGTTGTTTAGCTTCTTTCTTCTCTTCCATAATTAGTATTTAATTGATCCGGATGTTCTTGGATAGGGTTGAGTGTCACGGATGTTCTGCATACCTGTAATATACATTAATAAACGGTCAAATCCAATACCAAATCCAGAATGGCGGCAACCACCATATCTGCGGGTATCAAGATACCATTCTAATCCCTTATCATTACCAAGAGCTTCCATCTTGGCTTTTAATATTTCATATCTCTCTTCTCTTTGAGAACCACCGACGAGTTCGCCCACCATTGGCACTAATAAGTCACAAGCAGCAACGGTTTTGCCATCATCATTTAATCTCATATAGAAAGCTTTAATATCTTTTGGATAATCAGTTAAGAATAATGGTCCCTTCACCACTTGTTCAGTGAGATATCTTTCGTGTTCAGATTCTAAATCCATACCCCATTCAATCTTGGAGTTTTCGAATTTATGGCCATTCGCTAAAGCTTCTTGCAATAATTTAATACCATCAGTATAGGACATTCTCTTGAACTCACTATTGAGAACATGATTAAGTCTTTCAAGCAAAGTATTATCAATCATTGTGTTGAAGAAATTCATTTCATCTGGGCAGGATTTAATGACGTAATTAATACAGAATTTCACGCAATCCTCAATTAAATCCATGTTATCTGATAAATCGGCAAAGGCAATTTCAGGTTCCACCATCCAGAATTCACTAGCGTGTCTAACGGTGTTGCTATGCTCCGCTCTAAAGGCTGGACCAAAGGTATAAACATCACGGAATGCTAAGGCAAATGGTTCAACGTGAAGTTGGCCAGTAACTGTTAAATTGACTTTGCGACCATAGAAATAGTTCGGATCTTTTGTGTCATGAGTAACGACATCAAAGACGTTACCAGCACCTTCACCATCGTTTGTGGTAATTAAAGGTGTATGAACATAAATGAATCCTCTTTCTTGGAAGAATTCATGAATAGCCATAGATAATACAGAACGCACTCTATAGACCGCTTGGAATGTATTAGCGCGTGGTCTAATGTGAGCGATTTCTCTTAAGAATTCAAAGGAGTGTCTCTTCTTTTGAAGAGGATAGTCATCTGCGACATCACCTTCGAGTTCACATTCTTGAACATGGATTTCAAATGGTTGTTTATTTTCTGGAGTAAGGACAACTTCGCCCACCACTCTAATCGCAGCGCCAGTTCTTAATGATGTTAAAACATCATAGCCTTTAGCTTCTTTGTTATAAACTAATTGAACGTTCTTAAAACAAGTACCATCATTAAATTCCACAAAACCGATTGAGCCGTTATCGCGATTGGTCTTCACCCAACCTTCAAGTTCGACAAGCTTTGTTTCTTTGACTTCTTCTTTGCTACCGTTAAGTACGATATCAAATAGTTCGAAATTTGTTGTTTTAATAGGTTCCATAATTATAATCCTCGACTTAAATTATATAAATTTAGTTTTATTATTACTATTCAAATTTTTGGTAATCTTCAATAAACCAGTTGGGATCCACTCCTAACGATAGAGGAGCGAAGATTTTCATATCGTAAAGATGCTCCGCAACTTTAGCGATCATCGCAGCCTGGTCAGTACAACACCACATTGGAGGGATGATAATCTTAATATTTCTTCTCTCCATCTCCTTTTTCATCTCACTACGGAGATAGGAATTAGCGCTGACACCACCCGCTAAAATAACTTGTTTAACTTGGTATTCTTCTACCGCTCTTGTGGCCCTATCAATAACGAGTCCAACAGCGACATCTTGGAAGGAACGACACATATTAGGAACGTTCACTTTTTCGCCTTTTTGCTCTAAATTGTGGACCAAATTGATAATATTGGTCTTTAATCCAGAATAAGATAGGTCGTAAGTGTGCTCGCCTTTTAAAGGTGTTGGAAGGTCATATGTATGTTCGCCTTCCTTGGCTAATTGATCTATTGGAAGACCTCCAGGATAAGGCAAACCAAGCACTCTAGCGACTTTATCGTAGCATTCACCAATTGCATCATCTCTAGTTTCACCAATAACTTTGAACTTCATATTATCTTCCATGATAACTAGTTCACTATTACCACCAGAAACCACAACCGCTAAAAGCGGGAATTGTAATGGTTCGATAAATTCGTTAGCGTATATATGTCCCGTTAAATGATGAACTGGAATTAATGGTTTCTTATATAGCATTGCTAATGCTTTGGCACATTGTAAGCCAACATGAAGTGCGCCAATTAAACCAGGACCTCTAGTAACTGCAAAAGCATCAACATCCTCTAGTTTGATACCTGCTTGTTCAACCGCTTCTTTTAAAACGACACCGATATTTTCGGCATGGAGTCTAGAAGCGATTTCCGGCATGACGCCACCATATTTACGGTGAACCTCTATCTGAGTGCTGACGACATTAGAAAGAAGTTGACCATCTCTAGTGATAGCCACGGAAGTTTCATCACAACTTGATTCAATAGCAAGTATTAATGCCATCTTAGTCATTTACCTTTCTAATCATATAAATTGCATCATCACCATTAGAGTAATATTTCGGTTTAACACATTCTTTTTTAAAGCCATGTTTCAAATAGAAATTGATAGCCTTTTCATTATCCGCTCTAACTTCTAAAGTTAGAGTTTGAACTTTTTTCGCATAGCAGTCATTGATGATTTCATCCATCATCGCACTACCGAGTTGTCTTCTATGAAGTGTTGGGTGCACTGCAATCTGAGCAATTGTCGCAGAATCGAAGGTGTGCCAGTAATCACAAAAACCAACGACGGATTTGAGGTTTTGACTTCTATCTTCTAATTCAATAACCCAAACATTAGCGACTGGATTTTCGTGCATCTCATAGTGAAGATTATCTTTGTTCCAAGGAGCCTTAAAACAGAGATTCTCTAATTCAAGAATCGCTGGTACATCATCATCAGTAGCTTCTCTTACAGTAACGTATAAATAATCCATACTAATCCTTCATATACACGGGTTTAACCGCAAGCGGTTCTTCAACGGGTGAAGTACAAGATTTTAAAGATAATAATTCTTGAGCAATATCCACCCTTTTTCCTTCAATACCTAGATACTTTGTATCACCACAAATAACAAAATTAGGATGGTTAGAAATATAATCCATCACTTTATCATTTGTCATAATACAATCATCTACGATGATTTCTGAGCCTTTATAGACACCAAAATAAGAACGGCCACTTCTCGCGTTGATTAAACAAATAGAAGGCTTGTTGCCATCCTTTTGGCATCTTAAAGAACTAATCACATATATCTTCACATTTAGCACAGCGGCAATTGTTTTTGCGATAGTAATAGAAATTCTTACGCCAGTATAAGAACCAGGACCAACTGCGACTACAACTGAATCGATATCGTAAATAGAAACATTGAATTCATTTAAAAGAGAATCGAGTTCAGGAATCATATGTTCAGATTGAGATTGCCAAGCTTCATACGAAATACTCTTGAGCAGCTTATCATCTTTGCCCAAACCGACAGTTAAGGAACGATCAGAAGAGTCTAATAAAATCGTAAACATTAACGAAAAATCTCCAAAAAAGCATCATTTTTTAAGATAAATTTTATCCGTCTATCATCGGCACCAAGATTGGTAATTTCCACTTGAATTGCATCGCTTGGAATAAGGCGTTCAATATACATCGGCCACTCGATAACTGTAATACCAGTTTCGTATCCAATATACTCATCTAATCCGATGTCAGTATCCAAATCAGCTAATCGATAGGCATCAATATGAATTAGAGGTCTTTTACCTTTAAGGTAAATTTTCATGATATTAAAGGTCGGAGACTGCACAATTTCTTGTATGCCTAAACCCTCTGCAAGGCCACGCACAAAAGTGGTTTTTCCAGCACCTAAATCACCTGAAAAAGTGAGGGTAATTCCATCAGGTAGTTTATCGGCTAAACCTCTAGCCAAAGACATGGTTTCTTCTTTATTATGCGTTAATAAAACAATCTCTTTCATACCAATAAACGAATATTTTTGCTAATTATTTATTCTTTTTTGTCATCTGCAAATAACGATTGTAGTATTCCTTGATAGTCTCATCATCAAAAGGGAACTCTCTATTTTTCATTCTTTGCACGATTATTTTGGTGGTATATCTTAGGACAGTATCCAAGTCATCACCATATTGATAAGATGCTTTATGATGCGCATATTCTTTTTCGTCAAGAACTCTAATCTCTTGATTGGTGAATAATTTGGCATCTAAATCATAATCAATGTATTTAATACAATCATGTCCAAGTAAACTTGGAGAAGCAATATTACAGTAGTAGCAAATGCCATCTTGTTTGATCATGCAGATGGCATTCCACCATTCTTTTTTAGAGAAAATAGTGACCGCTGGTTCTTTAGTGAACCAACATCTACCATTACTCTCTACGACTTTAGCTCTTCTTGTCGCGGTAATAATATAATCAGCATTATTTTCCAACACTAAAGCACGGTCCCAACAACGATGAAGGCTACCATTATGCTTAAAGCATTGAATACCTAACCAACGACCAACTAAAGTTGACATATTATTTTTCCTTTTTCACTAATAGTGCAAAAGCATTCATAATAGCTAATAAATCTTCTGCATATTTTTCATTAGCGGTTTTGTTAAATGGTTTTTCAAATGGAAGAGTCATCACTGCATCATCGTATGACGCGTACGCGGATGAATGACCACCCCAAATAACAATGTTTAATCCTAATAAGGATTCTTTAACTTCAATATCCTTAATTTGTTTAAGGAAATCTTTACCTAAATCAGAAGCAAATTTCGCACCTTCTTTACCATAGATGACCACGCCATCTTCATCAGAAAGAACTGCTAAATCAGCAATGTCGGATGGCAAATCAACAGGCGTAGAGCTCTTGATGTTGATGATGTATCTACCTTCAAAATGTAAATCATTAGGAAGGGAGACATATTTACCAACAAATGCGGAAGCTCTTTGTTTTCCGGAACCGGTGTATAAACCAAGATCACAAACCTTGAAACTTCTTCCTGCGAAATGTCCAGTAATGACATTACGAGAGGCAATGTTATTTAAACCAGAATAGATGTTATCACTAAGTGGTTCGGATAATTCTAGTTTATCTTTAGTGTCAGTTTTGACATCTTGATACTTTGTATCAGAGAAGTTTCTTTCGTTTAATTGTTGATTAACAACAGCGATATATTTCTTTGTGGCATTAGGCATGGAATTGCGTGTCACAATGTAGTAGACAATCATACCCACTAAAGCGGCACCGATTAATGACCAGCCCACAATCTTGAGAGCGGGAAGCTTTTGGAAAGTGATACAGAATACAGATGCTGCAGCCACGACAAAGACCACACCCATAATGATGTAGCTTCTAATACGACCTTTTTTAAAGAACTGAGTAAAATTGAGACGAGCCTCTTCAATAACTTCGTCATAAGGTTTATCTTCTTTAGAAGGTTTATTAATTTCAATTACTTCTTCAGATAATTGAGGTTTTTCTTCTTTAGGTTCTTCTTCCTTGACTTCTTCCTTAACGGGTTCAGTTTCAGGAGCAGATTCTTCTAATAATTCTTTTTCTTCTTCTAATAACATACAAAAGTCCTCACTTTCTAATAAATATAACATATTAAATTAGAAAAGAGTATATAAACGACAATTAGTTCTGACTGAGCAATGTTTTCTTAATAGGAAACATTTTGTCGACTTTTGCTAATGGACCATATGCCGCCATAATAACAATGATGGAAATCAATCCACTCACAGGTATGTATATCGCATTGTATTCAAGCGCGCCCACAAAGGAAACTTGATAGACAATCATTGAAGAAGCACAAGAACCAACGAATCTGATGAAGGTCGCGATTAATGCGGAAACGAATAAGAAAATTTCACCTTTAACGTTATACCACATTTGATTTTCTCCAAAAATGAATTTTCTGAAGAATCCCATAACCATAACACTGCCAAAACCAATGAGATAATCAAAGGGGTAACAGGCGAATCCATACCCATCAGTTAAGCAAGTCATAAGGCCATAAATAATGCCACCACAAACTAGACCATGAGCAGGTCCGTGTCTAAGGGCAATAATGAATAATGGAAGCATTTGAAAGTTAACAGAACCCGCACCTGCCGCGAGAGGAATTTTAATGAGATTTAAGATGAATGCAGCGGCAATTAAAATACCATCTTCTGCAATTTGCCTGGTGACTATTGGATTCCTGCTGAATTCCACAGAAAGGCTCAAAACTGCTGCGGCAATTGTGAAGGCAATCGAACAACTTGCACCCCATCCAAAACTCACAGAACTGAGATTTTCAATGGGATTTGCAGCGAAAAACTCCCTAGAAAGTGCCAAAATTGGAATAGCTAAGATAAAAAGCATACTTGCTGCAGAAGCAAGAATAGTTTTCCATTTACTTAAACAAATAAAGACAATTCCTAGTACTAATAAAGCTAAAGTAACATACATGGACCAGTCATATTCAAATTGACCTTTAAAATAGTCCCATAAGTGGACATCAGTGACATATTTGACATCATCAATCTTAACTTTATAGCTAACGACGACTCCGAGCAAAAATAGAATCGCTAATAGTCCGCAAGAAGCAGCGATCAACCAACCGAATTTATCAAAGATTATCGGCTTTCTCCTCTTGCTTTTTGTGTGGGTTTGTTCATCCATAAAAAATACCTCCTGGATAGACACACCCGGAGGACGAAAATTTAACCTCCGCCAGCATTATCTGGATCAGGTGTTTAGTCGAACCGGAACACGGTTCCTCTCAGCCGAGTTACTGCTCAGCTCCTACGATAATTGTAGTCCCGTTATCTTAGCCAATCAATAGGACTAACTTTGTTTTTCTTTAAATATTCATTGGCTAATCTGAAGTGGTTATTTTTAAACCATCCGCCTTTGTTCGCGGCTAATGGAGAAGGATGCGCACTCTCTAAAACTAGATGTGTAGGATTATGGAGATATTTCTTATATTTCCTCGCCGATCCACCCCAGAGCATAAAGACGATTGGCTTTTTTTGTTTGTCTAAGACTTCTAAGATATCTTCAAAGAAGAGTTCGTATTCTTTAATGTTGTGGCTCATAGGAATATGGGCTCTAACACTCAATATAGAGTTAAGTAACAAAACACCTTGTTCAGCCCAACAAGTCAAATCACCATTAGATTTATCTATTGATGTATCGTATTCATCTTCGATTTCTTTATAGATATTCACTAGTGATGGGGGAACTTTAACTGTTTGAGGAACAGAAAAAGATAAACCCATCGCTTGTCCTGGTTCATGATAGGGATCTTGACCGATAATAACCACTTTAACTTTATCTAAAGGAGTTAATCTAAAAGCATTGAATAAGAGCTTTCTGGGTGGATAACAAACATAGTTTGCGTATTCTTCATCTAAAAACTTATGCAATCTAATAGAGTATTCTTTATTTTGTGATTCTTTAAAAAACTCGTTCCAAGTGGTTGGTATTTTGTCCATGAAAAAATGATATCATTTTTCATTATGCGAATAAATAATATATAATGTAAAAGTTATATGAGAACATTATTTGTTTTTAACCATCCCGCTCCATACAAAGTTCACGTCTTTAACCAGTTAAGTAGATTAACTGATATACAAGTCTTATTTGAAAGAACCAAAGCCAAAGATAGACCTGATTCTTTTTATGCAAATAATCAATATAACTTCCCAGCTATATTCTTTAAGCATGGAGCATTCTCTAGAGAGAATACTTTTACTGGTGAACTAAAAAAATATATCAAAAAGCATCATCAAGAATATGATCTTATCGTAATGAATGGTTATAGCACAGTGGCGGAAATCAGAGCCATCCGTTACATGATTAAACATAACATTCCATATGTTTTACAAATCAACGGTGGAGTAATTCGTAAAGATGCTAAATGGAAAAAGAAGATGAAGACATATTTTATCTCCCATGCATCACATTATTTTTCACCTTGCTCAGAAGCTGATAAATATCTCATTTATTATGGTGCGGATCAAAACAAGATTAGCCACTATCCATATGGCAATTATTTCAATGCTGAAATCTTATCATCTCCACTTTCTCAAAGAGAAAAAATGGAGATAAGAAATAAGTGGAAATTGCCCGACGGAACCTTGTTCGTCAATGCCTCTCAATTCATCGAGAGAAAGAACAACATGCAATTAATTTCCCTCTTTAAAAATAGAGAAGAGAAATTGCTTTTAATTGGTTCAGGTCAAGAAAAAGAGAAATATGAAAAGACTATCAAAGAACAAAACATTAATAATGTTTTCTTAATGGATTTCTTAAAGAAAAAAGAATTATTCGAAGTCTTAAAAGCTTGTGATTATTTTATAACCTTATCTGGAGAAGATATCTTTGGCCATACTACCTTAGAAGCTATGGCAAATGGCCTTCCAGTCATTTCCTCTAATCGAGTGGTCTCCTCACTCGATATTATTAGAAATGGGGAAAATGGTTATCATGTCGATATTAATAACGAACAAGAAATCATTAACGCAATGGAGAATGTCGATTCCAAGATGAGCCAAGTGGCGATTGAAACCGCAAAGAATAATACAATAGAGAAATCCGCGACAAAACTTCATGAATTATTGGAGAATTTGAAAAAATGAGAATTATCTATTTCACAACCGCACAAGAAGAAAAAGATTACCGTTCTTTCATCACCCAATGGAAAATCTCTTTAAATTCCAGTAATCAAAACTTTCATAATAAATTAATCCATTCTTTAGCAATTAATAACCAAGTTGATGTCATTTCCATCAGACCTTTTTCTCGTAGCAAAACAAAAATAAGTTATCTCAAAGCAGACATGAAAGTCGATGGCAATATCACCTGGCATTATCTCAAGAGAAGCGGAGGCAGAATCTGGAGATTATTATCTATTAATCCACAAGTTAATAAGATAATGAAGTCTTTAGACTTAACTAATTCTATTATTATCACGGATACGATTAATACATCTATCGCGAAAGCGGTTACTAAAATCAATAAAAAATACCACTTACCAGCGGTCGCCGTTTGCACTGATTCACCAAGTAATATCTCTGGTACCAATAAATCATATACAGTCCATTTATTACAGGAAGCTAAACTCCGTGATGGTTATCTAGCTTTAACTCAGGGTTTAAGCAACTTATTTAATCCAAACAATAAACCAAGTCTAGTCTTTGAAGGTATTGTGGAAGACCGTACATTTGATAAACCGAAAGAAGGAAGGAAACCATATTTCTTCTTTGGTGGGGCACTTATGGAAAAATACGGAGTCTTTAATTTAATTAAAGCCTTCAAAGAATTGAATAGGAATGATGTCGATTTATATATCTGTGGTCATCATGGAGATAAAGAGAGAATTAAAGCGGAGATTGGCAAAGCCAACAACATTAAATTCTTAGGCTTACTACCAATGAACAAAGTTATGGAATATGAAGCTAATTCTTTAGCCTCAATCAATCCTCGTCCATTCTCTGAAGATTTAGATAGATTTTCCATCCCCAGCAAAACTTTAGAGTATATGGCCTCAGGTAGACCAGTTATCTCTGTAAGAAACACTATTCTTATGGAGAAGTTCCCCAAGGAAATCATCTGGATTAATTCTCATGAAGTTCACGATATTAAAGATGCTTTAGAAAAAGTATTGGATATGAGTGAAGCGCAAAGAGAAAACTTTGGAAAAGAATCAAAAAATAGAGTTTTGAAACTCTATTCTATTGAATCAATTTCTAAGACTGTTCAGCCTTTCTTAGAGCAATTCATCAAGTAAGACTTTTTCCACAATCTCGCTTGTACGATTAATTGATAAATTCTTGAAGTAATAATCTTGGTTCATCTGACCGAGATTTTTTCTTTCTTCAGGAGAGAGATCCGCCATCTGTTCAATCGCTGTGGCAATACTCTCTTTATTAAATTCAGCGACCATTGAACCACCGGCTTTTAATAAGATGTCTTTGCCATCACCATTTAAAACTGCGACGATTGGTTTACCGAAGGCCATAGACATCACTAATTTATTAGGAATAGTCTTACCGACATAACCACAATCATCTAAAGAAACATATAAAGCATCTGCAGATAAGAAGTATGATGCAGCTTTCTTTGCGGGAATAGGTCCATGATAAATAACTTTATTTTCAAGGTGATATTCTTTAATTAAAGAATTGAGTTCATCGGTCTTTGGCCCCATTCCGATAACGTGGAACTGAATATTGGGATTAGTCACTAGAGACATCGCTTCCGGAATCAAATGAATGAGTTGAACGATACCTAAGTTACCGCAATATAAAATATTGAATTTCTTTTCGTATTCATGTGGCTCGCCTTCACATTTTTCTATTAGAGATGGTAAAACCGCAAAAGTAGTTTTCTTTTCGAGTTTTAAGACATTCTCAAAATACTCTTTGTATGATGGGGAACCGATAATCACATGATCGACATTTTTGTATAAGTCTCTAGACCATTTATAGAGAATCTTATAAGTTAAGGATTTCTCTTTAACGGCTTTCGTCGCTAAAACACTCTCTGGCCATAAGTCCACACAATGGACAACATGCTTAACATTGTGTTTCTTTTTGTAGAGATTCCCAGCTGAAAGAATAGTTACTGGAGATAATGACATGGAGTACACAATATCGTATTTTTCCTTGCATTTCTTCACCCATTTCTTGGAATTAGACCAGAAAGATAGGTAATTTTGAATAATAGAAAGACGGGATTTCTTACGAGGAACGAGATTGACTCTATGGATTTTCACGCCATTGATTTCTTCGTATTTGACGTTCTTATATTCTGGAATAATCTTTCCATAACCATAATTGGGTTTACCAGTTAAAACAGTCACATCGTGACCTTTCTTAACTAGTTCTTCGGAGATATTGGTAATCACAATATTCTCAGGATAGTAATATTGACAAACAACTAAAATCTTCATCCTTTATATTTTATAAAGTGGGAATAATAATTTCCATAAATACTTGATTGGGTCAATGATGTTGTTAAATATTTATTTAAGAACTCACCAAAAATGTATATGATATTCATTGTATGAAAAACGACACCAGGATTAACGTAATCGTCAACATAATAAGGACATTAGTTTTGACCTTATTATCTTTTATTACCTTCCCATGGGTTTGTCGTTATTTAGGTGACTCCGCAGTCGGTGCTTATACCTGGGCTAATACCTTTGTCGCTTATTTCCTTATTCTAGCAAAAATCGGTATTCCCAATCTCGCAGTTAGAGAATGCGTGAAGGTCAGAGATGATAAAGAAAAACTATCCAATAAAGTCCAAGGATTCTTCTTGTTGCAACTAATTGCTACAATGCTTTCCTTTGGATTAATGTGCCTAGTGGTCTTTACTGTTCCTGCTTTGAAGAATTCTAGTGCCTTAATCTTTATTTTATCCATCAACTTTATCGTTGGTGCTTTCTCCTTCGAATGGGTCTTCATTGCTTTAGAAAAGCAATTCTACATGTCTGTTAGATCCATCATCGCCTTAACATTATGTGCGATTTTAATCATCAGCTTTGTCACTAATCCAAACGACCTTTATATCTATGCCTTTATCGCTGTTGGTGTCACAGTCATCACCACGATTATCAACCTATGTTATGTTGGCCAATTTGTCTCCTTTAAAAAGACTATGCCCTGGTCACTTAAGGAATACGCAAAACCACTATTCATTTTATGCAGTTTATCTTTGATAATATCTCTCTATAATCAAACCGATACCTTCATCTTAGGTTTCATTAATGAAAGCAAAACTGAAGTTGCTTCTTATTCTGTTGGTATTAAAGGTATTGATATCATCATCGGTATCATTGCGGGATTATCCACAGTCTTTATTCCAAGAAGCGCTTACTATTACGGCAAAGAAGATAAACGATTCTTTAATAACTTAACCAAATATTCCATCAACATTTGTTTATTCATCGTTTTACCCGCAATTGTCACAATGGCGTGTCTTGCAAAGCCAATTTGTTCATTAATCTCTGGTAACTTTGACTACACAAATATCGAAGCGGGTTATATCACCGCGCCAACGATTTTAATCATCCTAGCATCTATGATGCTCACCTATTCTTTAGGTGATATTATCTATGGTCAAATCTTACTTCCAATGAAGAAAGAAAAATACTATCTCATCGCTATGGGAGCAGGTACTGTTTTGAATATTGGATTATCACTTTTATTCGGTGGATTATTACCCCAATACATCTCTTGGATGTCACCCTCTATCGGTGTCGCTATAGGAACCGCAATTACCGACTTATTAATCATCATCTTCTTAGTGTCTATCACTTGGAAATGGGTGAAACACGCTATCTTCAATTTGAACACCTTAAAATTATTTATCTCCAATATTGTTATCTTGGGTGTCTCCTTATTATTAAATAAGCCATTCCAGATGTTATGGGCTCACTTAAATATCGCTAATCCAACAGCGGCAATCTTACAGATTGTCTCTATCGTTGTCATCGATGCAATTATTTATCTATTAATCCTAGGATTCACAAAAGAAAATCTTGTCTATTCTTTCATTAGAAAGGACAAGAAAAAAGAGCAAGAGCAGTCATTATAAAAATGGATAATGACCAGCGATTAAATTAAATAAGAAAGAAACTAAAAACACAGTAAGTGTTAATAAACTAGCAATATAGAAAGGCATCCTTCTAAACCAAGCGGATTCCTTTTTTTCTATAGGGATTTCATCATTCCAGCAATCATTCTTTTTTCTATAGACAGCGAGATAAATATCTCCATAGATAAAACCAATCAAGAATAGTAAAGCGGATAAAGCTAAATGGAGAAGAGGATATTGAAGAGGTTCTTTAGTTTTAATCACAAAGAATAAAAGATAGGGAACACCTATACTAACTACTGCAATAGCGATGCCTATTAACCACGTGCGATAATCTTTTAATACCTTTTTCATGCTTATAGCATAACACATTTATTGGATTTCAAAATAGTAATGAGTATACTAAAGATATGCCTAATCCAAATCTCAAAGAAAATAAGTTTAAAAGAGCGTTAGTGGTTCCTTTTAGAGGTATTGTCAAAGCTATCTCTAAAGTCCAATATGTGAAGTTTCAATATAAATACATCACCCACCACAAACTCAATTTAAAGAATCCCGTTAGATATACTGAAAAGCTTCAATACTTAAGACTATATGTCTATCCCAAAGATCCTTTAGTGAGCCAATGCGCTGGTCGTGTCGGAGTGAGAGATTATCTCAAAAAACGCGGTTTTGCAGATAAATTAATCCCAATTTACGGAGTTTTTGACAAATTCGATGACATTGATTTTGATAAGCTTCCCAATCAATTTGTCATGAAGTGTTCCCATGCTTGTGCTTTTAACTATATCTGTAGAGACAAGAGCCAAATTGATAAAAAAGAACTCAAAAAGAAATTCGACAAATGGTTAAAGACCAACTATGGTAAGAAAACTGTCGAACTCCACTACGCACCTATTAAACCTCAAATTATCATTGAGCAATTACTAGATGAGAATGGTAAGTTACCTACCGAATATAAGATTCATGTCTTTAATGGTAAAGCCCGTTCTATGTATGTCGTTACCTCTAGAGGTATCGATATCCGCTATAACAACTATTACATTGATTGGACACCCTTTGATGGTAGTCAATTCAATGGATGGAAGAAGACTGACTATCCATTAAAAAAACCCGACCATTGGAATGACATGGTCGAGATGGCGGAAATACTCTCTAAACCTTTCCCCTTCGTGAGAGTGGATCTCTATAACATCAATGGCAAAATCTATTTCTCAGAAATGACTTTTACCCCCGCAAAAGGAACATTGATATTAGATGATGATAATTGTGATTTCGAAATGGGTGAATGGTTAGATATTAGCAAATATCTTAATGCCAAGTAGTTTTTGGAAAACTAACTTCATATAGCATCATCGCGTGATAAGTAGTTTTATCAGGATTGGTCTCTGAATATGTGTCAGAGACTTTTTCATATTGAACAGAGAATCCCACGAGTCTATCAGTATCAAATTTTTCCAAAGAGAAACCAAAGCACACATACATTTCATTCCTCATAGAGAAAGGAGGGGCGGAATGGTCATCGCCAGAATTCGTGGGAACATCATAAATCGTATATGTTAATGGTTGATAAGTATAACCAGT
Source organism: Bacilli bacterium (assembly GCA_045130875.1). Lineage (GTDB taxonomy): Bacteria > Bacillota_I > Bacilli_A > RFN20 > CAG-826 > RUG13091. The sequence goes on along the minus strand of JBGUQI010000035.1, from coordinate 10,054 downwards.
TTCATTTCTCATAAATAAACCAAGTTTAAGGTTGAGAGTGCTTCTTGCACCAGTGAGGTTTTGATTATCCGCTAAAACGACAGAACATTTGAAGTTCATCATGAAATAGCTTGCGTCATTGCTCTCTTTAGAGAATAAGACACCAAAACCACCATTGGGGTTCTCGCTATCTTGATTGGTTGGCAACACTTGTGTTCTCGCGTTTGCGTAGTCACCATTGCAGAACATCTGACCATCGAACATCTTGGAGGTAACACCATATTTAAAGGAACTATCATAAGATGATAATTTCACTGCAGGGCCATATGCTTTTGTGCCATCTGTGGGTTCCACTTTGTCATATGTATACGCGTATGTAGACCAGGAATCATCGACATCTTTAAAGTTAGCGTCGCTAAGTCTTCTAAAGACTTTGTCTTTAACTTCATCTAATTCATAGGTATCTTTTAAAACGGTAATCTTGTTACCTTCTTTATAAGGATTGATATTATCATTCCAGACATTGTAATAATTCTTAAAGAAATCCGTGGTGTTATAAGGAATACCACTATAGACTTCTTTTAAGCCATATCCACAAGAAGATACGACTAAGGCAGGAGCAATTAATAATATTTTAAAGATTGATTTCTTCATCTTTACTCTCCTCCATCACTAATTCTTTATTTTCGATAACTTCTTCGTTTTCTTTTTGTTCCACCACTTTATTAGATCTATTGAATGTATAGCCTAATAAGAAGAGGATGATTAATACTGGTCCACTGATGAAATATGGGAACATCGCATCAGAATTCACCAAAGGTGTGACATCAAATAATAATAAGGAAATCACTAATGTTCCTAAGACATAACCTGCGATAGCAAACTTATCAGCATCTTCATCAGTGGAATTAGTGAAATACTTAAACATTCTTCTAATACCGATGACTAAAGCCACCATAAAGAATATCGCACCGAATAAACCACTACTGACGATATTATCAAATAACCAGATGTTAGAAACATCTTGAGCGATGCCATTGGGATATTGATAAGCATAATATCCAGTAGGCCAACCAAATAATTTAAAACTAGTGAATAGATCTTGGAAGACATTGATAATCTTGCTGGAGAATCTGTTCGTGGTGAATAATCTAGAAATCAAATTACCCTGATTAAGCGCACCTTGTAAGCCCGCCAGGAATGACCAACTGGTCTGAGCGTTTAAGAATAAAATCATTAATACTATTAAGAAAGCGACACCAAATCCAATGAATAAGCCATTCATCACTGGACGTGATTTCTTAATCTTGCCCGCAATAACGATAATTGCAATACCTAAGACCAAAACCATATCGGTGAGTAAAGTTATCTTACTTATCGTGAAAACGAGCGTGATAAAGGCTAAAATCGCAAATCCGAGGAATAATAAGAAATCGCGTTTGTTCTCTTTGTATTTCATAAAGAATAAGGGAATAACCGCGGTTAATAATATGGAGGGGAATAAACTGAAATATTCCACGGTCACTTCTTGGACTGTGAAACCAAAGAGCATATAGGCCATCGAACCGATAGGTAGCACTGATGGTTTACCATCATAGACAATATAAGAGTTCTTATATAACAATGTATAGAAAGGCACATAGTAGATCATCGTGATAATCAAATTGATTAAAACGAATAACGCTAAAGCGCCATAGATGACGAGCATCATATATCTCACTTTGAATTTACTTATCGTGGATGTGAGATAACCTGCTAAACCGATACAACTCAAAGCAATTGGAACAAAAATGGTTTCCGCTAAACCAATATGTCCAATAGATTGGCTATTAAACTTGCTTAATGCGGTAAGAATACCAAAGACAAAGACTGGGAAGATAAAGAAGGCAAACGAGGAGATGCCATCTTTTTTAATTTGTCTAAAGGTTACTAATAGTAACAAGATAGCTAAAACTAGAGATAAGATTCCATAAAGTAGGAAGGATTGGCCAAGATTAAAAGATAAAAAAGCCAACACTTCAATGCTTAAAAATCCTACGACTACACCATAGGAAGATAAATCAAATTTCTTTTTCGATTGCACAGTCTCTTCTGACATACCATTTATTATATATTAATAAAGATAAAAAGGCATAAAAAAAGCGGCTCAGCCGCATTTCTTAAATGAGGAACTTATTCCTCTGACTCAAAGAAGAAGTCGTCGGAGGAATCATCCATGTTGAGATATTCGTCTGCGAATTGTTCAGCTTCTAATACTTCGAGTTGTTCACTCTCGGTTAATTCGACGTTACGATCTCTTGGTCCTAATTCGCACATAATAATATCCTCCACTAAGGCTTTCTAAATATTTTAGAATACCGACTTTCTTGTGAATTAACTATACCACCTCAAGGGGTTCAAACAAAGTGTTTTTAAAACAAATTTATACAGTGACAAAAAAGGCCTTTTAAATATATGGCAAATGTATGGTAAATTGCCAAAAACTCTTATTATATAAGAGGCTCTAAAAATCTAGTTGCCAATTTCCAATAGTATTGTATTATATAAATTATGGAAGAAATAAAGAGCAAAGAACAAATCATTGCTGAGAATCTCATCTACTATCGAAAAGCCGCTGGATTGACACAGTTAGAAATCGCCGAAAAATTTAATTATTCCGATAAATCGATCTCTAAATGGGAAAGAGCAGAAGGCTTACCAGATGTCCTCGTCCTTAAAGCTTTAGCGGACTTCTATGGCATCAAGGTTGATGACTTCTTTAAAGAGGAAAAGCAAAAGGTTTCCGTCAGTAAAAAAGGAAGACATTGGTTTATCTTCGGATTAAGCGAAACCTTATTATGGTTAGTCTTTGGTTTAGCTTATGTCATTTTCTTCATCGCAATGCGCAATGCCTTTGATTGGTGGCTTATCTTCATCTATGCCGCGGCTGGTTCCTCTATCCTCGCGGTCGTATGGGCGGGTATATATCATCATAAACTATATCAACTAGTGGCCACTTCTCTCATCATCTGGACAGTGATAGCCTCAGTCTTCCTCACGATGTTATTAAATACTTCGCTTCCCAATCTCTGGTTACTATTCATCATCGGAGTACCACTTCAAGCCCTAGCGGTTCTCTGGTACTTATTAAGGATTTATTCCAAGAAACATCAAAGATAATAAAATCAGTTCCGTTTGAGAACTGATTTTTATTTTATAAAAAGTTAATAATTATTCTTCTTTTAACCCGTCGTTGATATAGAGAATACCAAGGGTTTTAGGTCCGCAATGGGAAGTAATTGTCGCTTGCGCCAAAGTGTTATAGATCTTTTTAAAGCCTCTCTTCTTAAGTGCCTTGATTGCGACTTCCACCATCTCATCTGTCGCATGGCTATGGGTGACAAAGGCCACGGATAAATCGGGATTATTGAATTCTTCTAATGTGTCTTCGCAGTATTGCTCCACAACTTGCACACTACGACCATGATATTTCTTTTTAGGTTCCATCTTGCCGTTATTTAAGATGATTTGAGGTTTGATTCTAAAGATCATCGCGGAGAATCTCGCTAGACCAGAACATCTTCCACCTTTATAAAGATAATTCAATGTATTAACCACGAATGAAGCTTGGACGTATGGAATTCTCTTTTCCACTTTCTTAACGATTTCTTTTGGATCTAAACCTTGATCCGCGAGCTTTCTGGCATAGATTGCTTCTAAAGCAATACCGGTGGATAAGCTTTTGGAGTCAATGATGTAGACATTCTTTAGAATGGATGCCACTTTTTTAGCGTTATTGCAAGAAGAGGAAATCTCAGAACTCAAAGAGATGTGGATGACCGCATCATGGTTCTTTAATAAAGAAGTAAAATATTTATCGTATTGATATTCATTAATCGCACTGGTTTTGGGGAGGACACCTGTTTCATCGACATAATCAAAAATGTCTTGTGGAGTAATTTCTCCATCAAGTCCCGCTTTATCACCTAAGATAACTCCAAAAGGAATGACAGAAATACCGTATTCTTTTTGTAACTCTTTTGGGATATCTAATGTCGTTTCTGTAGAAATGGCAATTTTCATTATTTTCCCCTTCTATATTATCTTATCAAAAACCTTTTGATACATTCATCATATTTCTCAGTGGATTGACTGCGGATATGAGAATGGGTGCCGACATCAAACCAGATGAGTTCTTTGTCTTTGCTCTTTGAGGCATCATATAACTTCTGAGTATTTTCTGGAACGGAGTATTTATCGAGTTTACTGTGGATAAATAACATCGGAATATCTGTTTTTTGAACACAAGAATATGGATCAGATTTCTTAATAGAAACACCGGTGTAGATTCTAAACCACATCCAGATGAGATAGAAAACCGGAAACTTCTTATGCCCTAAGTCGACATAATGTCTTTCATAGGATTCTAAGAAATTGAGGAACGCTCCATCTAAGACAATCTTAGAGATTAAACCAGGATTGTTGGGAGAAGTAACCGCGAGTAAACCAGCGGAACCACCGACACAGACACAGTGTAAGACAAATGTCTCCTGTTTAAATTCCTCTTTGATATATTTCATCCACGCTAAAGCGTCTTCGCTCTCTAAGATACCTGCGGTAGCGTATTCGCCTTCGCTTAATCCATGACCACGGGGATCGATGAATAAAGCATTGTATCCAGATTCAATATATGGTTTCGCATAATAATAACCATACATTAAACATTCGCATCTGCCACAGAGAAATAAGACAGCTTTCTTATGACCAAAATCATAGAATTCACCATAGAGTTTTAAACCATCATGTTCAATTTGAACATCGTGTTTCTTATCGGCGAATTGTTTCATATAGGCCACACCATCATCCCACATCTTCATCTGTTCAGGATTATTAGGTGCAGAGCACTGTCTTTCCCAACCACCTTCGGCTTTCTTCTTGCTCAAGGTGTGGAGATACACTCTTCTCGCAGTCTCAAAAATGATCCAAAGGCCAAACAAAAGGGATACTCCCACGAAGATGGAGAGACCAATAATCAGCCAATGATACCAAAGTAAATCCGCTAAAAGAGGGATGAAATTCATATTAAAACTCAGTTATTTATTATTTTTTCGCTAAAATATCAGCTAATAATTTTCTTTCGTCTGCACAATCCTTACTGACGATTGTATCAGAGAAGAAGAACGCAGCCACTAAACCTGGGCCGACATTGACACCATTAGATTGACCCATACGAGAGACGACGACTTTCGCATTTGGAGCCACCTTGTGGGCGATCTTTTCATATTCTTTACATTGTTCTTCACGGATGGAGTGAACAATGGTAATCACTTGTGGTTCTTCTTTAGTTAATAATGTGGACATAAAGCCTTCCGCGATTTTATAGGAAGCTTTATAGCCTCTAGCGTTACCTAAGACACAGGGCATACCGGTTTCATTAGAAAAATCCGCCATCGGTTTAACACCGGCCATTGTACCAAAGAAAGCTTTAGCTTTAGAGATACGGCCACTTCTATGTAAGAAGAATAAATTATCTAAAATGCCAATTTGATGTAAGTGAGTTTTCTTTTCTTCTAACCAGTTGAAGTTCTGTTCGATATCCATACCTTTATCGCGGTTTAAGGAAGCCATGATACAGAGGATGGAGATACCACCACTATAACGTTTGCTATCGACGATGCGTAATTTACGACCAGGATATTTTTGTTCCATTTCATCTTTGATGGATAAGAAGGAATTGTATGTACCGGACATACCGCTAGATAAGGTGACGGCTAAGACATCTTTGCCTTCTTTGAAATATTCTTCCACTCTGGTGATGATACCAAATTGATTTGGTAAACCAGTCTTGAAGTTTTCTTTTTTATCTAGACGATGATAGAAATCTTCAAATGAGATCTCTTCCCAGTCAATATCCGCTAAATGGTCAGAACCATCTGGATAGAGAATGGAACCAGGTACTGGTTTTTCGATGCCGAATTCGGCTCTTTGTTCCTTGCTTAAGTCCATGCAGGAATCACTAAGAATTACATACTTTGACATAAATACTCCTATATTGCTGTAATGTGTCTTGGATCTTTTTGAGGTGAGTTTTTACTCACCAAGGATAACTATTATATCCTTTCCGTTAATATTAATCATATCACTTTTGATATTATTAATAAATTTTCTATCGATGTAAAGAGGTATTATATACCTTTACCGCTATTGCTTTTACCTTCAAAAAAGTTAGAATTTATCAACTTTTTTCATAAAAAAACATATTCTTGTTTATCAAAAATATGTTTCTTATTAAATATCTTAAAGATTTTTATTTTTGCTTCTTTTCGATATAGTCGATGATGTCTTTGACTTTTTGGAAGTCATCGAAGGAGGCACCTTCAAATTCGATGTTGAAGGTTTGCTCGATGGAAATCGCTAAATAAAGGACACCAATGGATGTTAATCCGATATCACTTCTTAAATCAGATTCTTCAGTGCAGTTTTCTAATGCACTATCATCGGAAGAATTGGCTAATTTAATAAGCTCTTTTAATTCGTTAAATATTTCTTGTCTGCTCATGCGTTGTTGGCCTTTCCCCTAATAATCTTCATCGCGGGAGTTCTCACGAAGTCTTCTTTTCTAATGATAATTTTACTTACTCTCATAAATGAAGGTAAGGAATTATTCACTTTAGAAACTTCCGCTTTGACATAAGCTTCAGGATCTTCGGGTTTAATCTTCGCCAATTCGAGCATACGAGGATAGACTTGAACCGCTAAAGAGTTGGTCTCTTCTTCTAAATAGACAAGAGAATCTTGGATAATATCTAATTCATCGAATTTATTCTCTAAATCAAATGGAGAAATCTTTTCACCAGTGGATAAGACAATAATTTCTTTAATACGACCGACGATGAATAAGAATCCTTCATCATCAAATCTCACTAAGTCACCAGTCTTGAAGAAGCCGTCTTCGGAGAAGGCATTCTTGTTTTCTTCTGGGTCATTGTAATAACAATCCATAACATTATCACCTTTAATCCAGAGTTCACCATCAACAATCTTGAGTTCTTGTCCAGGATATGGGAAACCAACAGAAGCTGGTTTATAAGAACTAAGGGGATTACCAGAGACTAAGTTTGCAGATTCAGTTAAACCATAACCTGGCAATAAGGTGATGTTGAATTGACGATATTCTTTTTCAAGATATGGAGGAACGGTAGAAGCACCACATATAATGTGGGTCAAGCTATCGCCTAGCATATTCTTATGGAATTGTTTGGATAAGTTCAAACACATTTCCGCTAAAGCGGGAACCATAACCATAATCGTGGGTCTAAAGACAGCAATATCTTTAAACATATCTTTATTGTTTTGGCAGATGAATAATGCACTACCAGATTGGATATTGGTTAATAAGTTTCTCACTAAACCAAAGACATGGGTAAGTGGTAAGACTAATAAATATTTTTGTTTGAAGACATTGGGGATGCCATAGCAGCCATTACAGGAACCACGGCACACAGCTTTTTGATTCAACAAAGCACCTTTGCTCTTTCCGGTTGTGCCACCAGTAAAGATGATAACACCTGGATCTTTGGGTCCAACTTCCACGGCAGGAGTTTTCTTCTCGCTATTCTCCATGACATTGACTAATGCCATCTTATGAGGCATTGCGTTTAAAGCATCAATCTTAGCTTGTAAGGCCGGATGATAGACGATGGCCTTCATTTGGAATTTCATACCACAGCCAAATAAGGCTTGTTCTGGTAAGTGTGGAGGTAATAAAACCGCACAACCACCGAGTGTGGCAACCGCTAAGAAAGCTTTAACCCATTCAATGGTATTTGGCGCAAAAACACCAACAAAATCGCCTTTTTTCAATCCTTTTTCCGCTAAAACGGTACGGAATTTTGCAACTTGTTCATCGAGTTCAGCATAGGTAATCTGTCTTGCAGGATCTGCTAAAACGACATCGTTAGCGAACTCTTTAACAGAGGTTTCCCATAATTCTTTAATTGTGTCGAAACATTTGATACGCGCAATCGTTTCTTTGTCGGTATATTTCTCAAACACATTTTCTAAATACTTCATAATCATTTACACCTTTCTTGATATATGTTTCTCAGTTCTTGTTCTTTTTCAAATAAGTACTTACTTATCTCATCGATTTGACTCATAGATAATTTCTCACCAAATTGTTTTCTGATATCGATGGGTTCACCGAATAACACTCTCTGTCTCTTCCACACATTTGGTCTAATCTCACGATAGACTGGAACGACAGGGACATTAGCCTGGTACGCCATCATAACGGCGCCACTTTTAAATGGTGACATAGGGTTTTCGTTCTTTAATGAGACATGACCTTCAGGGAATACTCCAACTACTGATCCACCAGCGAGTATCTGGGTAATCTCACGGAAGTTATCTAAAGAGAAGTGCTCTCTATCCACAGGAATACAACCCCATTGTCTATATAACCATCTCTTAAACTTCGTAGGAGTAATATCATCAGTAATCACAAAGTGAAGACGACGATACCAGAAAGCGCAGTGCAAGACCATTGGGTCACTATATAGAATGTGGTTAGCGATAATTAAAGCACCACCACGAACATGCTTTTTCTGTTTGGGATTCACATAGACACTTTTCACTCTAAACCAAAAGAAAAGGGGCCATCCTACCCATTTGGAAATATCAAACAATATTTTTTTGAAATTAAAAACATGAGCCTTGTAAGGATTCTTTTTACTCATGTCTTTAGTATAAATAAATGAAATATTATTTCAATAATAAAAATTGTGTTAGAAAGAGGGGAACATTTTGCGGAGAAGCCAAGAGAATAAAACATTCATCGTTGTCGCGGAAATGACAGCGATAGGCACCATCACATAATAATTCCAGTGGAAAACCGTTAAAGTTAATTCTAATAAGAGGTGGCAAGTCGCCATTTTAAGAGCCACAAAGAATAATTCTTTGAATAGTCTCCTAAAGAAGCTCTTCGTGGGATAGATGATGTTATGGACCAAGAACCACAAAAGGAATACCGCAGTATAGGCTAAATAAACAATGAAGATGAGCGGGAACACTTCATGCTTTATACCTATTACAATTAAGAACATTTGTAACGCTAAAAAGATGACGGAATGCAATGAACATAAGAAGATAATCGATTGAATTCTAAAGGTATCTTTAAAGGGAGAGAAGTGAGAACGGGAGTTATTATCTAAATAAATCGTCTCAATGGGAATGGTATATAGAGGTGCTTGCATCATCTGGAAAGAGACGATTTGGTTCATCTCATATTCATATCTACTACCTTTAATTCTTAATAAATCATTGATATATCTAACGGGAAATCCTCTCAATCCACATTGGTCATCTTGAATATATTGTTTCGTGGCTAAAGAACGTGTAGTTTTAGAAAAATCATTCCCAAAACGGCTTCTAAATGGCACTTTTCGATCAAAAGAACGCACACCAAAGACTAGTTGGTTGTGTTTCACTAATTCTTCATATACACGGATGATATCCTTTAAGGAATGCTGTCCATCACCGTCCGCGGTGATGACATATTTTGCGTCAGGATAAAACTCCAATAACTTGCTATAACCATATTTCATCGCTGCGCCTTTACCTTGATTCTTTTCAAAGGCAAGATATTTCACTCCATCTTTGACTTGGTCAAAAATATAGTCAAAATCAGGACCCGAACCATCATTGACTAAAAGGATAGGGAAATCATTCTCTTGTAACTCGTGAACGACATTTAAGAGTAGTTCATCGGGCTCATAACTAGGGATTAATACAACGGCATCTTTCATTTCAAAATGATTTTATATTATATATTCTAAAATACATATATAAAAATAAAAAGCACTTAAAGTGCTTATTAATCGGTTTGGTGGAGTCGAGGGTGTCGAAACCCTGTCCAGGGATGGCTCTTCAATAATATCTACAGTTTAGACAATATTAGGATTTAACGTATTTTTGTATATTGACACACTACGATACGCGAGACTTACCGTTTTTAGGAAGAGACTAACAAGTCCACTTTCTCTTCCGATCCTTTTGGTATGACACCCTGACCAAGCGTGAAAGGAGAAAACCTTGG
>JBGUQI010000034.1:0-3730 GCA_045130875.1 Bacilli bacterium | reverse complement strand
TTTACTCAACAAATCCGATTGGTCCGCAAAATGGATTCGTGGTGATTATTCAGTTTCTAAAAAAGAAAGATATCCAGTTGATTACTTTAAAAAAGAATTTGATGTAAAAGACATTAAAGGTGCTATCTTATATATCACATGTTTAGGCATTTATGAGGCATATATCAACAGACATAAAGTTGGCAATGCTTTGCTTACTCCAGGAAGCACTGATCCAAGAAAAAGAGTTCAATACGATACATACGATGTTTCTTCTTTATTAAAAGAAGGACGTAATGAAATTGTTATTCTTCTTTCAGATGGATGGTATCGAGGAAGTATTGGCGCAAAAGGTTTCACATATGTCTTTGGAAAATACACCCAAGTACTCGCTCAGCTCGAAGTCGGAGATCAAAAAGTTGTAACTGATGAAAGCTGGAGTTGGTCTAATGATGGGCCAATAGTTTTCGCTGATTTAAAAGATGGAGAGATTGTTGATTATAACAAAACTCCTTCATTTAAAGGAAAAGTGAGAATTGGTTCATATGATAAAGAAATCTCATCAAGTAACAACACTCATGTAGTGGTCGTTTCAAGAAACAAACCAGTGAAATCGACCAATTCTAAAACCGATAGAATGGTTTATGAATTTGAAAACAATGTTGCTGGCAATATTGCCTTAAAACTTCAAGGGAAGTCTGGAAGTAAAATTCATTTAGTTTTAGGTGAAATGCTTGATGAGAATGATGACGTTACTCTTAAGAATGTTCAATGCATTAGAAAAGGAAAGAAAACTCCTCTTCAAGAAGTGGTTATCACTTTAAAAGAAGGAGTCAATGAATATGAAACCAAGTTCTTCTATGGCGGATTCAAATACGCAGAAGTTATTGAAAATGTTGGTGTAGAGGTTCTTGGAATTGAACAACTCGCTATTTCTACAGAAATGGATAGAGTGTCGACATTTGAATGTTCAAATGAACTCGTCAACATTTTCTATGACAATACAGTGAGATCATGTAGAAGCAACTTTGTTGATATTCCTACTGATTGTCCAACCAGAGAAAGAATGGGTTGGACTGGCGATTCACAAATCATCTTTGACACTGCATCTTATTTATTTGATTGTCATGCTTTCTTTAGAAAGCACGTCAAAGATATTTATGATCGACAAGACAAAAACGGAAGACTACCACAGATTGCACCTTACTCCGCTGAAGATTGGTTCATGGATGTTATGAATGGATCGGTTGGTTGGGCAGATGCTGGCATCCTCATTCCATATCGTATGTATCTTCAATACGGAGATATCAATATCCTTAAAGATAACTATGACAATATGGTTCGCTATGCGAAATTCATGATTAAAAGATGTGGTGGAGCAAGAGGAATTTATGCCATCTATGCAAAACCGTTACATTTATCAAAAGAAAATAGAAAATATGGTGTTAATAATGGACAATCCTATGGAGAATGGGCAGAGCCAAACGATGTTAAGGCATTTGTCTGGACCGACTTTGCAGAACCACATCCAGAAGAAAGTATGGCCTATACCTATTGGATGATGTCCTTAATGGTAGAAATCTCTAATCTTATTGGTAGAACCGAGAACAACACGTTGTTTGAAGAATATCGCGATGGTGTGAAACGTGCCTATCAAGAATTAGTGACGAAGCCAAGACACACTTTAGACACCGATAGACAATGCAAACAAGTTAGACCTTTATATCTTAATTTGTTAAATGATGAGCAAAAGAAGTTTGCTAAAGAAAGATTGATCAAAGCTTTAGACAACTATGACTGGAGACTTGGAACTGGATTCTTATCTACTCCATTCATTCTCTATGTCCTAGAGAAGATTGATCCAAATTATGCTTATAAGCTCTTATTAAATGAAAAAATGCCTGGTTGGTTATATATGGCTAAAGAAAATACAGGCACTATTTGGGAGGGCTGGGAAGGACCAAAAGCTCAACAAGGTATATCCTCTTTAAACCATTATTCCAAAGGTGCGATGGTGGAATGGTTATATAAATCCATGTTAGGTATCAAAGTTAAAGGTGAAAACACATTTGAAATCTCACCAGTTGTCGGTGATGGAGTGGGCTTCACAAAAGGTAGTTATAACAGTTTATATGGCGAAGTCAAAGTAAGCTGGAAGAAAGAAAAAGATCAAGTTATCTTTGACATTGAAGTTCCAGCTAACACAAAAGCGACATTTATCTATAAAGATAAATTAGAACAATTAGAACCAGGGAAATATCAACTATTAGTTAAATAATATGGACATTGTTTATCTCATCGCAGAAAAGATTATTAGAAAACAAAAACACACTTATCACCGCGAAACAGGAATTGATTACACATCTAATCGTGAAAACGAAAAGAAACAGATTAAAAAGATTCCTCGAAGTATTAAATGTATTCAAGATGAATCAGGTGAATATCTAATTAGTGAGAAAAACGCGAAAGATAAAATCATCTATTACATTCATGGTGGTGGATTCTGCTTTGGTTCTCCTGCTTCAAAAAGGATGTTCACCTTATATTTAGTGCAAAACTATGGATATAACGTCTACGCGGTTGATTACGCTTTAGCGCCAGAACATCCATATCCAGAAGGATTAAATGATTGTGTTAGAGCGTATCAAAAACTATTAGAAAAATATGACGCTAAAAACATCACGATGATTGGTGATAGTGCGGGAGGCAATCTAGTCGTGGCTACACTTCTAGAAGTCAATAAGAAAAAGACGCCATTACCAGCATCATTCATCTTGTTATCACCAACATTACAATATGTTGAAAAAACTGAGTCATTTATTAAAAACAATCCTACCGATTGTATGGTGGATGGAGAAACATTCATCGAAGAAGTGAGAGACATATATTTAAAAGAAAATGATATTGAAAAATTAAAACTTCCTAATTATTCACCATTAAATGGTGACTTCTCAAATTTTCCAAAAAGTTATGTCATCGTCAGCGATAGTGAATCTCTCTATGATGATTCAGTTAGTTTCAAAAAAAGAATGGATGAATATGGAAGGGAATGTGAATTAGATATCTATCATAATATGATGCACACATTCCCAGTAATTCCAATGTTTAAGGTTAGTAAACCTGTATTAAAGAAAATGGAAATGTTTATTGATAAAAGTTTCAAGGAGGCTTAATTATGGACTTTGTAGAATCAAAATTTGTCAAAGAAGTCAGTGAAATTACTGACAACATGTATCATCAAGGATGGGATGAAAGAAATGGTGGAAACATTTCATATTTAATCGATGAACAATTTGTTAGAGAATATTTCCCTAAAGATGTTTTTCTTAGAGATTTAGAATTAGGATTTACCGCTGATGAGGTTTTAAGAAATAAATATTTCTTAGTTACTGGAACAGGCAAGTATTTCAAAAATGTTATCAAAGATCCAGAAAACAATCTTGGATTAGTGAAGATTGATAGCGATGGACACACCGCTCACTTACTGTGGGGATATAGAGATGGAGGAAGAATGACTTCTGAATTCCCTGCTCACTTAATGAGTCATGCCGTTAGATTTAAAGCTAATCCTAATAATAGAGTTATTATGCATACCCACCCAACATACACTATTTGTATGGGTGCGTGTTTACCAACTGACGAAGTGGTCTTCACTAGAAAACTTTGGAAATCAAATACTGAAGCAGTTGTCGTTTTCCCTGAAGGAGTTGGAGTACTTCCATGCATGGTGTGTGGTACAAATGAAATTGGT
>JBGUQI010000033.1:0-3342 GCA_045130875.1 Bacilli bacterium | reverse complement strand
TGTTTTGCATGTAGGTTCTAAGAGTGAACTGGATAAAGCTTATAAGCGTTATGCTGATTTGGAAAGAGCTAGAATCTCTGGTAAACTTGTAGTTGACTTACCCGATGACGAAGACGAAGAAGATTAAAATCGTAAAATCCTCCTTTCAACTATACATGTTAACTGTGTATAATAAGAAAGGAGGATTTACAATGAAATCGTAAAATCATCCTTTTAATTATACATCTTAGATGTGTAATAAGTGAAAGGAGGTTCCTGAAATGGAATTTGGTAAACGAACCAGACGAATCATGAAAAACTATATGGTCTGGGCTAAGAAAAATGATAAAGATATTGAAGGATTCGGAGAAGAAGACAGAAAGAATCTTATGACTCTGATTTGCTTCTATATCGAATTCAAATCGATGAAGAAAAAGGAATGGGAGAAAGTCTCTAAGAAAGACAAAGTCTATATTCAGTCTCTCCAGGTATTTGATCAGTATATTCATCAGAAGAAGTTGAATAAGTTCATCGAAGAATACGATAACGGTGGAAAAGAGACTGATAAAGAGAAAAGCAATAAGAAAGAACCCGAGAAGCTGAAATATGGTGATGATTATATTTACAGCTATCATTGGAATCCGTTTAGAGCGGTTGATGCGGTGTTAATGGCGTTTTGCCCAAGCTATCATCGGTGGAGAAATACTTAATAAAGCGATACCAGCTGACTGAGAAATCAGTTCGGCTGGTATTTTTCTTATGATTGGAGCGAGATATCATGAGATTTAAAGATTTATTTGAGAAAATCAATAATCCAGTTCAACTGGAAGCTGAGATGAATAATGCAGCTTATCCATATCTCGAAGAATTGAGGCACCATGGTGTAGATAATCTGGAAGAATGTAAATACTTCTTATTATGCTTGGATAAGCTTTATCAGCTCGGCAGAATATCGCCTCTGAGAGATTCTGAATATGATGAGGCTCTGGATATTTATCTCGATGCTGGCGGTGAAATGATTCGTGGGGATATGAGTTCTGGTGATAAAGCGGTTCATGTTTATCCCAGCCTTAAAGGAACCATTAAGAAGGTTCATTATATCTCAGAAGAAGAGAGAAAGAAAAGGTCTAATGTTCCTACTCATAAGAGTCTGGAACAATGGTTGCAATCAGTAAGAACTGAATTGCTGGATAATGGATATAAACCAGGAGAGATTGAACTTGGATTGTATACCAAGTATGATGGATTATCTCTGATTTTAGAAGTTGAGAATGGAAAGATCAAATCAGCAATCACCAGAGGTGATAAAGACCTTGGAATGGGTCAAAATAAATCAAAGTTATTCAGAAGAATAAACTTTGAAGGATTTGATTTTGCCAAGAAGTTTGGGTTAAAATGCGAAGCTTTGGTTTCTTATGAAAACTTCAAGAAGTATAATAAGAAATTCGGTAATGGAGAATTAGTTGACCCAAGGTCTGCAGCAACAGCTATTCTGAATTCTGATAATCCAGCTCTGGAAGAGTTAACTTATCTGACTCTAATGCCGTTGATGATAATCGTCGATGGTGTAGAATATCCGATTCCGAATAAGCATATTGACCCATTTCCATGGGCTGAAGAATTTCAGTATGGAGCAAGGGTTCGTGTAGACTTAAACCATCTCAAGAGCAGTATAGTAGCTGTTGAGGAGACTATAAAATTCTTAACAGACGAAATCAAAGAACACCTAGCCTACCCTGCAGATGGTATTGTAATTCGCATTGAAGATCCTGAGATAAAGTCTATATTAGGTCGCAATGAAGCTGAATGTATTAATAATTGGGAGAGAGCTTATAAGTTTCCGCCTGAGACTAAGAAGTCAAAAGTAGTTGATATAGTCCAAGAAATTGGTTCTATGGGTAAGCTTAGCTTTGTAGCTGTAGTGAAACCTGTAACTATAAAGAATAAAGTTATTCAAAGAGTATCTCTTGGTAGTTTAGCTAGATTCATGGAATTGAATCTGGCACCTGATGATGAAGTTCTGGTGCAATATGATATAATTCCATATTTGACAGTAGACTCTACTTGTAAGAGATCTGGAAAGAAACCCTTTGAATATCTTAAGGTCTGCCCAGATTGCGGTGAACCTTTGATGTTCTTCCCAGAGTTAGGTTGTATGAATCCTAATTGTCCATCTCGGATTATCGGTAAAATTTCCAATTATTGTTCCAAGATGAATATTTTTGGTGTAGCTGATGGAATAATAACTACTTTATATCATAAAGGCATTTTGAATAGAATCTCTGACTTGTATAAGTTAGAAGATAATTATGAAAAGATGCTTGAGATAGAAGGTTTCGGTAAGAAGAAAGCTAATAATATTATCGAAGCTGTAAATAAAGTAGATTCAGTCGATCCATATACACTTCTTGGTTCAATGGGAATTCAATCTGCAGGAAGAAGAATGTTCCAGAGAATCTTAAAGAAGATTCCATTTGGAGATCTTATCGAATTCGATGTAGACGATGTTCCAAAGCTGTGTAACATTGAAGGAATCAAATTCAAGACAGCTAGGAAAATCGTTGAAGGTTTGATGGAGAATCGAAAAGAGCTTGAGAGAATTCTAAAGTATGTGAAGTTAAACTCTAATGATAAGAAATATAAGATGACGGTTTGCTTCACTAAAGTGAGAAATCACAAGTTTGAAGAGTTCTTAGATAAGATGGGAATCAAATCGACAGATACATTCACAAAAGATGTTGATATGTTGATTGCAGCTCCAGGTGTAACAAAGTCTTCTAAGATAGATAAAGCAGCTAAATGGGGAATACCTATTATGAGTATCAATGAAGCTTATGTACATTTTGGATATTCAGAGTATTAAGAAACAATACAGAATAAGGGGCTATAATTACAGCTCCTTATTCTGTAAACAAAAAATATAAAAATTTTTTATAAGAATTGGAGGTGGTCCTCGTGAGATTATATCGAAAAGAAAAGAAAGAATTCGTTTTGGTAGAGGATGTAGCCTCTATCAAGGTAGGAAACATAGTAAAAGTATTTTCGGAGAAATCGAATAAATTTATAAATAAAGAACCTTACTTCGTTCATAAGATTGAAGGTTCAAAAATCCAATTACAACAGAGTAATCGACTCTGTGTCTATGACACAGAAGCTAATTGCTTTAGCTTGAAATGATTGGTTTATGTTTTATTTTCTTTTTATAGTTGCAAGATAGATATGGTTTCGGCTTCCATATCTATCTTCAACTACTCTAAGTCATTTAATTTTTTATCACTTATCACAATCCTGTAAATCAATTATTTCAAAGGAAGGTGAATAATCGATGTTACGAAAAAATCGAAATACATCACAGCCTGGTGG
>JBGUQI010000032.1:0-11471 GCA_045130875.1 Bacilli bacterium | reverse complement strand
TACATAAGCGTGGTGTCTTGTGACTTTGCCACTGCCTGTGACCTTAATTCTTTTCATAAGGCCTCTTTTGCTTTTCATTTTAGGCATTGATGTTTCCTCCTACTTTCTACTTTTTCTTTGGAGCGACGATAGCAATCATCCAACGGCCATCCATAGAAGATGGTTTTTCGATGTTGCAATACTCGCTGATTGATGCAATGAATTTATCCATCACTTCTTGACCGACTTCTAAGTGAGTCATCTGTCTACCACGGAATCTCACGCCAACTTTGACTTTGTTTCCTTCTTGAAGGAACTTAATTGCGGCACGTGCTTTTGTGGCCATATCATGAGCACCGATTTGTGGAGTTAATTGAATCTCTTTGGTTTCGATGATATGTTGGTTTTTTCTGGCTTCTTTGGCCTTTTTCTGCTGTTCAAAACGGTATTTACCATAATTGATAATCTTGCACACTGGAGGCTGCGCATTGGGTGCGACACAGAGTAAGTCTAAGTCGTATTCATTAGCCTTGTATTGTGCTTCTCTTGAAGACATAGTGCCTAATTGTTCACCATTAGGACCGATTAATAATACGGTTGGAAAACGAACGAGTTCATTGACCAAGTCTTTGTTTTGATTGTTTGGCTTACGAGAATTGCCAGAATTGTTTGTGACGATAAATATCAACTCCTTTTGTCAAAAAAACGGATGCAAGCGTACTGCACCCGTTAACAATCTTAACCCCTAAGATGTAGCGTTAGCCAACCGATACGTGTCGATCTGGCGAGAAGCGGGTGCCTCTGCTTTCTACCTTTTATTTGCGTGATAAATCTTATCATTAGTAATGATAGGTGTCAACAAGGAAATTATTAAAGAAAAAGGGAAGCATAGCTTCCCTCATCTTATTTCATCATCTTGATTTCTTCGTTTATTAATCCGATGAAGTCTTTCGTCTTGATGGTGATTTGTTCTTTTTCACCATATTTACGATAAGTAACGGTATCGTTATCTCTTTCTTGATCACCGAGAACAATGGTGTATGGAATCTTCTTCATCTGAGCATTTCTCATACGATAACCGAGCTTATCATTGCTATCATCAAGTTCCACACGTAAGTCTAAATCTTTGAATTGTTTATAGACTTTTTGAGCATATTCCAAATGGAAATTGTTATTCACTGGTAATAAAGCGATTTGGACTGGCGCTAACCAGGAAGGGAATGCACCCGCGTAGTTTTCAGTAATAATACCGATAAATCTTTCGATAGAACCGAAGCATGCGCGGTGGAGCATAACTGGACGTTTCTTCTCGCCATCGGAATCGATGTAGTAACAATCAAATCTCTCTGGTAAGTTCATGTCTAATTGCACGGTACCACATTGCCAGATACGGCCCATGGAATCTTTAAGTTTGAAGTCTAATTTAGGACCATAGAAGGCACCGTCACCGGGATTAATCTTGAATTCATGACCGGAAGCTTCACACACTCTTTGGAGGATTTCTTCACTCTTATTCCAGATTTTGATATCGCCGATATAGTCTTTTTCTGGTCTGGTTGATAATTCGATTTTGTAGTCTAAACCGAAGATGGAATAAACTTCGTCATAAAGTTTTAAAATGGAAATGATTTCATCTTCAATTTGATCCGCTCTAACGAAGGTGTGAGCATCATCTTGGGTAAAGCTTCTCACTCTGAATAAACCATTGAGCGCGCCACTGGCTTCGTGTCTATGGACATGTCCGAGTTCCGCGTAGCGTAATGGTAAATCTTTGTATGAATGTAAGGAGTTCTTGTAAACAAGAATAGCGCCTGGACAGTTCATTGGTTTAATAGCGAATTCCTTCTCATCGATTTCGGTGATATACATATTCGCCTTGTAATGTTCCCAGTGACCAGAGGTAATCCAGAGCTCTTTGGAGAGCATAATGGGGGTATCGATTAGCATGTAATCATACTTGCGGTGGATTCTCTTCCACATATCTTCGATCTGGGTTCTGAGAATCATTCCGTTGGGGAGCCAGAAGGGGAAACCTGGACCGTATTCACTAAGCATAAATAGGTTAAGTTGTTTGCCTAATAAACGATGGTCTCTCTTCTTTCTTTCTTCGATGAGATTGAGATAGTTAGTGAGTTCATCCGCGGAGAACCAAGAGGTACCATAGATTCTCACTAATTGTTTATTGTGACTATCGCCTCTCCAATAAGCACCGGCTAATGAGAGGAGCTTAAAATGTTTAATCTGTCCGGTAGATAAAATATGAGGACCACGGCAAAGGTCGACGAATTTGCCTTGCGTAAAGGTGGTGATATCCTCGTTAATACCTTCGATTAATTCAATCTTATATGGATTGTTTTTAAAGACTTCTAGAGCCTCTTTTTTGCTTAAAACTTGACGGACAATTCTTTCATCCTTGCTTGCAAGTTCATGCATCTTTTTCTCAATCTTCGCTAAATCTTCTTCAACGATTGGTTCTTTGAAATCGATGTCATAGTAAAAACCATTTTCGATTGCAGGACCGAATCCGAATAAAGCATCAGGATATAATTCTTGAATCGCTTCAGCGAGTAAATGGGAAGTAGAGTGATTGAGAACCTCTAAGGCTTCCACTGAGGATTTTTCCATTTCAATAATGGAACCATCATGTAATTGTACTTTCATAAAAATTCTTCTTTCTCCACAATACAGTAGTGGGCTTCTTTGTATTCTTTATTAAACATTGAATAGTTATAAACTATTGCAACATATCAATTAAATCTCTTAAACCGTGTGTATGTTCATGTTCCATCTTCACGGCTTCACCGATTGGTAAGTCAATAATTTGACCGCCTTTAATGCCAACGATACGGCTTCCGACAGATTCATCGAGGACAAGAGCGACACTCTTGGCACCCATTCTTGCCGCAAGAACTCTATCTTCTGCGGATGGGGATCCACCTCTTTGCAATCTACCAAGAACTTCTGTTCTGGTATCAAATCCTGTAGCTTCTTCAATCTTCTTTGCTAATTCTTTGATATCGTATAAGTTTTCACTGACTAAGATAATAGCGTGGCTCTTATTTTGTGCTTTCATCTTTCTGAGTTTACGGAATAAGACATCTTCTTTAAGTGGATGTTCTACACAAATGACACCTTCCGCGCCTTCTGCTAAAGCAGCATACATCGCTAAGTCACCGCAGTAACGGCCCATAACTTCGATAAGAGAGCAACGTTGATGGCTACCAGATGTATCTTTTAGTTTGTCGACACATTCACAAATTGTGTTGAGTGCTGTTGAGAAACCAATTGTCTGTTCTGTACTTCCGACATCGTTATCAATTGTGCCGGGAATACCAATGACTTTCACACCGACGCTGTCGAGACAATTAAGACCTTTAAATGTTCCATCGCCACCGATACCGATTAAAGCATCGATTTCGAAGTCTCTTAAGTTGCTCGCGGCTTTTTCATAGACTTCTTTTTCTTTGAATTCAGGAAGTCTGGCACTTCTAATAATTGTGCCGCCTCTATTAATAATATCTTGTGTAAAGTCCTTATTAACTTGTTTGATTTGTCCTTCAACAAGACCTCTTAAACCATCGTAAACAACATACATGTCTTTGCCGTTGAATAGACCAGCTCTAATAACCGCTCTGACACATGCATTCATACCTGGGGCATCGCCGCCACTTGTTAATACTGCAATTTTCTTGACCATATCTTTTACCTCAATATGTATTTCATCACCATTAAGAAGTAGCAATTTTAATAAAATTACTAAAAAATAATGATACACGAATATTGTATACCTTTTTATCTCTTTTGATTAATAATTTTCAAAACTTTGCCACTTATCCACAAAATGCAGTGTGGAAAAACCCCATATATTAGGTGGAAATGCAGGTACATTTATACATAGTATAAATATTATATATACGTATGTGGATAACTTTTTCCCCAAAAATTGGGATATTTTTTTCTGTTGAAAATCTTTTTTTGTTAATGCGATAATGGTAGCCACCCAAAGGAAAGAAGTTATGGTTATACTCTCAGAAAGCGATTATCTAGATGTCAAATTAGTCTCCCTCATTGCAGACTATGATGTGGAAACATTAAGCAATTTATATCAGCCTATTATCGGCTATGCCTCATTGGCTATTTTCTTTACATTAGTAGCGGAAGCGAAGAACCAAAAGATCACTAATGTGACATCTCATAACCAACTTCTCAACAGACTCCAAATGGCACCTGGTGACTTTGTGGATGCCAGAAAACGTTTAGAAGCTGTTGGTTTATTAAAGACCTATTTAGAATCCAAAGATAACCTTAAAATCTATCATTACCAAGTCTACGCTCCAAAAGCACCTTTTGCCTTCTTTGATGATGCTTTATTATACGGCATGCTCATTAAAGCGGTGGGTGACACTGATGCGAATAGATTTAAAATGATTTATCATTTTAGTGTTGAAGAAGAGCAGGGCAAAGACATTTCCTCATCATTCATTGATGTCTATCAACCAAACTTTGAAGATCCCGCTTTCATCAAAGCCCTTTCAGGCGCGCAAGCCATTGGAAGAAGAAGTGGTAAAGCTAATCTCCAATTTAACTATGACATCTTCTTCAAACAACTCAGTGAACAATCTCAAATTAAACAAGAAGCTTTCACCAAAAAGGATATGAAAGAGATTTCTCGTTTAGCGACATTGAATGGTATATCCGAAAAGGATGCTGCGAACATTGTTGCCAGAGTCTATAATCCATACAAGCCCGCGGGCTCACGTATTGACTATCAAGATTTAGCCACCAAGTTCCAACAACAAGATGCCCAAGCTCTATATCGTAAAGATGGTGAAAACGAAGAACCAGTGGAAGTTAGTAATGTCACAAGTGACAGCCAACTCGCTGCGAAAGTTAACCTTATGGAAAAAGTCTCACCAAAGGATTATCTCTCTATACTACAAAATGGATCACAACCTGCGAGTAGTGATCTAAAAATAGTGGAATATCTCTCTGGTAAAATGCAAATACCTAATGGCGTTATCAATGTCATCATTGATTATGTCTTAACCGTCAATAATAATGTTTTATATAGAGGTTTATGTGAAAAGGTTGCCGCTTCTTTAGCCAGAGAAAGAATCACCACAGTCATCGATGCGATGAACTATTTAGAGAAGATGTCTAAGAGACGTACTTCCTCTAATAAGAGTGAACCCACAAAACCAGTAAATAACGAAAAAACTGAGCAAAAACAGTCTAAAACTGAAGAAAACCCCGCAAATTGGGATGATTTACTCGATGATTTAGATGATGATAATGGAGGTAACACAAATGGAAAAGCTTAAGATTGATATTACTCTTCCAGAAGATGAACAACTTCGTCAGAAGATGCTTGAGGCCTATAAACAATGCCCACAAGTGATTAAATATTGTAATGAATTAGGCGTGCCCCCAGAGGTCGTAGAAAACAATATTGTCAAAGTCTATGACATGGTCTCTGATGTGAACTATTGTAGCAAGTGCCCAGGTGTGAAGAAGTGTGCAAAAGCCACGCCTTTACTCTGTGTCAAACTAACCTATACTCAGAAGACTCTTGATCGTCAATTAGTTCCCTGTAAGGAATTATTAAGACAAATCATGTTCACCAATCAATTCTCCATTAAAGATTTCGATGAAGAGTGGCTAGAGAGCAATCTACGTTCTATTGATAGAAGTTCAGGTAGAAGTAAGGCTTTAGCCATATATACCGATTTCATTAAGAACAAACAAAACCATTGGATTTATCTCACTGGTAACAAGCATAGCGGTCGTTCCTACTTTGCCGCTTCTTTAGTGGTTGATGCCGCGAAGAGAGAAAGAGGCAAAATCTGTTTTTTAAACTCCACTTTAAGGTTTAGAGAATTAAATGACTTAGGCTATGGCAAAAAGAAAGAAGAATTCGATAGAAAATTAGAATTATATTCTAATATCCCAATTCTTGTCTTAGATGATTTCGGAAACGAATATAAGAATGACTTTGTGCGTGATGCGATATTATTCCCAATATTGTCTACTCGTGCATCAAAGAGATTATTTACCATCTTCACCAGTGACTTCACGTTAGAAGAAATCGAAGCCCTTTATAGCAATACAAAACCAGGCGCTATCCGCGCCCGTCAAATCACCAAACTAATTAAGAGTATGTGTGAAGAAGAAATTAGCTTAGGTGAGCTTTCAATTTATTAATTACTTCATTAGTTTTCTTTTTTAAAGAATTAAGGTCGCCATCGTTGACGATGATATAGTCGGCCTTATTTTTATTTGTGTCGTATAGATTAGCGGCATTGATCTTCTTTAATTGCTCGCTATTAACGCCTTCTCTATTTTTTAATAAAATTAATTGCTTTTCTAAAGGTGCTTCGACACCAATAAGGATGTCAAACATGCGGTCCGCTCTACTTTCAAAAAGGAGAGGAACTTCGGCAACTACAATTGGAGGTGATTGCTTAGCCATAAATTCTTCAATCTCTTGAAGGACTAATGGATGGACAATCTTATTAATCTTTTTAGTGTCATTTGGATTCTTGGATAAATGTTCTCTTAATAAATCTCTATCGATTTGTTTAGAGGATGGAAAACCAAATGTTTTATTGATTATATCAATAACTTCTTGTTTTTGATACAAGTCACTAACTACTTTATCAGATGAAATAGTGGGAATATCTTTGCCTTCAAAATACTTTAAAACTTCAGATTTACCAGAGGCTATTTTTCCAAAGATAGCAACCTTAATCTGTTTCTTTTTAAGAGGTTGGCAATGTGGACAGAAAGTTGTGCCTCTTCCATTTACTTTAATGAAACGGAAAGTCACTCCACATTTGGGACATGGAGTATCACTTTTACCATAGGCCAATAATTTAGTTTGGAAGTTACCATCGATATCTTTGCCTGGGTGGTAACTCTTGATAGTGGAACCACCAGAGACGATGGCTTCTTTTAAAATACGAGAAGCTTCTCTTTTGATGATTTCCCATTCTTTTAAAGTAATAACTTTAGTGGGAGTTAATGGATGGATTCCTGCGGCAAATAATGTTTCATCAACATAAATGTTGCCCAATCCAGTCATTAGTTCTTGAGATAATAAAGCACTTTTGATTGGTAAAGAGATTCTCTTTGCTTGTTTTAATAATGTCTCAGGATTGCTATCCCAGGGTTCAGGACCTAATTTGGAAATCTCAGGATCTTTCTTATAAGAAGATTCATCACTGAGTTTTAAATAACCAAAACAACGGGAATCGTCATAACAAAGTTTATGGCCGTTATCTAAATGGAGAACACAACGTGAATACTTAGTATTTGCTTCATCTTCTAGTATCTCGTAGTATTTACCTTCCATACGAAGATGGCTGACAATGACCTTGTCATTAGTAAGATGAAAAATTAAAAATTTTCCAATTCTAGACATAGAGAGGAATTTTTCGCCTGTTAATGATTTCTTGAAAGTATCAACATCACTATGAATGTTAGACTCTCTTAAAACATCGATAGCGGTTATAGTACGACCTACTACGATTTTTTCTAGAACGTTTTTAACGGTTTCAACTTCTGGTAATTCTGGCATCTTATTTATTTGGCATCGTACCAAGTCTTGCCAAATCCTCCATCAACTTCTAATGGAACATCTAATTTCATAGCGTTTTCCATTGTGGTTTTTACGAGATTATATATCTGTTCTTTTTCTTCCTTATAAACTTTGAAAATAAGTTCGTCATGGATTTGAAGAACCATCTTGGATTTAAAGTGATTTTCTTTTAATACTTTTGCGACACTAATCATCGCTAATTTTATTAAGTCAGCAGCAGTGCCCTGGATAGGAGCATTCATCGCTGCACGTTTCGCAAATTCTCTCACTTGATAATTGCTATCATGGATTTCTCTTAAATATCTTCTTCTACCCAATAAGGTGGAGACATAACCATCTCTTGTCGCATTAGCGATAATGTCCTGGAAGAATTTAGAGACTTCAGGGAACGATTGATAGAAAGAAGTGATGATTTGTTTTGCTTCTTTGGGATTGATTTCAAGTTGCTCCGCTAAACCCCAATCAGAGATACCATAAACAATACCGAAATTAACGGTTTTAGCTCTTCTCCTCTGCAAGGATGTTGGTTCTTCAGATAGGTTAAATAATTTCTTGGCGGTTTCTGCGTGAATATCTAATCCAGATTTAAAGATTTCTTGAAGAGGTTTGCATCCTGATAATGATGACAAAACTCTTAATTCAATCTGTGAATAGTCGAGAGAAAGAATCTCGATGTCTTCCTCTGGATAATAGAAAGCTTTTCTAATCAGCTTTCCTTCTTCATCTCTCACGGAAATGTTCTGTAAGTTTGGTTCGCTACTAGATAATCTTCCAGTAGTGGTTAATGCTTGGTTAAATTTCGCATGGATCTTGCCATCGCTATGAATGTGGTTCTTTAAACCCTCAACATATGTAGTGACGAGTTTGAAATATTTACGATATTCAAGAATCTTGTTAACGATAGGATGCTCATCGGCGATTTCTTTTAAGTTTTCTTCGGATGTCGATCCTTTTCTATTACCTTTTAGTCCCATTTGATTATATAAGACATCTGCGATTTGTTTAGGAGAAGCAATGTTGAAATTAGTTCCCGCCATCTCGTAGATTTCTTTGGATAAGGCATCGAGTTTTTCTTTATAAACGTCACCAAATTCATCGAGGACTTTCTTATCTAATGGGAAGCCTTCAATCTCCATATCGGCAAGAGTATCGATGAGAGGAACTTCCAATGTTTCATATAACTTGATGGCTTCATTTTTCTTTAGCTCATCATAGACTTTTTCTTTTAAATTGCGGCAGAAATACGCCATTTTTGCAGTCAATTGTGGCTTTTCTGCACTAAATAATGATACTTCTTCATCAGCGCTTCCTAAATCTAATCCATAGATGTTCATAACGATTTCTGGATTATTCTTTAGGGAACTATCAACTAAGTATGAAGCAATCAATAGGTCGAAATAGATACCATTAATCTCGATATCCTTTTTGGCTAATGCTACTTTAATAGCCTTGTAGTCATAGCAGTATTTTTGGATGTTTGGATCCTTAAGAATTTTCTTTAAGGCATCATCTTTTTCAGCATCTTCAATGGAAATATAAAGATTGGTTTCTCCATAGTTAACCACTAAGCCATATAAATCACTCAATGTATAGTTATCATCCGCATAATCAAGAGCAATACCGATATCATTTCCGACATTCACACCATTAAAAGTGGATACTTTATCAAGCTTGAGTTCAATTTCATTTAGTTCTTTCTTTTTCCATTTAGTTTGAACCTTATTGATGAACTGTTTTAAACCATACTTCTGACAGAATTCATTGATGGTTTGGAAGTCATAGCCCTTATATTCAGTATCTTTAATACCAAATGGTAATTCGATATCAGTTCTGATAATGGCTAAATCACGAGAAATAC
This sequence comes from Bacilli bacterium, assembly GCA_045130875.1. Taxonomy (GTDB): domain Bacteria; phylum Bacillota_I; class Bacilli_A; order RFN20; family CAG-826; genus RUG13091. The sequence goes on along the minus strand of JBGUQI010000032.1, from coordinate 2,037 downwards.
GTCCGATATCTTGGTGTTCTTTGATCATCTCACCGACTTTACCTTTAATCTCATCGACATGTTCGACGATATTATCAAAACTGCCGTATTCTTCGATGAGTTTAACAGCGGTTTTTTCACCCACTCCAGGAATGCCTGGTAGGTTATCACTTGCGTCACCTCTTAAACCCTTATAATCAATGATTTGGAGAGGTTCAAAGCCATATGTTTCTTTCACTAAACTGGGTGTCATAACCACGACATCAGAAAGACCTTTTCTAATGATGTTGACATTGATTTTATTAGTCACTAACTGTAAGAAGTCTCTATCAGAAGTATAGAGGTTCACATCATAGCCTTCTTTTTCTGCGAGTTTAGCGACAGTACCGGCGATATCATCACCTTCAAATCCGACTTCTTCGAATTGATAAATGTTTAAAGCATCTAAGAATTGCCTTACTAAAGGAAATTGTTTAACTAAATCCTCTGGTGCAGGTTTTCTATTAGCTTTATAAGACTCTAATTGGTCATGACGGAAATTGTGCTTTCCTGCATCAAAGGCCACAAAGATGCATTCTCCCTCTTTTAATTCGGAGAGAATTTTATTGATCATATTGGAGAAGGCAAAGATAGCATTGGTGGGAGTGCCATCTTGACTGCGCATAATTTCGACACCTGGATAGGCAGTCGCATAATATGCTCTAAACAATAATGAGTTTCCATCAATAATAACTATTCTAGGCATAATTATTCTTCCTCCAATTTACTAATCTGTTGAGCGACATAGGATTCATCATCTCCTCTAATCTGATGATTAAATTTGATGATGACAATTGAATTTTTCTCTAATAGAGAAGCTGATTCACTATATGTATCGGAGAAGACTGTAATTTCTAAATCTCCAGATTCATCGAATATCTTTACGAACGCCATTTGTTCACCCTTCTTAGTGGTGATGGTCTTCTTGGATTTAACGATACCGGCCACTGAGGCTTCTTTTAGTTCTTTAGCCTCACTGATAGGCATGACATTCATGGTATTTAATTGTTCTCTCTTATATGAAATCGGATTGGCGGATATCATTGTTCCGAGAACTTCATATTCTTTATTAAGATTATCCAAAGGATTATCTTTTGCGACTTTCATTTTTGGCGCTTCCGCGAATGGAATACCGATTGATAATTGTCCATCATCACGATAGTTCATTTCAGCGTACTGTAATGTAGCAAGAACCATTAATCTTAAGCTGGCTCTTGATGGATATAATTCATCAAATGCACCTGCGGAAATGAGGGATTGCAATGACCTTTCACTGATTTTGTATTTATACATTCTCAAAACGAAATTAAAGAAGTCGGTGAATAGACCATTATCTTTTCTTTCTTTTTCAATGTTCTCTGTTAGAGAAATGTTTACGTCTTTAATTCCGGTTAAGGGGAATAATAAACCATTGTCCTTAATGACAAAGTCAAAGGATGAATAATTGACAGATGGAGAATACATTTCAATACCGAGATATTTCATTTCAGAAACATATTCACTAAATCTGCTGTCACTGTTAGCATCGGAATGTCCTAACAAAGATGCAAAGAATTCTAAGGGGTAGTGGACCTTTAACCACGCCATACGGCAGGTGATGATGGCATAGACCACGGAGTGGGCTTTATTAAAGCCATATCCGGCGAATTCTAAGATATCGTTAAAGACTTTATTGGCGAATTCTTCTTTATATCCATTTTTAATGGATCCTTGGACAAATTGGTTCTTAAGTTTTAATAATGTCTCTTTCTCTTTTTTAGAAACGGCGCGTCTGAACATATCGGCTTCCGCTAAAGAGAAACCCGCCATCTTCATAGCGACACTATTGATTTGTTCTTGATAGACGATGATACCATAGGTTTCTTTTAAGACTTCTTCTAAATCTTTAGAACCATAGGAGAATCTCGCTAAGCCGTCTCTTCTGTTCGCATATGTGGGTATGTGTTTCATTGGGCCTGGACGACCAAGCATTAAAACGGCAACCACATCATTGAAGTTTTTGGGTTTTAAAGTTTTAAT
>JBGUQI010000031.1:0-3083 GCA_045130875.1 Bacilli bacterium | reverse complement strand
CATCCTGTAATAAGAATAAAGAACTTTTCGTTATTCCCCCTGTGGAAGAAGGTAAAGTTCAAATCCACTCTGTGATACAGAGAGTATTTTTAAATGGACCACTAGAGGATGTTAATCTCTATGTTAATGGTTCTGAAGAGTTATCTAGACCACAAGATATATCATTCTCTTGGCCTAATGAGTTTAATCAAGAATGTACCTTACATCTATCAGAGAATAAAGACTATTCAAACAGTATTGAATATCCAGTGGGTAATAGAAATAGAATATCTTTCAACAATCTAAAGATAGGTACAACATACTATTTCTATGTTGATACCCCTAATAATGAAATCATTTATGAAGAAAGCTTTACTGTCTCTAGTGAGATTATTAGAAACATGTATATCTCTGGAGTGACCAACGCTAGAGACTTAGGGGGCTATCCAATAAGTGGTAATAGAACACTTAATCAAGGTTTAATCTATCGTACAGGTAGACTTAATGAAAACGATGAAGAAACAGTAGTTAATAAAATAACCAACAGTGGTATATCCACGATGGTTAACGACTTAAAGATTAAAAGCGAAATAGATTTAAGACGAACTGATAATAACGAAGTAGGGGGATTGATTGAAGGAACAGGTGTTCTAGGGGATACAGTTAGTTATTATCAATGTCCGATGGATTATTCTTATGATTTTATGGGTGGTGAACTAAATGATTCATCATTAAGAAAGATATTTACTATCTTAGGTAATAAAGATAGCTATCCTTTGTTCTTCCACTGCTCTATAGGCACTGATAGAACAGGATATCTAGCGTATTTAATAAATGCCTTCTTAGGTGTATCAGAAGATCACCTATATAGAGATTATCTATTCTCTAACTTTGGTAATATCGGTGGTAAACGTAGTGTCTCTTCTATTGAGAATAACTATCCCGCGGTTATCAAAGCCTATAAAGGCGATAACTTACAAGAAAAGACAAAGAACTATCTATTAGATAAAGGTGTTAAACAAGAAGAGTTAAACACCCTTAAAGAAATAATGATTCCAGAAAGATAAAAAAAGCCATTTGTTTGGCTTCCTTTTTCTATTCAACTGGATCTAAGAACTTTTCAAATTGTTCGGCGAATAAGTTTCCTAATTGAACTTGAGATTCTGTATCGTAGTGAGCGGTATCAACATTATCAAATGGTTCTTGATTGGTATGTAATCCAGCGGCGATAGTGTCGATATAGATATTATTGTCACTATCGTTAGCGAATTGTTCTTTAGCTTCATTCACTTTGCGGTAATATTGCCATTGTGGCGAGTTATTTATACCAGCATCGATAAATGGCATGTCTTTGTTACCAGAGAGCTCCTTAAGGTCTGTTCTAACATTACCAACGAATTCTTTTAGATTGTCATAGTATTCTTGATAATATCCTTCATAGGAATCACCTTCGCCTTGCATCCAACAGAAGGCCTTAATAGTAGGGGCATATCCTTGTTCTTTAAGATTACCCATTTGTAGTTTCACATATTCAATGAATCTGTTATACATTGGGGAGTTTCTTTTAGCCCAGTCATCTTTAAGATTAGAGGCCCCACAGGCATATTTAATTAAGAATAACTTACCAGCGTATTTTTCATGCATTCTTTCTGCGATACCTATTTCAGGACCGAAAGTCGCTAATGAGTTACCTTGACCTAACATGACTTTAACGAAGTTATTATCTTTGCTCTTATTTTGTGAATAGAAATAGAATGAGTTATCTTCTCTAACATCCTTAGTCCAGCAATCATAAGCAATTTGAATGCCTTGATAGCCTTTCATGTATTCGGTTTCTTTAGAAGAACCAATACTTCTTTTAATACATTTAGTGTAGGTACAACCAACAGCGTTACTTTGACCAGAGATAACTACTACATCCACTGGTTTTGGTTCTTTTGGTTTCTCTTGGTTACATCCCATAGCGGAAAACGCTATTGGGGATAATAGTAAAAATTTAAAAACGTTTTTCATACATTTATATAATAATCAATGTTTTAGTAAACTTTCAAAAATTTTAGTAAACAGATATTTTTTTAATTGAGCTTTATCACACACACGATACAATGAATTTAATGATAGATATTGCTAATTTATTAATAAATGGAAGACATCTTTTTAAAGATGACTATATTCATCTATATAATGGTGGATCATCTGTTTCTTTTAAGATGAACGGTGATACTTTTAAGGTTATTCTTAGTTCATCCCCAAGACCAGGATACTTTTATATCATCATTGATAGAGACTACTCTAATAAGATAAAAGTTCTAAATGAAAGTGGTGTCTATCAATATAAGTTTAAAGAAAAAAGTATCCATTATATCGATATTATTAAGGCTAATGAGGCTAATGATAATAACTTAGTAATTGAAGATATCATTGTTCATGGTGAGCTTCTTAGAAATGATCATCAATATTATAAAAAAGTCAGAGTGTTTGGTGACTCAACAGTCGCAGGTTTTGGTATCCTTTCTCATAACGATAATCCTTCTATTCATACTTCAGATTCCGTCAGAGATTTTATCTATCAAGGTCTATATGAATTAGATATGGAAATGGATATCTTCTCCGCTTCTGGTTGGGGCTTAACATTCTCTTCATATACCACTCCAAAAAATATTGGAGTTATCGATTTTATTGATAAATTATGTGTGAACTCCAATATTGATTATGAAGATCATTTTAAAGAAGATATTTTGATCATTTCTTTAGGCTGTAATGATAACTCATATATCTCTGAAGACAGTGGTTTAAGAGATACAAGAATTAACTATTTTAAAAGACAATATCAAAACCTCATTGATCATGAAATAAGAAATAATAGTAATCTAAAAATCTTAATGGTTTATGGCACTTTAAAAGAAGAAGATGCCTACTATTTATATGAAGAAACATATGAATATTTAAAGCCTTTATATAAAAATTTATATATCCATAAGTTTAATGGGGATAATACTGCGATATCTAACCACGCTTATGTCGATGCACATGAACGGATGGCTCAAGAGCTAAAAGCCGTTATTAAATCGATCTTATAAAGCCCACGAAATAAACCAAAAAAT
>JBGUQI010000030.1:0-19151 GCA_045130875.1 Bacilli bacterium | reverse complement strand
TTCTTAAACGAACGCCCTCAAAATCGGATGCTTTTTTATTTGGTTGAAAACTAACCAAGACTTTCATAATTATTCTTCAGGATTATCAATTGCTGGCGCTTCTTGTTCAGCACCTTCTAATAATTCTTCGCCCTCTTCTTCTGGTTCTTCGTGTGGAACAATAGCGATAGAGGACACTCTTTGACGGCCTTCAAGATTCATAATCTTGACACCTTGAGTGTTACGGCTAGCAACACGGATTTGGTTGATTGGAGTTCTAATGACGATACCGGCATTAGTGATGACCATTAAGTCATCTTCTAAGTTAACAGCACGAACGGCCACTAAAGTACCAACTTTTTCGGTTGCTTTTAATGTGGAAACACCTTTTGTACCACGTTTTGTAATACGATAGGTTGGTTCTCCATCATCATCGATGACTTTAGTCATCTTTCCATAACCCTTATCGGTAACGACAAGGATGTGGTCACCTTCATAACTAGCGGTACAACCAACAACTTTTGCACCTGCTGCTAATTCGATACCTTTAACACCAGAAGCACTACGGCCCATGGTTCTAACTTCGTTGACTGGGAAGTTAACCATCTTACCATTAGAGGCAGCGATGCCAACTAATAAGTCGTGATGGTATTCGCCGTTTTCATCAGCAAATTCAGCAAGTTCGTTCTTATCAGAAACTTGTTTGACATTTAATAAGTTGTCACCTTCACGTAGTGTGATGGCGATTTTACCGTTTTGACGGATGGATTCATATTCCTTTAATGGAGTACGTTTCACAATACCTTCTGTGGTAAAGAACATTAAGTAACGATCATCTCTATATTCATTGACAGCGATGATGGATTTAACATTTTCACCTTTTTCGATGTTGATTAAGTTAATCACAGGGACACCTTTACCTGTTCTTTGATATTCAGGGACTTGGTAACCACGGATACGATAAACTTTACCTAAGTCTGTGAAGAACAATAAATCGGTATGTGTTTTGGTATAAATCATTAATTCGACAATGTCGTTTTCATTTAATGAAGCACCTCTGACACCACGACCACCACGATTTTGGGTTCTGAATGTATCAGCGGATAATCTCTTCACATAACCACCTCTTGATAAGGTGATAACGATATCTTCTTGTGGAATTAAATCTTCGTCATCAATAGAGGCATCACTATTAGTGATTTCGGTTCTTCTTTCATCGCCGAATTTCTCTTTGATTTCTAATAATTCGTTAACCACGACTTCGGTTTCGTTTTCTCTGCTGGAAAGAATACGACGGTATTCATCGATGTTCTTTTCGAGTTGCACTCTTTCGGCTTCGAGTTTTTCGGTTTCAATACCGGTTAATCTACCTAAAGTCATCGCTAAAATAGCTTGAACTTGTGGTTCGGTGAAACCGAATTTTTCCATTAATCTAACGGTTGCGTCTTCTCTACCTTTACTGGTTTTGATGATGTCGACCACTTCGTCGATGTTGTCGTGACATTTGATTAAGCCAACAACCACGTGATCACGGGCTAAATCTTTGTCTAACAAGAATTGGGTTCTTCTAGCAACGACTTGGATTTGGAAATCTAAGTATTCTTGTAAGAGTGTTCTTAAAGAACACACTTTTGGTGCATTATCCACTAAGCATAAGTTGATAATACCAAAGCTAACTTGTAATTTTGTGAGTTTAAATAATTGATTTAACAAGACTTCAGGAATGGCATCTCTTCGAACTTCGATAACCACTCTAATACCATCTTTGTTAGATTCATCACGGATATCGGTAATGCCATCGATAACTTTATCTCTGACTAATCCTGCCATATCTTCGATCATTGTGGCTTTGTTAACACCGTAAGGAATTTCTTCCACAACGATTCTCTTAAGACCGTGTTCACCACGTTCTTCAATACGGCATTTACTACGGACAGCAATACTACCTGTACCGGTTTCGTAAGCATCTCTAATACCAGCACGACCAAGGATTAAACCACCGGTTGGGAAATCAGGACCTTTGACGTGTTCCATTAATTCTTCAACGGTAATTTCTGGGTTTTTGCTTAAAGCAATAACACCATCAATAACTTCACCTAAATTGTGTGGTGGGATGTTTGTGGCCATACCAACAGCGATACCACTGGAACCATTAACTAATAAGTTGGGGAATCTGGAAGGTAAAACGGTTGGCTCTTGGTCAACTCCGTCGTAGTTGTCCATAAAGTCGACAACATCACAACCGATGTCTCTGACCATTTCGAGGGCCATTTTGGCCATACGGGCTTCAGTATAACGATAGGCAGCGGGTTCGTCACCATCGATAGAACCAAAGTTACCATGACCTTCAACGAGCATATATCTCATTGAGAAGGGTTGCGCTAATCTAGCTAGTGCGCCATAAATGGCGGCGTCACCATGAGGGTGATATTTACCCATAACGTCACCGACGATACGAGCACACTTTTTAAATGGTTTATCAGGAGTGTTTCCTGTTTCACTCATAGAGTAAACAATACGTCTATGAACTGGCTTCAAACCATCTCTAACATCTGGGATAGCACGGGAGACAATGACGCTCATCGCATAGTCTAAGAATGATTCTTGGACCAATCCAACGGTATCAACATCAGTGGTACCAGCAGAGATACCAGCTTCAATTTCTTCGGCAGAAACGGCTTCTTTTTCTTCGTTTTCAGTATTTTCGTCTAATTCTTCAACGATTTTTTCTTCATCTTCAAACAACATAAGTCATTCCTCCTTCATTAAATATCGAGGTTCTTCACGAACTTAGCGTTAGCGTGAATGAACTCTTTACGTGGGTCGACGTTGTCACCCATTAAATCTGTAAATACTTGTTCCGCTTTGATGGCATCTTCTAAAGTGACACGGAGCATCTTGCGGTGTGCGGGATCCATTGTGGTTTCCCATAATTGTTCGGCATCCATTTCACCTAAACCTTTATAACGTTGGAATGGATAACCAGGTTTTAAATTGAGTTTCTTCTTGATGTTCTCAAGTTGATCGTCATTGTACGCATAGTATTGTTTACCATGGTATTCGACTTTATATAGAGGAGGTTGAGCAATATAAACATAACCTTCGGTTATGAGTGGTCTCATAAATCTATAGAAGAATGTTAATAACAAGATACGGATGTGACTGCCATCGACATCAGCATCGGTCATGATAACGATCTTGTGATATCTGATTTTAGAGGAATCAAATTCTGGATCAATACCACCACCAATAGCGGTAATCATGTTACCAATTTCAGCGTTAGCAAAGATTCTCTTCGCTTGAGCTTTTTCGACGTTAAGGATCTTACCACGTAAAGGTAAAATAGCTTGGGTTTCACGGTTACGACCGTTTTTCGCGCTACCACCAGCGGAATTACCCTCAACGATGTATAATTCACATTCTTCTGGTTTTTTGCTTGAACAATCAGCTAATTTACCAGGTAATGTGGTTAATTCTAACGAGCCTTTTCTACGGAAATCTTCACGAGCTTTACGAGCGGCCATACGAGCGTTCGCTGCCATGACGATTTTTTCCATAATCATTCTGGCTAATCTTGGGTCTTCGAGTAAGAATCTGTTGAATTGTTCACTAACGATACCATTAACAATCTTTCTCACTTCTGAGTTACCAAGTTTTGTTTTGGTTTGTCCTTCAAATTGTGGGTTTGGATGTTTGACAGAAATAACCGCTGTTAAACCTTCAGCGATATCGTCATATGTTAAATCATCTTCGCCTTCTTTTAAGAACTTATATTCACGGCAATAGTTGTTAACAACTTTTCTCATGGCTTCTTTGAAGCCGGTTTCGTGCATACCACCTTCATGGGTATGGACATTGTTACAGAATGAATAGACGTTTGCGCTATAACCATCATCATATTGGAAAGCGATTTCAGCATACACATGAGCGGTGCTTCCGCTAGCTAATGTGATTGGGACTGAACCTTCACAATAAATGACATCTTCAAACAATCTTGTTTTGTGATTGTTGATGAATAAAACGTATTCTTTAATACCACCTTTATAACAGAAGCTTTCCTTAACTGGTTCTTCACCTCTATCATCGACGACAGTGATTCTAATGCCTCTGTTTAAGAAGGCTGTTTGTCTCATTCTGTCACGGATAATTTCGTAATTGTATTCTGTTGTATCCTGGAAGATTGTGGCATCTGGTTTAAAAGTAACTTTTGTACCATTTTCTTCTGGTTTGCAGGTTCCAATTTTCTTTAAGTGATCAACGATGTGTCCACCATTAACGAATTTGATGTAGTAAACACCACCATCTTTATTGACGGTGACTTCACACCATTCAGATAAGGCGTTAACGACAGAGGCACCGACACCGTGGAGACCGCCAGACACTTTGTATCCACCGCCTTCACCAAACTTACCGCCAGCATGTAAAACTGTATAAACAGTTTCAACACCGGATAAGCCGCTCTTGGCAACCACGTCAACAGGAATACCACGACCATTGTCTACAACAGTAATTGTGTTTCCTTTGTTAATTGTCACTGTAACATCTGTACAGTATCCCGCTAATGCTTCGTCAATTGAGTTATCAACGATTTCCCACACGAGGTGGTGAAGACCGGCCGCGGATGTTGTACCAATGTACATGCCAGGTCTCTTTCTGACTGCTTCAAGCCCCTCTAAGACTTGAATGTTCGTTGCTGTGTATTTGGCATCAGCTTTTTCAAGTTGCGCTTCTTCTTTGTTCATTTCAGAAACTTCAACTTTGACTTCTGGAGCAGGTTGCTCTTGAGTTTTTGCTTCTTCTACAACAACTTTCTTCTCTTCTTCCATTAGAAGACCTCCTTTTGTTCTTTTTTCTTTATCGGATATTGAGCGGCATCTTCGACATTTAGTTCTGTCGCAGTAATGAATACCTGCTCAAATTTCTTTAAAAAGTTAATTAGTCGTGTTTGGTGTGGTTTATCCAGTTCACTCATCACATCATCTAGTACCACGACTGGCCTCTTATCCTTGTCCTCAATCAAGAAGTAAGGACTGAGTTTTAGTGCGAGAGCGACAATTCTGTTTTCTCCTTGTGATCCAAATTGGCCAATATCGCGCCCATTTAGGCTGATAGAGAAATCTTCTCTGTGTACACCTATAGATGTTGCTTTTTGGTGTAAATCTCGCTCCTCGGCTCTTTTAAACGCTTCTGTCGCCTCTTTGGTGAAGTTCTTTCCATATTCCACAAATGGTTTGTAGATAATTTCCAGTTTTCCCTTATCGCCTGCGAGCGCGCGCGTTATTTTATTAAGGATATCATTGATATCCTTGACATACATCTGCCTATAAGACACTATCGGACCGCTTAATTTAACTAGTAATTCGGTCGTAGAATCTAGCAGATCTTTATCCACATTATCGCTTTTTAAAAGCTCATTTCTCTCTCGCAAAACTTTCTTATATTGTGAGGTGTAATCGAGATATGGTTTGCTCTTTTTACATAGATTAACATCCAAGAACTCTCTTCGTTTAGAAGGGGTATCACGGAACATTTTGACGTCATCAGGTTCAAATAGCAGCACATTTACACAGTTGAACAAATCCATAATCCTGGATATTGGCTTACCGTTAATAAATGCCGCTTTCCCGTTTCTTGTGATGATAATTTGAATCTTTCGGTTGAGTTCTCCTTCGGCACAGATGGCCTGTATCTCCGCTTGTTGCGAACCCTTAGATATCAATTCTTCATCCTCGTTTGTTCTGAAACTCCTAGCTAATGAGAGGAAGTAGATCGCCTCAACTATATTGGTCTTTCCTGCGGCGTTTGGCCCAGTAAAGATATTGAGGTTTTTTTGAAATTGAAATGTAAGGTTTTTGTGGTTCCGGAAGTTTTTGAGGGTGAGTGACTTAATAATCATGGCTTATTTGATGACAAACACCGTGTTGGCAACATCAATTTTGTCTCCACGGTATAATTTACGACCTCGACGATTTTCGGGCTCTCCATTGACCAAAACAACATTGTCTTGAAGATACATTTTAGCCATTCCTCCGGTCGAAATGACATTAGTTAACTTCAAAAGCGATTGTAAAGTCATATACTCTTCATCGCTCCTTAAATTGACTGTTTTGACCGCCATAAAAACTCCACTTGACAATTATACACGATATAAATAAAAAAGGGAATAAAGTATTCCCTCTTCTATTATAGTTTAACAATTATACTTAATATGTTCTAACTGGGGTGACGATTTGGACCACAGAATCATCAGCAGCATTCTTGATGACGATTGGTCTCATTTCTGCTACGAATGAGAAGGTTACATCCTCACAGTTTAAGGCTTTGATTGCCGCAACAACATATTCACTGTTAAAGGACATTTTTAGTTCTGAACCATGGTATTTAAATACATCAATAATTTCAGCAGCCCAGCCTTTTTGTTGGCTTTTTGCGGAGATTTTCACTGTTTCTTCGTTCATTGTAAGGTCAACAACGTTCTCTCTATCGATAGATAAGATATTGGCACGATCCACCGCTTTAATGAAGTCATTTGCGTTGACTTGAAGTGAATAATTAACGGTCTTAGGGATGATGTTTTTGGTATCTGGATAGTCGCCTGCAATTAAACGAGAAACCACAATTGTTCTACCTAAAACAAACAAAACTTTTTTATCACTAAAGGACATTTGCACGGATGGTTGATTTTCCATTAAGTGATCAACTTCAATCATCACTTTAGCTGGAACGTTAGCCACGAATTTCACATCTTCTGGTACTGGCATGTCTTTCTTAGCCATACGAGCAGAGTCAGTCGCTTTTGCGGTTAATACGCCATTCTGGGCTTCTAAGTTGATTGCGGTTAATATTGGCATTCTTTCTTTAAGAGAAGCCGCAAACGCGGTTTGAGACACTAAAGAATTGAATTCTTGTTTTGAGAGAGAAAGTGTTGTCCCACTGGATTGTAAATCAATGTCTGGATATTCTTCGGCTTTAATACCAACAAGTTCGAATGTAGAACGGTTACTACTATTAGTAATAACAGCTGTGGAATCCACTACATCAATGGTCATTTCTTCAGATTCTGTTTTTCTAACAATTTCAGTTAATAACTTAGCTTCTAAAAGAATTGAACCTTCTTTGAAGTTTCTAATAATTTCTTCACCATTAAATCTATAGGGTATTTGAGTTTTAATTGTGATGTCATAGTTAGAACCAGTAATAAATAATCCTTCTTCATTCAATTCAAGTTTTACATTCTGAAGGATGGCAACATTTACTTTGTTGGCTACCGCTCTATTGGCAGTATTTAAACCTTTTAACAACTCTTCTCTTTTAATTGTGAATCTCATAACAAATTCCTTTCATTTATTTTTAAATATTATTAATAATAATGATAAGTCCTGTGGAAATGTGGATAACTCCGAGCAATTCTGTGTATTCCTTATTTTATCATAGCTTTAATCCATAATCATTTTATTTTTAAATAAAGCCTATTGATCAAGTCTCTTTTTGATCTCATTAATCGCATCTTGTAATGATGGGTCTGTTATTAACTCTTTTTCCACTTTCTTAATTGCGGACATAACAGTGGTATGGTCTTTGCCACCAAAAGCTTTACCAACTTCTTCAAGCGAGACGTCTAACATATTCCTTATTAGATACATCGCGATATGACGTGCAAGAGCAATTTGGCCTGTTCTGATCTTTCCGGTTAATTGTCTTGGATCGAGATTGTAATATGCAGAAACAACATTGATAATCTTTTGGCTATCGAGTTGATTCATGTACTTCTTTCCACTCTTTAAATCGGATACTGCAGCGACCGCTTCTTCGATTCCAATGACACCCATATTTGGATTAGATTGAATTGAGAACTTTAACCTATTTAACGCACCTTCTAACTCTCGTACATCGCGCGAGAACTTTTCAGCCATGAAGAGCAACACCGTTTCATCAAATTGGTTAACGTCTAAGCCCTGTTCCTCTATCTTCTTTTTAAGGATACGCACGCATGTTTCTGTATCGGGATCGTTAATCTTGATTACAAGGCCTTGAGTGAATCTTGTAACAAGTCTGTCTTCAAGCTTCTCAATTTCGTTTGGCTGCCTATCTGATGTGATAACAATCTGTTTGTTTCTGTTAACCATATCACCATAGACATAGAAGAACATTTCTTGAGTTTTCTCACGATTTGCAAGGTATTGGACGTCATCTAACAATAAAACATCAACACCTTTGAACCAATCTCTCATGGATTGTGATTCTTTTTCACCTTTACTAAATTTAATAAATTCATCCACGAACACGCTTGCGTTAATATAGAGAACAACAGCGTTTTTGTTTTGTTGTTTTATATAGTTTCCAATCGCATTCATAAGGTGGGTTTTACCTAGACCAGAATGTGAATAAATAAACAATGGGTTGTAAGCTTTTCCTGGGTCTCTCGCAACAAATGATGCAGCGCGAGAAGCATCGTTATTAAATTGACCTACAACATAATTATCAAAAGTTTTGGTTTCGTCCAATTTTGCATCCTTAAAATATGTAGATCTATCCACAAATTCGTTATGTTCCGCAACCTGTTTGGAAACCTTCTCGTTGGTGTTTTCTTGGGTCACAAAAATCAAGAAATATTTCTCGCCAGTTTGTTCAAAAATAATATCCGCAATTAAATCAATGTACTTGGCCTTGATCATTCCTGCGGCAAACATAGATTTACACACAACCTCAATTGTGTTGCCTTGGATATTGTTTATATAGCTTCCAGAGAACAATGAATCAAAGACTTGTTTTTCTGAAAATTGTTTTTCTAATTTTGCTAATGTGGTGTCCCAAAGACGGGTCATTTCTGATATTGAACTAATCATAGTGTTTTGTTCCTATTACTTGTCATTAATTATAGAATAATCGACCTGTTTTTTTAATAAAAAACTAAACAAAATTTGTTATCCACAAAAAGACCTGCTCAATATTGTTATCCTATAGTCAATTTTTTCCACAAAATCCACAAATTAAAAATGTGGAAAACTATTCACCTCATGTGGAAATGTTAATAACTATTTTGGATGGGAAATTAGGTAATGTATTCACCAAAACCTTAATTTATTAAAGCCCACTACCACCACTTTTGTGTGGTTTAAAAAGGAATTGTTGAAAACTTTATTTGTGTCCTGGTGTTGTTTTACGTGTATGCCTTCACGCGCTTGTTGACATTTATCTATAAATGCCCATATAATTTTAAACGCTATGTTAAGGAGGTACTGTTAGATGAAACGTACATATCAACCAAGTAAAATTAAACATCAACGCAAAGCTGGTTTCCGTGCCAGAATGAAAAGCGACAAAGGTCGTAATGTATTAGCCCGTCGTAGAGCTAAAGGCCGCAAAAAACTCACAGCATAAGGAGTTTAGATGAAAATCCTTAATCGAATTAAAAGAAGCGAAGATTTCGCGACAGTAATTCATAAAGGTCGTTCATTCCGCTTAACAAGTTATATCATCCACATCTATAAAAACGAATTAGGATATGCTCGTGTTGGTATATCCGCATCAGCAAAACTTGGTAACGCGGTTGTACGCAATCGCATTAAGCGACAAGTGAGAGCGATTTGTGATCAAGTTATTGATTATGAAAAGTTATCGCTAGATATTGTCATTGTTGTCAAAAAAGAATTTTTAGAAAAGGCATTCAGTGACAACAAATCACTATTAAGTGATTTTATTGATAAACAGGCAGGGCTATAAAATGAAAAAAGGTACAAAATTAGGAATAGGGTTAGCCGCACTTCTCTTAGGAGGCGTGGTTTTAACTGGCTGTACCAATTCGTTCTGTTCTTCTGTTGATAAAGCACACATTTTATATGCTATCGATTATGGTGTTTGCCGTTATTTTGACACCGAAGATGCTGCTTTAGCGGCTAAAGGTGATGATGATTTCGGCAAAGTGGGCCAAGTTGCAGGTTCTAACATTTACTATTACGGAAGCTTAGATAACGCTCCAGGTCTTAATAAGATCCATGTAAATGCTAGAGATAGCCAATTTTTGATTGTTCCATCAATCAACTATTATATTGAACTCGATAATGTTGTGTTAAAACATGCTATTGAAGCAGAAGGCGCCGATATTGCTACAGTTACTGCCGCTCAAATTGGCGATATTAGAAATCACGAAAGTATTTTGTGCAAACAAGGATACTTAAAATATTACGGACCAGACGAGTTGAATGGTAAAGAGATTAAAGAAAGTAAGAAAATTTGGGTTAACTGGAACAACTATGTTAACGAAGTCAGAAAATCTGGCAACGTGTTAATTGATGAATGCCCAACCGCTGACTACATCAATTACTATCAAACCCAAATGAAAAACAACATTGGCTCTTTCCGTTCTTGTTTAGCCACCAAAGGTGGATACTACGGACACTATGGTCAGTATTACAACTATGACACCAATAAACTTGAAGGTACTGAAGTACAAATTCAAGAAAAGAGCTGGGCCTATGCTTGGCAAAAAGTTGGATTCTTATCCGGCTTACTCGTTTACCCAATTGGATGGTTAATCGATACCTTCTCAGGCGGACTCAAGAATGGCGGAATCCCACAAGGTTGGGCCTCATTACTTGCTATTTTGTTCGTTACCATCATTGTTAGATCTTTGATGTTAGCAGCAACATTTAAGCAAACAACATCTTCTACCAAGATGCAAGAATTGCAGCCTGAAGTTGCAAAAATCCAAGCAAAATACCCAAATTCCAATACAAATCAGTATGAAAAACAACGTTTAGCGCAAGAAACTCAAGCGCTTTACAAGAAACATAAGATCAATCCATTTGGAGCGTTCCTAGTAATGATTGTTCAATTCCCCGTCTTCATCTGTGTATGGGGCGCAATGCAGGGAAGCGCACAATTATCTACAGGCGCAGTTTTAGGATTGAACTTATCACAATCCATTAGTTCACTTATCACTACATGGTCTAACTGGAAGGATCCATCAACCGGTGTATATACCGCGTTAGGTCTCTTCTTATTGATGAGTGGTGCACAGACAGTGGCTATGTTACTACCACAATGGATTGCTAAAGCAAAGAAGAAAAAGATTGCCAAATTAGGACGTAATCCAGCACAGAAAGAATCTGATAACAAGATGAAGTGGTTTACTTACATCATGTTAGCAATGATTATCTTTATGGGATTCTCCCTTGTGTCTGCGTTAGGTGTCTATTGGTTAGTTGGCGCTTTGTTCTCCATTGCACAAACTCTTATCACTCATGCGATTACCGAGCATAAGAGTCGTAAAAAGAAATAAGGAGAAGTTATGAAATCATATACCGCGAAAACAGTGGAAGAAGCTTTACAAGAAGCTAGCGAAGAATTAAATATTTCTGTTGATGATTTGGTTTATGTTGTCTCCGACAAAACAAAAGGCATTTTTAATAAGAAAATCGTCGTAGAAGTTTATGAACTTCCAGACATCATTAAATATGCCGAAGATTATATCTTAAATGTCTTAGATAATTTAGGTATTGAAAGCACAGTTAGCACAAAACTTGATGATGATATCATCCGTTTAACTGTTGATTCAACACACAACCCAATCCTCATTGGTAAAAACGGTAAAACTTTGCAAGCTCTTAATGAGCTTACAAAACTTGCTGTAAGCAACCATTTCCACAAAAGATTCAGAATCTTATTAGATGTCAACGGCTATAAAGATAACAAATATTATATGCTCGGCAAAATGGCTCGTAGATACGCTCACGAAGTCCAAAGAACAAAAGCCACATATACTTTTGATCCAATGCCCGCAGACGAGAGAAGAGTAGTGCACAATGCTTGTTCTGGTATGAAGAATATTCGTACTGAATCTACAGGTGAAGGCACACATCGTCAGGTGCAGATCATTTACGTTGAATAATTAAATTAGCACCCATAGGGTGCTTTTTTGGAAAGTCATTTATGTTTGAAACAATTGTCGCATTAGCAACCCCTCCAATGAAATCTGCTTTAGCCATCATTAGAGTTTCTGGTGATGATTGTTTTGAAGTTGTCAGTAAATGCTTTTCCAAAGACATTAGAGACATTAAAGAAAGAACCCTTTTAGTGGGTTTCATTCAAGATAAAAACAAAAACAAAATAGATGAAGTGGTGCTGGCTATTTATAAAGGTCCAAAGAGCTTTACCGGTGAAGATCTTGTAGAGATTATTTGCCATGGAAGTTCTTTAATTTCGCAGCAAATTATTGATGTTTTGCTTGAAAATGGCGCTAGATTAGCCACTAACGGTGAGTATTCTTCTCGCGCTTTCTTGCATCAAAAGATTGACTTGGTACAGGCTGAATCCATCAACGACATTATTAACGCCACCACGAAAGAAGCTAAAGAAATATCGATGTATTCTTTAACTGGTAAGACAAGTAATTTATTAGCACCAGTCAAAACTAGGCTCGCTGATATTATTTCTCTTATCGAAGTAAATATCGATTTTCCTGAATATGAAGATATTGAACAAGCCAATAAGCAACAAGTTATTACCATATGCGATGAAATTATTAACATGATTAACAAGTTAATTGATGATGGCGAAAAAGCCAGAATCATCAAAGATGGTGTTAAAGTCGCAATCGTTGGTAAACCAAATGTTGGAAAATCATCTTTGTTGAATTCTTTGGTTGGCGAAGAAAAGGCCATTGTTACTGATATCGCTGGTACCACAAGAGATGTAGTGGAAGGCGAAATCAATCTTAACGGAATTGTCTTACATCTTTTAGACACCGCAGGAATTAGAGAAGCAAAAGATGTAGTGGAATCTATCGGTGTAGAAAGAGCAAAGAAAACACTTGATGATGCAGAACTTGTTATCGTTGTTTTAGATAGCACAAAAGACATCGACGAAAACGATAAAGAGATTTTAAGAATCACTGAAAACCTCAATAGAATTATTATTTATAATAAAGCAGACAAAATTACTGACAAAGATGGTGATAAATTATACGTTTCCGCGCTTGAGAACGACATAACCGCGTTGGTTAATGAAATACACAAAGTTCTCGGTTTAGATGCTCAAACGTTCAAACAACCAGCATTAAATAACACTAGACAAATCGGTCTATTAAAACAAGCAAGACAAGCATTATGCAAAGCCAAAGAAGACGCTGAAAACGATCTTCCGGTTGATCTAATCAATATCAACTTAATGGATGCTTATAATGCAATATTGGATATTTTAGGAGAGAGAAATAGAACAGATTTAAGCAAGGAAATCTTTTCTCGTTTCTGTGTTGGCAAATAATGATCTTTGATACCCATTGTCATTTAAATTCAGAAGAATTATATTCTCGCCTTGAAGAAGTGATGAATTCTGCTTCTAAGGTAGGAGTAAATAAATACCTAGTTGTTGGTTGGAACAAAGAAAGTTCCCTTTTAGCTGTTGAGTTAGCTCATCAGTTCCCTGAAATCTACGCTGCCATTGGTTATCATCCCACAGATGTAGAAGGTGCTAGCGAAGAAGACTTTAATGAAGTGATGAAATATATCGATGATCCAAAAGTTTTGGCGGTTGGAGAAATTGGTCTAGATTATCACTGGGTAAAGGATCCAATCCTAAGAGAAAGACAAAAAGAGTGGTTTATTAAGCAAATTAACTTTGCAAATCTCCACAAAAAGCCTATTTCTATACACAATCGTGATGCTTTTAATGATTGCTTAACCATCTTGAAAGAACACAAACCTTTATATGGAGGAGTAATGCATTGTTACTCTGGAAGCGTTGAATCATTGAAGGACGTTTTAGACCTTGGATTATATATTGGCCTTGGTGGACCATTAACCTTCACCAACGCTAAAACACCCAAGGAAGTTTGTGAAAACGTCCCCCTAGATAGATTGGTAGTGGAGACCGATTGCCCTTACTTATCTCCTCATCCATTAAGAGGTACAATCAACGAACCAAAGAACATCGCACTTGTTATTGATGAGGTAACAAACTTAAGAGGCTTATCTAAAAAACACATTCTTGATGTTCTTTACAAAAACTCTTGTCGATTATTTGGAATTGAACCATGAAGCAATATTGTTGTGATCGAATTATAGTGGTGGAAGGAAAGGGTGATGAAGCTTTTCTCTCTTCATATATTGATGCTATTTATGTAAAAACTAATGGTTATTCAATTAATAAAAATGATTTGGAGTTCATCAGCAAATATTGTGGAGAAAAAGCGCCAATCATTCTCACAGATTCAGATGCTGCTGGAATGCAGATTAGAGAAACGATAAATGAATCAATTAAGAATGCCATCAATCTTGTTGTCGACATAAACAAATGCAACAAAAACAACAAACACGGTATCGCTGAATGTGATATTAATGAGATTATAAATATTCTAAAAGAATATTTCACTAATGAAAAACCATTAGAAAATATTAAAACAAGCCATTTAAACAAATTGGGTGTCATCGATAAAGAAAGTCGCGACTATTTATGTAACAAGATGAGCCTTGGAACCTGCAACAACAAGACATTAGTCAAGAGATTGAACTATATAAATGCCGATGTTGAAACAGTAAAAAAGATTATGGATAACTATTATGGAAATAAATAGAAACAACGTTATTGAGATAGTGCAAAAATCCGGCCTTAAACCCGATAAGGACTATGGCCAGAATTATTTGCTTGAACCCAGTATATGCCAAAAGATAGTGGATGCTTTAAACATTACCAATAATGATGTTGTTTTAGAGATTGGTCCTGGTTTAGGATCGTTAACACATTTCGTTGCAATGCATGAAGAAGTGCAAATCGATCTTGTTGATATTGATGATAGAATGACCAATTTCCTCAAAATCATTTATCAACAAAAGAATGTTTCAATAATCAGAAACGACATACGAAAACATGATGTTTCAGACTATACAAAAATAATTGGTAATTTACCCTACAATATTACAACAGAAACAATTGTTTATTTATTGGAGAATGCGGTTAAAGCCAAACGCATGGTGTTGATGTGCCAGCAAGAAGCCTTTCCTCGTTTTAGTGATTTAAGTGGCAAGGAATATGGTCCTGCTTCTATCCTTGTCCATCTTCTTGGTGAATGTCGTAGGCTTTTTACTGTAAAACCTGGCTCTTTTTACCCAATTCCTAAGTGTAATTCTGTGGTTTTTGCCATTGATATTAATGAAAACGTTAATTATAAAGAAGCGCTCGAGATCTATGGTTTTGCTAAAAAACTATTCTTGAACAGAAGAAAAACAATATATAACAACCTTTCAAATTATCTATCTAACAAAGAGCAGTGCGCATCAATCTTGGACGAGCTGGGTATCCCTCAAAACAAAAGACCAGAAGAGTTGCCCCCATCTACATATCAGAAACTATATGCTCGCATCAAATAAATATTAATGTTGTTTTATTAAAAATAAATAAATATAATAGACGCCTATGAAAAACTTATTACTCAAAAGCTATTCCAAAATTAACATCTGCCTTAACGTCGTTGGCAAAAGAGAAGATGGGTATCATGAACTTGATATGATTATGCTTCCTCTTCAATTACATGATTCCATTTTGTTTTCTGAATTACCAAACGCTAGAAATCACTATGTGACTATCGATGATTTCTCATTAGGCTTGCTTAAATACAATTTAGCCACAAAGACAATCGACAAGATGTCTGATATGTATCATTTTAACAACAAATTTAGAGTGACAATCCATAAAGTTATCCCGATGCAATCAGGTTTAGGTGGCGGATCATCTAACTCAGGCACTGTTATTAACGCTTTAAACCAATATTTAAAGCTCAATTTATCTAATGATGAGTTAATTACCATCGCAACAGGTTTGGGCGCTGACGTTCCGTTTTTCGTGTTTAATAAACCAGCTAGATGCAGAGGCATCGGAGAAAAGTTAGAATTCATCAACATTAAGAACGATTATTATGTTTTGATTGTTAAGCCAGAACAAGGTTGTTCCACTGAAGGTGTTTATAACGTTTCCGATACTATGGACTTACCATTAGGTGATGTTGATAAAGTCAAAAAAGCTCTTGAAGAAGGCGATGACGATTTATTAGCGGATTCAATTTTTAATGCCTTAGAAGAACCCGCCATCTCATTAGTGCCAGAAATTCAGGTTATCAAAGATAAATTAAAGATTGCCGGACTTAAAATTGTTCAAATGACAGGTTCCGGTTCTGCTGTATTTGCTTTAAGTACAGACAAGAGATTACTTAAGACTGTTGCGAAGTCACTAGAGAATCAATATCTAGTCGAAGTAACCAAAGTTTTGAAATAAGGGGGATGGTTATGAATAGATACGCGATTATATTAGCTGCTGGTAAGGGAACAAGAATGCAATCTCTTGATCCAAACCATTCAAAAGTTTCTTATCCAATATTAGGAAAAGCTTTAATTAACTATGTTATCGATGCTATCAAGCCATTAAATTTCCAAAAACTCGTTGCGGTTGTTGGTTTTGGCGGTGAAGTCACTAAGAAACTAGTGGAAAAAGATGCGGAAGTTGTTTGGCAAAAAGATATTTTAGGTACAGGTCATGCTGTTAAACAAGCTGAAGGATTATTAAAAGACTTAGATGGTGAAACACTAATCATCTATGGAGATACTCCACTTGTGTCTACTGAAACAATCGAAAGAATTCTCCATATTCATGAAAAAGAAGATAATGCATTAACTGTTGTGTCTGCAGTTTTGTCTGATCCTCATGGTTATGGAAGATTAATTAGAGATGAAAAGAGTTTTAAACTTTCCGCAATCCGTGAAGAGACAGATTGTTCTAAATATGAATTAGATATTAATGAAGCCAATACTGGTATCTGTGTGTTTAATAACAAGATTTTGTTTAAATATTTAAACAAACTTGATAACAACAATGCTAGAAAACTATATTACTTATCTCAACTTGTTGAACTATTTGTGAAAGACGGTTTATCTGTTGGTTCAGTAGTTGTAGAAGACATGGTGGAAGTGTTTGGTATTAACGATAGAGCCCAATTATCATATGCCGCTAAGGTTATGAGAAAACGCATTAACCATAACTTAATGATGTCTGGTGTTTCTATGGAAGATCCTGAAGCAACATATATTTCTCCAGATGTGAAGATTGGCAAAGATACAGTGATTTTCCCAAATACCACAATTATGGGCAACTGCACCATAGGTGTGAATAACTTAATTGGCCCAAACACCATTTTGGAAAACGTCAAAGTTGGTGATGGCAATATCATTAAGAATTCAACAATCACAAATTGTGAAATTGGTAATGGTGAAGTTATTAAACAAGCCGTTAAAGGAGAATAGTGATGCTTATCATTGATTGCTTTGGACACAACATTTATATCGACAAAGACATAGTTGGTTATATCAAAGATAACGAACTAATAATTTCTGGTAGAAAATTTGCTGATATTACCGATGATGGAATCATTTCTTTTGGTGGTAAAGAAGTCGGTTACGTCGATGATGATGGTTCAATTATTATCAACGATAGAGAAGTTGGATATATCGATGCTCAAAACAATTTCGTATTCTATAAATCCTTTGTACAATAGCAAAAAATGATGCAAAAAACCCTTAAAACTATGAAAAAAGAAGAAAAAACCATTAAAAATAACGTCGTCTATGAAGGCATTATAATCTCCGTCAATTGTGATGATGTACTTGCTCCTAATGGCCTCAAGGTCAAAAGAGAGATTGTTCATCATAATGGTGGAGTGTGTGTTTTAGCGATGCAGGATGATAAGATTGCTTTTGTTAAACAATTTAGATATGCCTACGGGGAAGAGATGTTTGAACTTCCTGCGGGCAAATTAGAAAAAGGCGAAGATTCTTATCACGCCGGAATTAGAGAACTTGAAGAAGAAGTTGGCTTAAAAGCGGAATCTCTAACCAGCTTTGGTTCTATGTATCCTTCTTGTGGATACACAAATGAAATCATTTATTTATATAAAGCGAATAACGTTACTAATGTAGAAAGACATTTAGATGCTGATGAGGATATTGATATTTATTACTTCACTATAGATGAAGTTATAAAAATGATATCTGACAACGTAATTAAAGACGCAAAGACAATTTGTCTTGTATTTAAATACCTTAATTCAATACAATAGTTAGCAATACTGAGGAGGTATCAATATGCAATTAGTTATTCTAGCCGCCGGTATGGGATCCCGTTTTGGTGGCCTTAAGCAAATGGAAGCTATGGATGATTATGGAAACTTTATTCTTGATTATTCCATTCATGATGCCATTCTTGCTGGATTTGACAGTGTCATATTCGTTATTAAAAGAGAACATTTAGATATTTTTAGAGAAACAATCGGTAAACGCGTTGAATCATTAATTAAAACCGAATATGCTTTCCAAGATTTAAATGATTTACCAAAAGGCTATTCCTGTCCTGAAGGCAGAGTTAAACCTTGGGGTACCGCACACGCCATTTTAGCGGCCAGAGATTTAATTACTGATAATTTTATTATCATCAATGGTGATGACTATTATGGACAAGAAACCTATAAGGTTGCCGCGAATTATTTAAAGAATTTACCAGCGGGTAGCGAAGGTAAATATGCAAACGTCGCATTCGACGTGAGCAACACACTCGCGGAAAACGGTTCTGTGAAACGTGGTGTCTGCTTCTATGATGAAAATCATATGTTAACCAAAATGATTGAATCTAGCGTCTCGATGGATGGAAGAGGCATTATCCAAGCCACTCCTCTTGATGACTCAATCAGACCATTCATCTGTCAACCTGGTCAATTAGTCTCCATGAACTTATTCGTGTTCACAAAAGACATTATCGCTAAGTTAATGGAACAATTCCCTCTCTTCTTAGATGATCACATCGATAACTTAAAATCTGAATTCTTAATTCCTGAAGAAGTCAGCAGATTAGTGGAACAAGGAAAAGCCACACTTGAATTAGTGAGCACCCCATCAGTATGGTATGGTGTGACCTATCGTGAAGATAAACCCACAGTAGTTAAAGCCTTAAAAGCCTTAACTGATAAAGGTTTATACAAGAAAGGTCTCTATTAAGAAATACTCGGTTGATCCGAGTTTTCTTTTTATTAAAAAAAGCCTCTAGCGAACTGAACTGAACCCCATTTAGTTCACAAAAAATAAAAAAAGCCTCTTAGCGTACAATATACGTTAGGAGGTTTTTATTATGGCTAGCAA
>JBGUQI010000029.1:0-15934 GCA_045130875.1 Bacilli bacterium | reverse complement strand
TCAAATTAACACATTATAAGATTGATGTGAAGACTGAGACTGATGCCGCGGAAGAAGGCCTTGAATTCGCTACATTCGAAGAATTACAAGCTCAAGAAGAACAACTCAAGAGGCAACGCAGCTATGAAAAAGTCGCTGCTCAATATCAAGCCGCACAAGAAAATGCTTCCGTCTTACCTGGCTTACCAGAAGGTTACGTTGCACCTCAAGAACGTGTCTACGATAACGAATTAGCAGCCAACAAAGACTTAGACGAAGCCCTTGTCGAAGCTAGCGAAAAAGAAGAACTCAAACAAGAGATTAATGAAACTCCAGTTGCTCAACCAGTCGTGGAAGAACAACCCAAAGTGGAAGTCGTTAAAGAAGAGAAGAAAGAAGTTAAGACCACAACTTCTCTTGAAGACCTCGAAAAATCTCTCGAAGAGAGCAAGAAAGAAGAAAAGAAGAACACACGTCGTTCTAACAAGAAAAAGAAAGATGATAACGATGACGAAAACACCAAAGGTGCCATCGATACATCCAATGCTGCTCGTATGTCCATCTATAGCGAAGAAGAACTCCGCGCTATGGAAGAAGAAGAGACAGAACAAGAAGACGATTACGACGACGATGTCGATTACGATGACTACGACGATTATTACGATGATGACGATCGTTAATAATTAATAGTTAGTCAATTGCCCTTTGGGCAAAGTTAGTAAGAAAGAAGGTGTTAATATGGGAAAGAAAAATAACAAACCAGCTTACAATCGTGAAGCTAACGTCTCCACGAAAGTATCCGCTGATAAAGTGAGAACCAAAGTCAATGGTGGTGTCTTCACCTACACTGGTGCCATCTCCGTTGGCGAGTTATCTAAATCTCTCAATATCCCCGTTGGAGATATTATTAAATTCCTTTTCTTACAAGGAAAAATGATTACGATAAACACCATTTTAGATGATGAACTTATCGGTACAGTCTGTTTGGAATTCGGATACGATTTTGAAAAGAAAAAGATTGTCGCTGCCGAAAACTTCGAAGAAGTGGAAATCAAAGACGATCCTTCTAAACTAAAACCCCGTCCTGCAGTCGTTACCATCATGGGTCACGTCGACCATGGTAAAACCACATTAATTGACTCCATCAGAAACTCCAACTTAGTGGCTGGTGAAGTTGGTGGTATCAGCCAAGAAATCGGTGCTTACCAAAAAGAAATTGATGGGCAGAAGATTACCTTCATCGACACTCCTGGGCACGAAGCTTTTACCGCGATGCGTTCTAGAGGCGCAAGCGTTACTGATATCGTTGTCTTAGTAGTGGCCGCAGATGATGGTGTCATGCCTCAAACAATCGAAGCGATTGACCACGCCAAAGCGGCAAATGTTCCCATTATCGTGGCGATTAATAAAATCGATAAACCCGGTAGCGATCCATCCAGAGTGAAGAATGAATTATTAGCTCATAATATCGTGGTGGAAGATTTCGGTGGAGATGTGGTTTCTGTCGAGATTTCTGCTAAGCAGAAAATCAACATTGATGGATTGTTAGAAGCCATCCTTACCGTTGCGGAACTAGCCGAACTCAAAGCTAACCCAGATCGTTATGCTTTAGGCACAGTCTTAGAAGCAAAACTCGATAAAAATGAAGGTCCAAAAGCGACATTATTAGTCCAAAACGGCTCCTTACGTGAAGGTGACTATTTAGTCGTTGGTACCGGTTATGGAAAAGCCAGAAGAATGACTAATGAATTCAAGAAAGTTCTTCAAGTAGCGACACCCAGTACCCCAGTTTCTGTTATCGGTTTAGCGGAAGTTCCTCAAGCGGGCGATAGATTCATGGCATTCCCCAGTGAACAAGAAGCTCGTGAAATCGCTTTGAAGAGAAAACAAATTAAAGAAGCTAAAGAGATGAACAAATCATCCGCCGCTTCATTGGAAGACTTATTCAATAAGGCCAAAGAAGGCCAGATGCAAAACCTCAATATCATCATTAAAGCTGATAGTACAGGTAGCGCGGAAGCCGTCAAAGGTTCCTTAGAGAAATTATCTAACGAGAATGTCAAAATCAATATCGTGAGAGCCACAAGTGGTGCGATCACTGAAAGTGATGTCTTGTTAGCCAGTGCTTCTAAAGCTATCATCTATGGCTTCAATGTGAGACCTGACAGCAAGACTAGAGCAAAAGCTTTAGAGGAAAACGTGGAAATTCGTTTACATCGAATCATCTATGCTTTAATCGAAGAAATCCAAGCCGCGATGAAAGGTATGCTCGCTCCCACAATGGTGGAGAAAGTTACCGGTCAAGCGGAAGTCAGAAGACTATTCAAAGTCTCTAAACTCGGCACCATCGGTGGTTGTATGATCGTCGACGGCTCCATCAAGAACGGCTCCTTAATCCGTGTCTTAAGAGATGGTATTATCATCTTCGAAGGTAAGATTGCTTCCTTACAAAGAGAAAAAGATCAAGCTAGAGAAGTGAAGAAGGGCTTTGAATGTGGTATTTTACTCGAGAATTATAACGATATTAAAGAAGGCGACATCATCGAAGGTTACGAGATGGTGGAAGAGGCGGCAAAATAGTTATGGCCAATAAGCAAGAGAGAATTGCCACTCTAATTCGCAAGAATATCGCGGAAATAATTCAATATGAATTAAAGAATCCTAATCTCGGATTTGTCACCATTCCTGAAGTTAAGGTGAGTTCTGACTTCTCCTACGCTAAAGTCTATGTCTCCTTCATTAAAGAAGAAGAGATTGAAAAAGGTTTAGAAGTGTTAGAACATTCCAAAGGATTCATCCGTTCCCAATTAGCGAGTAAGATGGATACCAGACGTGTTCCGGAAATATCATTCGTCTTAGATGAAGGATATAAAAAAGAAGCACGTATCGAAGAATTATTAAAAAAATAGAGTTTGCTTATGCAAGCTCTTTTTTCTTAAAATAAAAGTGAGGTAATAGTTATGAGAAAAGATTTAGGTAGCAAATCACTTTTATATCCGATGCCAGTTTTAATCATCGGAACTTACGATGAACACGGTAATCCCGATGCGATGAACGCCGCATGGGGAAGTATTTATGATTATAATCAAATCACTATATCATTAGGTGGCCACGTGACCACAGATAACATCCGCAAGAATAAAGCTTTTACCGTTTCTCTGGCCACAAAAAAGACAGTGGAAGCCAGTGACTATGTCGGTTTAGTTAGCTTTGCTAAAGAGCCTAAAAAGCTAGAAAAAGCAGGACTACATCCTTTTAAGAGTGGTAAAGTCAATGCTCCGATGTTTGAAGAATATCCATTAACTTTAGAATGCGAACTCATTTCCCTTGATGGTGAGATGGGTGATGGTGGAACTTTAATTGGTCAAATCGTCAATGTCTCAGTAGATGAATCCATCCTCACCGATGGAAAGATTGATATGAAAAAGTTTGAGCCAATTACCTTTGACACAATTACCGCGAAATATCGTCTTGTTGGCGATGAATTGGCGGATGCCTTTAAAGTGGGACTCAAACTTAAATAATCTATTTGATGATTTTAATCATCTTGATGTGATTAATGCCGGCTTCAACGAACATTTCTCCGACTTGTTCAAAGCCGCATTTTTCATAAAAGCCAATAACTGCTTCTTGAGAATTTAACGTAATAGTACAGGGATTAAATTTACCAGCGATCATATCAGCAAAGAAATTGAAGGCTTGTTTACCATATCCTTTTTCACGATAGTCTTTAAGAATAGCAAATCTTTCGATTTTATAATCGCCATTTACGATGCGATAACGGATAGTGCCAATAGGTTTATCTTTTAGATAAATGAGATATGTTTTGGATTCAATTTCTTCTTCGTAGATTTCATCTTCTTCAAAAGGAACATTTTGTTCGTTTCTGAAGACTAATTGACGGATGTTGACTACCCACCATTGATCGATAGGGGCAACCACTGGTTTAAGTGTTAATCCTTCTTGGTTGATTTGATAGTAAATTTCATCTCCCCAAACATCTAGTTGTTCATAATTACTTATCATAGATAAGAAATTCTCTTTAGCCTTAGGGAATTCTTTATATAGTTTATTAATTAATATTTTGATATCTTCTCTAGTGGTGTTCTTATCCGCAGGACAAGAAGAACCCATGACATAGATATTTTCTTCTTTAATAAATTGCTTAATATCTTTTTCATGGACCAATAAGAATGGCCTGATGAAATCGATATTAGCATTTTCTAAATGCATCTTTGGTGAGAATGTAGCGATACGTGAGCCATATATCTCATTCATAAATAATGTTTCAATTGCATCGTCTGCATGATGGGCAAAAGCTACTTTATTAAAACCTAATTCATTAGCGACCTTATTAATTGCCGCTTTCTTCATTCTGGAACAGATGGAACAAGGGAGATGTTTTAATCCTTGTTTTTCCTGTTGGATAGAGAGAATTTCGTAGACTTCTTTGCTATCATGAACTATAAGTTCAAGACCTAAACTCTTGCAGAATTCTTGTAGTGGTTCAGGATTAAATCCCGGAAATCCTAAATCTAATGTCACTGGTTGGATGATGAATTCAGTATGAGAGAATTTACGATATAGATTTAAGCAATAGAGAAGCGCTAAAGAATCTTTGCCACCTGAAAGACCGACGACAATCTTGTCACCGTGATTGATGAGATTGTAGGTCTGATCAGCTTTTCTGATACAGGCAAGTAAAGTGCGAATTGCTTTCATTATGTGAGTTATTATATTATCTCTATAGATAAAATTAAAGATGAACGGTTATTTTCTCATAGATAAAAAAGAAGGATGGACCTCAAGAGATGTCGTAACAAAGATATCTCATATTTTTCATATTAAGAAGGTCGGTCATAGTGGAACATTAGATCCTTTTGCCACGGGTTTATTAGTGGTATCTATCGGAACCGCGACAAAAGCAAATGTCTGCTTAGATGGTTTAGATAAAGAATATATCGCTACACTAAAACTTGGTTCTAGAACATTATCTGGAGACAAGACCAACGAAGTAGTGGAATCCAAGCCTGTTAAAACACCAACCAAGGAAGAGATTCTTCAAGTTTTTGAATCATTAATCGGCCCTCAAAAACAAGTCCCTCCGATGGTCTCTGCGGTACGTTACAAAGGACAAAAACTATTCCATCTTGCTTTGCAAGGAATCGAAGTTGATAGACCCGCGAGAGATATTAACATCTATGAGTTAGAACTATTAGATTTTAAAGATGATGAAATCACTTTTAGAACGAAAGTGAGTAAAGGAACATATATTAGAGTGTTGGGTGAAGAAATCGCCAAAAGACTAGATAACCTTGGCCATCTTATTTCTTTAAGAAGAACACAAGTTGGTCCATTTAGAATTGAAGACGCAATTGATGCTTTAGAAGTCAGTGAAGAAAAACTCATCAGCATGTATGATGCCTTGAAGTTCTTACCAATGGCAATTCTTGATGATAAAACCGCGATTAAAGCCAGTCATGGTGTAACCTTACCCGCGCACACCCACCCAAGTCATGGTACAATACTAGTAGCGGATCAAAACCATATGGTTATTGCTATATATAAATTTGAGAATAACCGCTACATCTGTCAAAGGGGCTTAAATGCTTATGGAGATCATTCAATTTGAGTTAGGAGATAAATTAAATTCTGTCCCAGATTTAATCCTCTGTTTAGGCTTTTTTGATGGTGTGCATTTAGGGCATCAAAAACTCATTCAAAAAGCAAGAAAAGAAGGTTATAAACTCGGTGTATTTACCTTCAATCAATCGCCCGCTTTTGTCTTGGGTAGTAAATTGATTGATAATTGTATAACTTCCATCTCTGATAAAGCTGACATCTTTGAAGAATTAGGTGTGGACTATCTCTATTTGATGGATTTTAATAGGAAGACTGCCGCTGCTACAAAAGATGAATTCGTGAGAGAAGTGTTGCTTGCTATCAATCCATATCAAATCGTTTGCGGACCTGATTATCGCTTTGGTGTGAGAGCAGAAGGCGATGTCAAATATCTTAAAGAATTCTTCAATGTCAAGGTAAATGACTTCGAAAATATCCATGATTTGAAGATTTCTTCCCGAAATATCATCGAATTAATCAAAGATGGACAGATGGAAGAAGTTACTGAGATGCTCGGTAGACCATATAGAGTAGCAGGAACCGTAATGGTGGGATTGAAGAACGGCAAACAATTAGAATTCCCTACAGCAAACCTCAAATTAGAATATCAATATGTCTATCCCAAGAATGGTGTCTACGCTGGATATGGATATGTTCATGGCGATAAGTTTTTAGCGCTTATAAACGTGGGTACACATCCCACAATTAGTCCGTTAGATCTTCCAATTATCGAAGTTCACCTCGTAGACTTTGAAGAGAATTTGTATGGTAAAAATATATTCGTCGAATTCCTCACCTATATGAGACCCGAAAAACGCTTTGATTCAATCGAAGAATTGAAGGCTCAATTAAAAAAAGATCAACAAAAAGCAAAAAAGATTTTGCAATAAAATGGTTTTACCATTATTATATTTCAGGCGACTTATCCTCGGGTAATCGATTCCTCAACGTTTTCCTGGGAATAAGTTAAGAACAAAAGAAGGAGGAAACAATCATGGCTTTATCCAAAGAAAGAAAGGCTGAAATTGTCAAAAAGTTCGGTAAGAACGAAAAAGACACTGGCTCTGTCCAAGTCCAAGTCGCTCTCTTAACAGAACAAATCAAAGCTTTAACCGCTCACATGAAAGCTAACCACAACGATGCTTCTAGCAAACGTTCACTTAGCATCTTAGTCGGTCAACGTCGTAGCTTATTAGACTACCTCATCAGAACTGATCGTGATGCCTACTTAAAGCTCATCGTCGAACTCGGATTACGTAAATAATCTAGTGATGAAATCAAAAGAATCGCCGCAAGGTGATTTTTTTATTTATAAAACTCTTTTAATTGAGTTTTAACAAGTCTATAATGACAACGTATATATTTTAAAAAGAGGTAAAAGAATGAAAAGAGTATTCGAATTAGAATTCGAAGGAAAGAAATTCGTTGTTGAAGCCGGCGAGATTGCAAAACAAGCAGATGGTGCCGTCTTAGTGAGATTGAATGAAACAGCAGTTCTTTCCACAGCGTGTTGTTCTGATGAGCCCAAAGAAGGCGATTTCTTCCCCCTAACAGTTGGTTACGAAGAAAAGCAATACGCAGTTGGCAAAATCCCTGGATCCTTCTTAAGAAGAGAAGGTAGAGCAGGCGAACATGCCACATTAACCGCGAGATTAATTGATCGTCCTATTAGACCAATGTTCTCAGAAGGTTTCAGAAACGAAGTGCAAATCGTTAACACAGTGATGTCTGTGGATCAAGATTGCACCCCAGAGATGACCGCGATGTTAGGTTCATCCTTAGCATTAGGTATTTCTGATATTCCATTTGATGGTCCTATCGCTGGTGTTCAAGTCGGTAGAGTAAATGGTAAATATATCATCAACCCCACAGTGGAAGAAAAAGAACACAGTGACTTAAATTTATCTGTCGCAGGAACTAAAGAAGCTATTAACATGGTGGAAGCCGGTGCGGATCAATTAAGTGAAGAAGAAATGTTAGATGCTTTAATGTTCGGCCACGAAGCCATTAAGAAATTATGTGCTTGGCAAGAAGAAATCATTAAAGAAATCGGCAAACCAAAAAGAGAAATCGAACTCTATAAGTGCGATCCTGCTATTGAAAAGGATGTCACCGATAGAGCTAATGAAAGATTGAAAAAAGCTATCTCTATCTTCGATAAGTTAGAAAGACAAGATGCTATCGACGCTATCGAAGATGAAATTTTAGATGACTATGATTCCCGTAGTTATCCTGATGAAAAGACTCATCAAAAAGTTATGCACATGGTCAATGAGACTTTAGAAATCTTAGTGGCTAACGAAGTTAGAAGATTAATCACTGAAGAAAAGATTAGACCAGATGGTCGTAAAGTCGATGAAATCAGACCATTAGATGCCCAAATCGATTTATTACCACGTGTCCATGGTTCCGCTATGTTCACCCGTGGTCAAACACAAGTCATCTCTATTACCACATTAGGTGCAAAGAGCGATGAACAAATCATCGATAATTTAACTCCAGAAGAAACCAAACACTGGATGCATCATTATAACTTCCCACCATATTCCGTTGGTGAAGTCGGTAGAATGGGTTCCCCAGGCCGTAGAGAAATCGGTCATGGTGCTTTAGGCGAAAGAGCTTTAAGCTATGTTATTCCTTCTGAAGAAGAATTCCCATACACCATTAGAACAGTCGCGGAAGTCGTGGAAAGTAATGGTAGTAGTTCACAAGCTAGTATCTGTGCTTCCTGTATGTCCTTAATGGCTGCTGGCGTCCCAATTAAAGCTATGGTTAGTGGTATTGCTATGGGTTTAATTACATCTGGTCCATTAGATGGCAAACATCCATATACCATTCTTACCGATATCCAAGGTTTAGAAGATCACTTCGGTGATATGGACTTCAAAGTGGCAGGTACCGCGAAAGGTATTACCGCCTTACAAATGGATATCAAGATTAAAGGTGTTACTAGAGATGTCTTAAGAGAAGCTTTAGCTCAAGCTAATGTCGCTCGTGCCAAGATCAGAGATGTTATGGCACAAGCGATTTCTGAACCACGTCCAGATGTCGGCAAATATGCTCCTAAGATGGATACCTTCATGATTGAACCCGACAAGATCAGAGAAGTCATCGGTACCGGCGGTAAAGTCATCAACGATATCATTGCTAAGTGCGATGATGTGAAGATTGATATCGAAGATAGTGGCCAAGTCACCATCTACCATATGGATAGAGAAATCATCAACAAAGCCAAGAATATGATTCTTGATATCGTGAGAGAAGCTAAAGTTGGTGAAGACTACGAAGGTGAAGTCACAAGAATCGAAGATTATGGTGCCTTTGTCCGTTTATTCGGTAATGTCGAAGGCTTATGCCATGTCTCCAGATTAGGTTGGGGCTATATCAATAGAGCCAGCGATGTCGTCAAACTCGGTGATATCTTAAAAGTCAGAGTTATCGAAATCGATGAAAAGGGCAAAGTTAAAGTTTCCCATAGAGAATTCACTGAAAAGCCAGAAAACTATGAGGAAAGACCTGCTAGAACCGAACATATTTCTAGGCCAGACAACTTCCACAAAGGTCCAAAAAAGTTTAAGAAATAATTAAATTAAAGAAGTCTGTTATTATCAGGCTTCTTTTTTGTTACTTTCTTTTTCATTAAAAGGGTTATATTTATAATCCTTTGTGGTATCATAAAAATGAGGTTCAATTTATGAAAAAGTTTTGGCGTTTTTTAATATCGGGGGAATTATTAATTGTCCTTGCTTTAGTTATTGAAGTTGCTTTAATTATTTTCCTTGATTATTTTGCAGATGTCGTCATCGATTTGATGGTGGAATATGGACTAAACCAAATAGCGGGTATGGAACCTGAGATTTCTCAATTAATCGCTATTATAACTTATATTGTTTTTAGACTTGTTGTCTTCATCATTGAAGTGGTGATATTCTTCAAAATTGTCAATCGTCAAGAAGATCCTGAATTCAAGATACCTTGGATTGTCGGCATGTTATTATTCCCTTTCTTGGTGGCGATACTCTTCTTGATCTTTGGAAGACATGATTTGCGTAAGAAAGATAAAGTCATTATCAAAGCCACAAAGAATGCGTACAACGCTCATTTTGATGTAGAACACCAAAAAGAAGATATGGGTAGAGCCTATGGTGCTTTCAAATATCTCAATAACACTACATTATTAGGTGCTCATCAACATAATAGAATGACTTATTATCCTGTCGGAGAAGAATTCTTCCCGGCTTTTATTGAGGCTTTAAAACAAGCCAAAGAATTTATCTTTATTGAATTTTTCATCATCACTGACGGTAAAGAATGGACCGCTGTTCAAGAAGTTTTGAAACAAAAAGCCCAAGAAGGTGTGGATGTACGTGTCGTCTATGATGATCTCGGTTGCTTAGGTACAATCAGTTCATTCACCCCTCGTAAACTCCGCAAATTTGGCATTAAATGCTATAAATTCCATCCATTTAGACCTATTTTGTCAGGCGTATTTAATAATAGAGACCACCGCAAGATTGTCATTATCGACCATCAAATGGCCTTCACTGGCGGCTGCAACTTAGCCGATGAATACGCTAATGAAATTAAGAGATTTGGTTATTGGAAAGACACCATGATTAAGATTGAAGGTAGTGCGATTAATAATCTAATCACCATCTTCTTACAAAACCATGATTTGTGTACTGGCGAAGTCAGTGATTACAACAAATATTTAATGTATGATTATCCCAAATATGATGACAAGGGATTTGTAATGCCATTTGGCGATGGTCCTGGTGGTATTGATGACGCTCTTATTGGTGAACAAAACTATATCAACATTTTGAACTATGCCACCAAGAGTTGCTATATTTCTACCCCATATTTAATTCCGACATATTCATTATTGGATTCATTAAGAAATGCCGCCTTAAGAGGCGTGGATGTCCATCTCATCCTTCCCGGCATTCCTGATAAGAAAGCTGTTTATGCTGTCGCAAAATCCTATTTCCGCTATTTAATAGATGCCGGTGTAAATATTCATATTTATAAACCTGGCTTTAACCATATGAAATCCGCGATTGCTGATGATGAATTAGCATTCGTTGGAACCATCAATTTCGACTTTAGAAGTTTAGTGCATCACTTTGAATGTGGCACACTCATCTATAAATCTAATGTCTGTAAAGATATTCGTGCTGACTTTGACAATATGGTCTCAGTTAGTGAACAAGTCCCAAAGACTTACAAACTAAAAAGAGGAACCCGTTGGTTCTGTTCAATTGTGAAATTAATCACTCCATTACTATAAAGGGGGAATTTTATGGAAAGATTCGATGTAATAGTGATCGGTGCTGGTGTTACTGGCGCAATGATTGCTAGAAATCTCTCTAAATACGATTTAAAGGTTGCTTTAATCGATAAAGAGAATGATGTTGGCAATCTCACAAGTAACGCGAATAGCGCAATTGTCCATTCTGGTTACGATCCAGTGCCAGGTACAAACAAAGCCAAATTTAATGTCTTAGGCAACGCGATGTTTGACCAAATCTGTGAGGAATTAGATGTTAATTTCTCTCGTGTTGGTTCTTTGACTGTCGCCTTATATGACGAACAACTTCCTTTATTAAAAGAACTTGCTGAGCGCAGCAAAGAAAATGGCGTTAAAGTAGAATTATTAAACGCTGAACAAGTGAAGGCTATGGAACCTAATATCAATCCTTGTGTTAAAGGTGCATTATTTGCTCCCACAGCCGGTATTGTGGATGTCTTTAATTTCGTGGTTCACGCTGTCGAAAACGCTTGCGATAATGGTGTCCAATTATTCTTAAATAACGAAGTTCAATCCATCACTAAACAAGGTGATGATTATTTAGTTAAAACAAATAAAGGCGAATATCTCACTAAAGTGGTAGTGAATGCCGCTGGTGGATTCGCTGATAAGATTGCCGAAATGGTGGAACCTATCGATTGGAAGATTACCCCTAGAAAAGGTGAATACTTTGTATTAGACCATTATAAAGCCGGTCTAGTGAATCATGTCATCTTCCCCTTACCAAGTGAAAAAGGGAAAGGCATCTTAGTGACAATGACCACAAGTGGTGACTATCTAGTGGGTCCATCTAGTGAACTAGTGGATAAAGTCGATGATTATCAAACCGACCAACCAACCTTAGCAAATGTGAGAAAACAAGCTACTGATATGGTTCCATCCATTCCATTCAATCAAGTTATCAGAGTCTTCGCTGGTTCTAGACCAACCTGCACAAGACATGACTTTGTCATTGAATATGCGAAATCTGACAAACATTTCATTAATGTTGGTGGTATTGAATCTCCGGGCTTTGTTTCTTCCCCAGCGATTGGAAAATACGTTGTTGAAGAGCTAATTAGACCTTTAATTTCTCTTAAAGAGAAAAAGGATTACAATCCATCCGTTAGAAAATACCATAGATTATATGATGCAATGGTCAATAATGATTATGAGTATGTCAATAATCATGAATATTATAGCCAAGTCATCTGTAATTGTGAAAAGGTTACCTTAGGTGAGATTTTAGATGCTTTAAATAGATCTTGTCCACCTCATTCCATCAAAGCTCTAAAGAGAAGAACAAGAGCAGGTTATGGTCGTTGCCAAGGTGGCTTCTGTCAACCCAGAGTAATGATGATATTAGCTAAACACTATGGAGTCTCTCCATTAGATATTGATTATGATGGTGAATTCTCACCGATACTTTTAAAGAAAATCAAGGAGGTCAAATAATATGAGAACTGTTGATTTACTAGTTATCGGTGGTGGCTCCGCTGGTATGGCTGCGGCCATTCAAGCCAAAAAAGAAGGTATCGATGATATCTTAATCGTCGAAAAAGATGAGAACTTAGGTGGCATCTTAAATCAATGCATCCATAACGGTTTTGGTCTTACTGAATTTAAAGAAGAATTAACCGGTCCAGAATACTTATCTAGATTTGTCGAACAAGTGGAAGAATTGAAGATTCCTTATCTTTTAAATTCCATGGTTATCGATATGACCAAAGATAAAGTTGTTACTATAAGTAACAATAAAGAAGGTGTTTTCGAGATTAAAGCCAAAGCAATAGTGATGGCTACCGGTTGTTATGAAAGAGGCGCAGGTGCGATCCAAATCCCAGGCGATAGATGTGCTGGTATCATCACCGCAGGTACCGCTCAAAAATATCTCAATATCCATGGTTATTTAGTCGGTAAACGCATCGTCATCCTCGGTAGTGGTGACATCGGTTTGATTATGGCAAGAAGACTAACTCTTGAAGGTGCAAAAGTCATCTGTGTCAGTGAAATTATGCCTTATAGCAACGGCTTAAATAGAAATATCGCCCAATGTTTGAATGACTATAATATTCCTCTCTACTTAAGTAGAAGTGTGAGTAAAGTCATTGGTAAAAAGAGATTAGAGAAAGTCGTTTTGACCGCAGTGGATGATAAGATGCAATTCATCCCCGGAACCGAGATGGAAATCGAATGTGATACATTGATTCTCTCTGTCGGTTTGATTCCTTATATATCCTTATTAGATTATATTGATTGTCCAACTACATCCACGAAGGGTGCAAAAGTTAATGAACATATGGAAACCATGATTGAAGGTATCTTCTCTTGTGGTAACTGCTTACACGTTCATGATGTCGTCGACTTTGTCACCGATGAAGGTCGTTTAGCTGGTCATGGTGCGGCTTTATACATTAAAGGCCAATTACCAAGTGGGGAAACTATCAAAGTGTTGCCTAAAGATGGTATCGGCTATGTCGTCCCACAAGAAATTGAAGTCAATAACCAAGAAGATGTGGTCTTCAAATTCCGTGTCAGAAAACCAGTGAAAGATATGAATGTCATCATTGAAAGCAATGGTCAATTAATCAGCAAGATTTTCAAACCTGCACTTATCCCAAGTGAGATGGTGATGGTCAAGTTATCTAAAGATAAACTCGCTAATGTTCAAGGTGAAATATCCTTGAGATTGGAGGCTAAATAAATGAAAGAATTTACCTGCATTATCTGCCCTAGAGGCTGTCATTTAGTCGTTGATGATGAGATGAATGTCACCGGTAATTTCTGTATCCGTGGCAAGCAATATGCGGTTAGTGAACTTACTAATCCAGTAAGAACAATCACCTCATCGGTGAGAGTAAATAACCGTGAGGATTTATTAGTTTCCGTAAAAACTAGTGGTTCCATCCCCAAAGGAAAGATCTTTGAAGTGATGGAAAAAATCAACACATTAAGTGTCTCTGCACCCACAAAAATTGGTCAAGTTGTATGCGCTAATATTTTGGGTTTAGGAGTTGATATTATCATTACAAAAAATATTGATTAACATTTTATATATTAGATATAATATGTTTAGTCTAAGAAACATAGACAATATTCCCTATACATATGAACGATCTAGTTAAGGTTTTTGCATTAGGCGGTCTCGATGAGAACGGCCGTGACTGTTACGTCGTTGAAATCAATAACGATATTTTCGTTTTGGACTGTGGTACATCCTTACCAGACAAGACTATTCCCGGCGTGGATTATATGATTCCCAATCCTCATTATCTAGTTGATAACAAAGATCGTATCAAAGCTTACATCATCACTCATGGACATGATGAATCCATGTCTGGTTTGAAATATTTCTATAAGAAAGCACCCGCACCAGTATATTGTTCGAAGGTGACTTATGGTCTTTTAGTGGGCCAAGCAGAAGCCACTCATATGAAAGTGGATTTTGATGTGAGAATCATTGAACCGACATCAATCATTCAAATCGCTGGTCGTGAAGTGAGATTCTTCCAAACCTGCCATAACACTGTTAACTCCAGTGGTGTGGCCATTTATACCACTCAAGGATATGTGGTTTTCACCAGTGATTTCATCATCGATTTCTCCAACCAAGACCGTGGATATTTCTTCGATTTAAAAGCCTTAGAAGATTTATCAGAAAAACCTACATTACTATTAATGACCGAGAGCAAAGCAGCAACTAGACCTGGCTATTGCTCTCCAAAGCATAGAGCCGCGAAGCTCATTGAGAAGAATTTTAGAGATTCTAATAAACGTATTTTCATCACCTGTTTCTGGCAAAATCTCTTCAGAATCGAAGAAATAATGGAGTTATGCAGCAAATATAAGAAGAAAGTCTTCTATTATAACGACTATACAAGAAATGCCATGACTCTTGGTGCTCAGACCGTTCCTAATCTCCTTCATGGTGCGGAAGTGGTGAACAAAGAAGATCTTTTAAGAGTGAGAGAACAGGATTTAGTTATCTTACTTTTAGGTCTAGATGAAGACTTATACGAAGAAATCGCGTTACTCGCCCGTCACATGAATAATGATAAGCGTATTATCCTTGGCGAGAATGATATTTTCATCAATGCCGGATTACCTCGTCCTACCCTTGAAACCTTATGCACGAGAAGCATGGATTTGATTTACCGCACAGGCTGCCAAGTCCATTGGTTAAAGAAGGATGAACTCACCGCGATGCACGCTAGAGAAGACGATATTAAGTTCTTCTTATCAGTCCTTAAACCAAAATATTACTTACCAGTACGTGGTAATTTCATAAATATGATGGCTAATGCTAAACTAGCCTTAACATTAAATATCGGATTAAATCACTCCAATGTATTCATTATGGATAATGGTACGGAATTAGTCTTTGATGGTGTCACTCGCCCAAGAATGATTCCTAATGAAGCCAATCAAATTAATGTCAGTCCTATCTATATTGATGGTACAGGTATAAGCCATTCTGGTAGCCAGGTAGTCTTAGATCGTCTATCTTTAGCTCAAGATGGTGTGGTGGTTATCGCCGCAGCGGTTAGTCTGGAAGAAAAGAAAATTGTCACCGGTCCCGATTGCCAGATGCGTGGATTTGTCTATATGAAAGAAGCTGAGCCTTTATTAAAATCAGTTTCTAACATCTTTGTTGATGAAATCAACACTGCCTTCGAAGCTGGTGTTTATGACCTCGAACTCATTAAACAAAATATCTCTGAAAGAGGAAGAAGATTTATCAAAAGAGAAAATGGTCGAGAGCCATACATTATGCCGATTATCGACATTATTGATTAAAGCATCTTAAAAAGGTGCTTTTTTTAAAAATGTATTAGACATCAATACATACGTACATATATAATTTATATGTATGCAAAAAGAGAAAAAGAAAATAATTATCAATAAGCGACTATTTACCTTCTTCGGTGGAATCGCTTTTTGTTTATTCTCCGTTATTTTAATTCTCAATGTTGCTCCAGTTGCTAGAGCAATTGCTTTCCCATTTGCCTTTGCTTTTGGCTTATGCAGTTATGTGATTTATAT
>JBGUQI010000028.1:0-5802 GCA_045130875.1 Bacilli bacterium | reverse complement strand
AAAGCCAGGTAACTCCGCTAAGCCGAATAAGATAGAAAGATGCAAAGAATTCTATGAAGTTAAAAAATATGGAGATACCTTATTTGGTGTTAATTATCCATTTACTTGTAAAGGATTCAATATTGTTAGAGAAGGTGTGAAGATTGGCGAGAAAATCAAAGATGAAATCAAATATGATTACCACTATGCCCACTATGTTTCTCAATTTGAAAGAACCTATGATTTAAATGACGAAGAACTCATTAAATATCTATCAGGTAATGTCATAAATACAAATATCGATAAAGGTCACTATTTATTGAAATATAAAGGTATAAATGTTGATATTGCCAAATCCGATGGAAGGATGATCAAAAACCACTTCCCTAAAGGATTAAGAGTGCAAATAAAAAAGGTGTTCTAACACCTTTTAAATTATCTTATTGAAACGATATTTCTTTTCGTGTTTGACCATGTATTCGTGGTCTTTTTTTCTGAGTTCGAAGGAAACGGCTTTTTCAATTTCATTCTGCACCATCAAGGCAATCTCTTGAGTGGACATATTCTTATATTCATCGGGATAGATTGGCTTTAAGATTTTCATGAAAACTGGATATCTCTTGAACTGTGGTTTTTCCTTTAACGCTCTAAAGGAACCATAGATGGCGATAGGAACGATTGGAACTCCTGCTTTATAAGCAGGTCTGAAGGTTCCATGATGGAATTCACCAAGATTATGCATCTCATCTTTATTTCTTGTTCCTTCAGGGAAGATAATCCAATCACGTTGTTTCTTTTTTAAATCCTCTTCGACTCGCATCATGATTCTTAATGATTGCTTTAAATCATCACGGTCTAAGAATTGACAATCAATGCCTTGCATAACCTTACCGATGAATGGGGATTTGAGAAGCTCTTTTTTACCCACAAAAGTACAGGGTCTCTTGAGATTGATAATAAGAGCAACGGGATCTAAAGCAGATAAGTGATTGCAGACTAAACAGCAGGTTTCATCGGGAAGTAGTTCTAAGCCTTCGACATAATAGTCGACATTTAAAGAGTTAGAGACCTTGGTCAATATCTTTTTGACCTTTTTAAAGCGCAAATCAAAAGGATATTTATCTGGATGTTTAGCGTATTTGCGCATCCAAGCAAAATAGGCACCGATAATCGGTCCTCCTGCTCTTAATACGGCTTTTGTAAAATGAAACATCCTAAATCTCCCCTATTTATATAATATCTGAAGTTTAAGAGGTGGAATGATACCATTCTTCATAATGATATCTTGTCCTTGCTTACCACCATTAACTAATAGATGATAATAATCATCTAATTCATAAGTTTTCTTCTCTTTTGTGGGATTTATCAATATTGATAATTTATTAAATGGTTTTAAGTATTCACTCTTTTCACTGGTGAAAACTAGCATTCCATTACCCCAGTATTGGGTTTCAAAAATATTGTTGACCTCTTTAGAGAAAGTGAGGTGGAGATAATTGAACATATTCTTTCTCATCGATATGAATGAGGCCAATGCTTCCACCATTTCAAAACGGGAATCAACAAGCTTCCAGTTCATATTGTTGACCTTTAAAACATTGTAGGTATTGTTAAGACCAGATTTAGATTGTCCAATCTCTTGCCCCATATGGAGGAGAGGAACACCAAAGGCTAATAGCACTAACTTATTAGCGAGTTCCACTCGTTTTAATAAAGTCGAAACATCCTCATCAGAATTAGAGAATGTGAGTTTGTCGAATAATGTATTGTTATCGTGACATTCAACATAGTTGATTGATTGATTGAAATCTAAGAAGCGATGTTTAAATGGAATATCGATGACGGAACCACGCATTACGTAGTTAACGATATCTTGTCTTTCTAAATTGCTACCGACATATCCCTTTTGGGAAATGTTATCTTCGAAGTTACCACCCTTAATGGTGTCTCTAAATAAATCATTGAAAAATGCGATACCCGGCATCTTATCTGCGTTATCGCTACAGGCCTTTTTATCAAAGGGTAATTCCACACCCATATTCCAGCCTTCACCATAGATAATCGCATCATCTTTGATGTTTTTCACTAATCTATATCCTTCGTTAATGGTCTCAATATCAATTAATCCCATCAAATCGAAACGATAACCGTCGATGTCAAAGACATCGGTAAAATATTCAAGGGAGGCGAGAATCGCTTTTCTAGCCATCTTTTTCTCACTGGCAAAATCATTGCCACAGCCAGAGGCACAAGCGGGTAAACCGTTTGGTCTTTTTCTATAGAAATAATTAGGTACAGTTTTCTCGAAAGAAGTATACATAAATTCATAGAGATGGTTATAAACCACGTCCATGACAACACGGATATTATTCTTATGCAATTCTTCCACCATCGTTTTGAATTCAATTAAACGATTCATCGGATTCTCTGGTTTAGTGGAATAGCTTCCTTCAATGGCAAAGAAACTGATGGGGTTATAGCCCCAGTTATAACTCTTATAAATATCTTTGTCATCATTTCCGTAGAAATCGATAACTGGCAATATCTGTAGATGGGTAATACCGAGATATTTTAAATAATCCAATCCCGCTGGATGACCACCTGTCGTTTGACGAGATGGTTCCACCATACCGAGATATTTACCTTTATTGACGATATTGGTGTGCTTTTCTTCGGTGAAATCTCTTATGGAGGTTTCATAGATGACCGCATCAGCATTATCTTTCATCTTATAAGATGGTTTATATTGTTTGATTTGTTTAACAGCTTCGATATCCACAACTGCGGAATATTCGCTGTTATAAGAAGCGCCCTTGCCCCAGGGGTCATTGGTTTCCGAAGTAATTCCGCTATTGGTCACCAAATAATGGTAACGGGCATTCAATAAATCGCCTTCTACGATAGCTCTAAAGACACCTTTATCATCTCTTTCCATCATTAAATGATGGAATTCTTTGTTGATTTCAATTTTAAGGAAAACACTGCTCGCTAATGGAGCCCAAACATTGAATCTAGTTTCTTTAGGACTATAGATAGCGCCTAAATCATCACCTTCATAATAGAATTTCTCATCAAAACCAGGGAAGTTTGTGGCTTCACTGACATCGACATTAACTCTTGGGAATCCCTCTAAGATAACGACATATCGATGACCATATTCAAACTCTTTATTAAGGTCTAATTCAAAGATAGAAATATTGTTGTTCGAAATATGACGATTAACTTTTAATTTAATGGGTTGTTCATCATCTTTTTCTATGAAAAAAACTGGATTATTCGGTAGGACAACTCCAGTAAAAAGTAATAAATTGATTCTAGTGGGCGAAACTAAGTTCGCCTGGATGTAGGTAT
The DNA here is from genome assembly GCA_045130875.1 of Bacilli bacterium. Taxonomy (GTDB): domain Bacteria; phylum Bacillota_I; class Bacilli_A; order RFN20; family CAG-826; genus RUG13091. Next base: position 2,472 of record JBGUQI010000028.1, on the reverse strand, counting down.
TTTTCATAATGGATCAGTTTGATCAATGCTCACAGGAATATCGGTATCCGCACTTCCTTCATAGAATTTGTCATGGACTAAAACTGGGCAGCCTTTATTGCCTTCCACTTCAGTACCAACAATGCCTTCATCCTGTAATCTTCTAAAGAATCTACCAGCGCGGTTAAATCCAACACTGCAGTCTCTTTGGATTCTAGACATTGACATATATTCGTTAGCCATAACCCATTCCTTAATGGATTGATATTTGGCTTCTTCACTATTTTCTTGAGCTTCCGCAAATTCGGGAGAACCGATGACATCGGCAGCGGCAGCTTGTTTAGATTTAGTTAATAAATCAGTGTAGTTTGGATCATAAATGCATTCGTAATGTTCTTTCAAATAACCAACCACACGATTGATTTCTTTATTTTGGATATAACAACCTTGTAAACGGACCATGCCAGAACGTGACACTAATGGGGATTGAACGAGCATATCACCACGGCCTAATAACTTCTCAGCTCCACCTTCGCCAACGATAGTCATGGAGTCAGTATAAGAAGCCACCGCTAAAGCGACACGGGTTGGTAAGTTACCTTTAATAACACCAGTGATGATGTTTGTAGAAGGTCTTTGCGTAGCAATAATCATATGGATACCAGCGGCTCTAGCTTTTTGAGCGATAGAGACGACAGGTTGACTGAGTTCTTTACAAGTATCCACTAAGTCGGCATATTCATCGATAAAGACGATGATATAAGGTAATTTTCCTAAAGAAGGATTATCTTCTCTTAATTCGTTATATTGTTTGAGATTAGAAACGCCATTTTCCATTAAAATTTCATAACGATGATTCATTTCGTCCACTAATTTTTCTAAGGTGAGTTTAGCGACTTCAGCTTCATTAATGACTGGGCATAATAAGTGTGGCAAATCTCTATATTTGGTTAATTCAACTCTCTTAGGATCCACCAAAACAAGTTTTAAATCTTCTGGTGAATTACGCATGATTAAAGTAACGATTACACTGTGAGTGTAAATGGATTTACCAGAACCAGTAGTACCGGCTACTAAACAGTGTGGGAATTCATCTAAGTCACGAGCGATAATTGTGCCTTCAATACTCTTACCAAAAGCCACGGATAATGGATGTTTTTTAACATCTGGTAATGATTCATACACTTCTTTAAATGTGACTGTTGTAATCTTCGCATTAGGAATTTCTAAACCGGAATATGGAGAACCTTCCACGACTGGTTCAAAACGAGCGACGACACCACGTAAACCAATGGAGATATCTTGCACTAAATTAGTGACCTGACGAGAGGAAACACCAGCAGAATAACTAATGTTATATCTAGTAACAGCAGGACCGACAACATAACCAACGCATTCCGCACCGACATGGAAATCAGCGAAGACTTTATTGATCTCCACTAATCTAGTTTCGGCAACGGCATTATTGGCATCGATAGCATCTTGGGCTTCGATAGTTTCTAATAAATCAGGTGATGGTTGGACCCATTTAATAGGTTTACGCACTACTTCTTGTTGTGGTTGAGTAACATTCACGGGTTGTGTTTGAACTGGTGCTGGTGCAGGTGCGGGCGCAACAGGTGTTGGGTTACGAGGAACATTAACTGGTTCGATAAACTCTGGTTGTTTAGAGGCATTAGCGATTTCTTCGGGAGTTGGCTCACTATTACCAAAATTGAGTTTTAATTGTTCATTAACAAATGGTTTTGGCTCTGGTTGAGGAGCGGCATATCGATCAGGAATTGGCTCATTAACCTGTGGTTTTAAAGCATATTTGCTATAGAAAGCAGGGGCAAATGAAGCAGCAACACCATAGGTGTTAATATTAACAGTAACAGGTTCTTGTGCTCTAGGAGGAGCGGGCTGATTATCATAAGAGATTTGTGGTTCTCTAGAAGGTTCTGGATTTGGTTGATAATCATAATCATCTAATCTAGAAGCATTAGCGATGACATCAACATTTTGGACAGAACGATAATCTTCAGACACTTTTTGAGGTTTGCTCTTGTGGGCTTTTGTCTTTGTGGCTCTATTACCTAGAATCATCTTTTTCATCTGTGGGAAGAAGATGACAAAAGCACCCAATAAGAAGATGAAAATCGCCACAACCCAGGTGATGGCTTGAGAATTCTTAAATAATGTGTTGAAAGCGGCCACTAAGAAGTAACCAGCAATACCACCACCGAATTTATTGACTTGGAATAAGTTAACAAAGTTAGCATTCCAATATCCCTTGCCATTTTCAACTGCATCAACAACACTCTTGGTATAGAAAGTACTGAATGATTGGATACCTGCTTCTTCATTAGCTTGTAAGGCAATCTTAATTGGATCACCGATATTGATAACGATTAATGTCGAAATCATTAGTGCGGCGACGAAGATAATAAGTCCACCAAAGAAATAGTTATTGAAACGAATCTTGAAGGCTTTTTCTTTAAAGAAGAGATATAA
>JBGUQI010000027.1:0-18551 GCA_045130875.1 Bacilli bacterium | reverse complement strand
GTTTGATTCTCGCTTATTCCGCTGGTGCAGGCTTAGGCTTCCAAGTTGCTAAAGGCTTCTTTGATGTCATCCCCACATCCCTCGTGGAAAGTGCCAAACTCGATGGTTGCACAAACTTCAAAATCTTCTGGAAGATTATTCTCCCATTAAGTAAACCAATCATTATTTATACCGCATTAATGGCCTTTACAGGACCATGGATGGACTTCATCTTTGCAAAAGTCATCATCGGTGATGGCAATCCTGCGATGTGGACAGTTTCCATCGGCTTATACCAAATGGTATTCGCCAATCAAATCACCACACCAATGTTTACAATATTCGCGGCTGGATGTGTTATTGTGGCCATTCCAATTGTCACCTTGTTCATGTTCTTGCAGAAGTACTACGTCGAAGGTGTTACCGCTGGTGCGGTCAAAGGTTAATAGCCTCAAAACAAGCAATAAAGTCGTTAGTTTACCTAGCGACTTTTTTATTAACCTTTACATACGCGTATGATAAAATAATACTGGTCTTATATGGACCTTAGGAGGATAACTTATGGCTTATGGTTTAACATATGACTTCTTAATGGGTCAATGTATTGAAGCTCATAATTATTTTGGCGCGCATTTTATTAGACAAGATGGCGTTGATGGCGTGGTTTTTAGATTATACGCTCCATGTGCGAATGATGTGTCAGTCATCGGTGAATGGAATGGCTGGGATGTCGGCGCAAATAAGATGAATAAAATCGATGATTGTGGAATCTGGGAAGTCTTTATTCCCGGTTTAAGCAATTATCAGAGTTATAAATTCCATTTTTTAAATGCTAAAGGAAAATATGTCGATAAAATCGACCCCTATGCTTTCTATAGCGAACATAGACCCGGAACTTGTTCCAAATTATTCGATAACAAGAATTTCGCTTGGCATGATGATGAATGGCTAAGAAGTAGAACTCGTAACTTCGATAGTGCGATGTCTATTTATGAAATGCACCTCGGTTCTTGGTATGGTAAAGCCGAAGATGGTCATACCTTATCCTATGAAGAAATCGCTGATAGACTCATTCCTTATATCAAAGGTATGGGCTATACCCATGTCGAATTTATGCCTTTAGTGCAACACCCATTTGATGGCTCTTGGGGTTATCAAGGAACCGGATTCTTCTCTATCGATTCCAAATATGGAAATCCTTTCCAACTCATGTCTTTAGTGGACCGTTTACACCAAGCGGGAATCGGAGCGATTATCGACTTCGCTCCTGTTCACTTCGCCAAAGATAAATGGGCCCTTGCGGAATACGATGGCACAAAGATGTTTGAATATAACAATAAATGGAGAGTTTCCCCTTGGGGAAGTTACCAATTCGATTTAGGTAAAGATCCCGTGAGAAGCTTCTTGATGAGTGCGATTAATTACTTCGTTGATTATTTCCATTTCGATGGCGTCAGAATCGATGCAGTGAGTAATATCATCTATTACAATGGTGATTCCTCGATTGGCTTAAATGATGGGGCAGTGGAATTCATCAAGAGATTAAATGCGAAAATCCATATCGCTCACGACTCCGTGATGATGATTGCGGAAGACTCAACCGCTTTTGCGGGAACCACAAAACCAACCGAACAAGGCGGTTTAGGCTTTGATTATAAATGGGATTTAGGTTGGATGAACGATACTTTGAAATATTATGGTTTAGATCCAATCTATAAGAAATATGACCACAATAAGTTAACGTTCTCCATGGCTTATTTCTATGCCGATAACTTTATGTTACCTCTCTCCCATGATGAAGTTGTCCATGGTAAAGGTACAATCATCAATAAAATGTGGGGTGATTATGAACAGAAATTCGCCTTATTACGTAACTTATATACCTATCAATATGGTCACCCAGGCAAGAAACTCAACTTCATGGGCAATGAATTAGGGACCTTTGATGAATGGAATGAATCCCGTGGTTTGCAGTGGAATTTAAAATCCTTCCCCAAACACGACTCATTGAGCCGTATGCTTCATGACTTAAATGAAATTTATAAATACCATAAAGCCATGCATTATCAAGAACATAATCCCGAGAGATTCCGCTGGTTAATGGTGGATAATAAAGACCAATCTGTCTTTGCTTTCCGTAGGAAAGTGGATGATGATGTCTTGGTGTTTGTCTATAATATGACCACAAATTACTATGACTATATCAATATTCCTGTTTTAGAAGAAGGAACTTATGAAGAAATCTTCAATACCGATAAGGATATCTATAGTGGTTGGGGTCAATATAATGGCTTGCCAGTGAAGTCTGAACCTGGCAGCTTTGAAGGGTTACCCGCACACATAACCATCAAGTTAGCATGCTTAGGAGCTTGCATCTTCAAATTAAAAGTTGAAGATAAACCTAAAAAAGCAGTAAAATCTACAAAGAAAAAATAATAGGGAGTTTAACATATATGTTTGAAAATAAAGCTGCATTTAAAAAAGCTTTCTCTGAAAGAATGTTAGAGAGATATGGCGTCAGTGTCAAAGATAGCCATATCAGTGAAAAATACGCTATCCTCGGTGAGATGGTGAGAGATTACGCCAATGTCGACTGGGGTCATACGAGAAGCAAATCCATCAAAAGAGACCAAAAAACTTTGATCTATTTCTCCATGGAATTCCTCATCGGTCGTCTCCTTACCAATAATATGCAAAATATGGGCATTTATGAGACCGCTAAGGAAGGTTTGAAGGATTTAGGCATAAATATTCATGATCTCGAAGAACAAGAGAGTGACGCCGGATTAGGCAATGGTGGTTTAGGCCGTCTTGCTGCTTGCTTCTTAGATTCCATCGCCTCCTTAGGCTATTTAGGCCATGGTAACTGTATCCGTTACCAATATGGTTTCTTCCGCCAAAGAATTATCGATGGTAAGCAAAAAGAATTACCTGACCAATGGTTAACCAATGGTAATGTCTGGGAAATCAGAAGGCCCAAATATGAATGTGAAATTAAATTCTATGGTAATCCCGAGACATATTTAAAACCCGATGGCTCTTATGCGATTAGAACCGCAAATGCGGTTATCGTAAGATCTGTCCCATATGATGTTCCTGTCGTTGGCTATCGTAACCACATCACCAATTCTTTGCGTCTATGGAATGCGGAACCTAGCGCACATCATTTGCCAAAGAATATGTCCTTTGATGAATATTTAAGAACCATTGAAGAATTATGTCATGGTCTTTATCCCGATGATTCCACTGAACATGGTCGTATCTTGAGATTACGCCAACAATATTTCCTCGTCAGTAGTGGTATCCAATGTACTTTAAAGAGTTATTTTAGACACCATGGCACCTTAAAAGGCATTCATGAACACTATGTGTTCCAACTCAATGATACTCATCCTATTCTCGCCATTCCAGAAATGATGAGAGTGATGATGGATGAATACGGTATGGGTTGGGATGAATCCTGGGAAGAAGTGAGACAATGTATGGCTTACACTAACCACACCGTCATGGTGGAAGCGTTAGAGAAATGGCCAGTCAATTATGTCCAAAACTTAATTCCTCGTTGTTTCATGATTATCGAAGAAATCAACCGTAGATTTAATATCGAAATGTACGCTAGAGGAGTCAGTGATGGTGATCGTTATGCGATGAATATCATTAAAGATGGACAAGTCCATATGACTAATTTAGCCATCTATACCTGTTTCTCTGTCAATGGTGTCGCGGCATTACATACCGATATCTTGAAGTCAGTGACTTTCAAAGAATTCTATAATTATATGCCTGAGAAGTTTAATAACAAGACTAACGGTGTTACTCATCGTAGATGGTTATTAAATAGCAATCCCGATTTAGCGGAATTAATCACATCCAAAATCGGTGATAGTTGGATTACCAATATGGATAAGATTAAGGGCTTTGAAAAATATAAGAATGATAAAGAAGTCTTGAAGTCTTTAGGAAAGATTAAATTAGAGAACAAGAAAGCCCTCGCTAAATACATCAAAGAACACCTCGATATCGATGTCGACGTAAATTCTATCTTCGATGTGCAAATTAAGCGTCTACACGCCTATAAACGTCAATTACTCAATATCTTCCACGTTATCTATCTCTATCAGAGAATGAAATCTGATCCGAGTTTTAGAATCTATCCTCATACCTTTATCTTTGGAGCGAAAGCCGCGCCTAGTTATGTGTATGCGAAGAAGATTATTGAACTCATCATCGCTGTCGCAAACGTGGTGAATAACGATGACGAAATCAATCAATATATGAAAGTCGTCTTCATCGAAAACTATGGTGTTTCCTTAGCGGAAATCATCATTCCTGCTGCGGATGTATCTGAACAGATTTCCACTGCTGGTAAAGAAGCAAGTGGTACCTCCAATATGAAGTTCATGATGAATGGCGCAGTTACTCTTGGCACAATGGATGGGGCGAATATTGAAATCGCTGAATGTGCGGGAGAAGAGAACGAAGTTATCTTCGGTTTAAGAAATAACGAAGTTGAAGAACTCAACCGTAATGGTACCTATAATCCATGGGATATCTATAATGGCGATTATCGCATCAAGAATATTATGGATTCCTTATTCTCTGGAGAATGGACCAATTTCAAGGCCGATAGATTCAGAATGATCTTTGACGAAATCATGAATCAGCATGATATCTATTACATTCTCAAAGATTTTGATAGCTATGTGAAGGCCCAAGAAAGAGTCCAAGAACTCTATAAGAATAAAAACAAATGGCAACAGATGTGCTTGATGAATATCGCTAATAGTGGGAAGTTCACCAGTGATAGAACTATCCAACAATACGCGGAAGAAATCTGGCATTTGGAGAAAGTCAAATAATTATGGCAAATATCGAATTACAGGAATTATTTGACGCACAAGCAAAGCTTGATCAGACTATTGCGGATAATCATCATGTCTCCTATGAAACGACGAGACATAGACGCATTATGGCCTGCTATGTGGAAATCGGTGAATTAGCGAATGTTACCAGATGTTTCAAGTATTGGTCCAATAAAGGTAAAGAAGCGGATGAAATCGTCTTAGACGAATATGCGGATGGATTACATTTCTTCTTATCATTAGGTATTGATATTAAAACATCTAAGAAGGTCTATCACATCACAAAACATCACGATAACCTTACAGACCAATTCTTAGAGATTTATCATCGCTTAGATGTCTTTTATAAGAAACAAGATGATGTCTCTTATATCAAGGCTTTCCAGGCATTCTTAAATCTTCTTCCATTATTAGGCTATAGATGGAATAGATTAAAAGAAGCATATTATAAAAAACTTGGGGTTAATTACAACCGCCAAGAGACAAACTATTAATTAATAATTAATAACTATAAAAGGGTATCAATCTCTTCTTCGGAGATAACAGTGATACCTTTTTTTCTTAACAATTCCGTGGTGACACCTTCTCCATCGATGAGTTTATTTTTAAATGAACCATCATGAACTTGTTTGGAACCACAGGATGGTGATCTTTCTTTTAATACTGCAATTTTGATGCCTAAGTATTGGCAGATATTCAAGGCTAATTCAGCGCCTCTATTAAAGTTTCCGGTGACATCTCTACCGTTATCCATGACCACTCGATCACCTTTACGTTCCGCGGGTTTTCTAGGGACACGTAAACCGCCTTCGACTTCTGGGCAGAAGGGAACTAGTTCATATTTTTCTAATAACAATTTGATTTTATCATTGTAATTAGAATGACCATCATAGGCGGTTTTATCACCCACTAAACAAGCAGAAATGAGAATCTTTTCCATAACCGTAAATAATTCTATATTTCGTGGTTAACTTTATCAAGTTATAATAATTATTATGGCGGATTACGAGTTCATTTATGTCTATAAAGGCAAACAATATCCTGTTCTTGTCACCAAGAAAAAGATGAGAAGTATTCGTTATATTTTTAAGGATGGAGTCTTTAAAGTTTCCATCCCTAAATATATGGTTAGCCAAAAACAAGTTGTGGATGGACTTAACAAATATGCGGAAAAACTCATCAAGGCGGATGTAAGAAGTCATGCTTCCGGTGATGATTATATGTACTTTTTGGGATATAAAATCACCCTTCGTGAAAGTGGTGAAATCAAATTCACAAATGGTGAAAGCATTGTTTATAAAGATAGAAACGACTTAGACAAGAAACTCAAAAAATGGTTTCTAAAATATATGACTAACCGCAATGCCTATTATGAAAAAGTGATGGGAATTAGTAAGCCATATAAGGTCCATGTCAAGAAGATGACAACCCGTTATGGAAGCAATTCCTATAGCACTCATTCGATATCTTACTCGATGGTTTTGATCCATTATTCGTCAGAGATTATCGACTCTGTAATCGTTCATGAATTAGCTCATGATAGTGTGAGAGACCATTCAAAAAACTTCTACAATGTAGTGTATAAATATTGTCCAAATTATAAGGTGCTTCATAAGAGACTTAGGAAGGGAGAATTCTAATGATTAAATATATTACCAGCAAAGATAATAATAAGATCAAACACGCTGCTTCTTTAAAGGAAAACAAATACCGCAAAGAATATGGTGAATTCCTTGCAGAAGGGCATAAATCTCTGCAAATGGCTTTAAATTCCAAGTGTATTAAAGAGATTTTTACTATTCAAGAATTAGAAAATATCCCCTCTGATATCACCCAATATATCGTTTCTTATGATCTCTTAAAGAAGATTTCTTCCACGGTTACTCCAGAAGGTGTTGTCTTTGTGTGTAACATGGTGAGTAGAAAACCAAAGAAACTAAACAAAGTAGTGTATTTAGATAAAGTGAATGACCCAGGTAATGTGGGCACAATTATCAGAACTGCATTAGCGTTTAGTTATGACGCCATCATCTTCTCAAATGGCTGCTGTGATTCCTACAACGAAAAGGTTGTCGCGGCTAGTAAAGGAGCGATTTTCTCATTGCCTATTTTATTTGGCGACATTGATGAATATAGAGAAGGAAAAGAAGTCATTGTTTCTGCTTTAAATGATAAGGCGATTGATATCAAAGAAATAAAAGTTCCCCAATCGTTCATCCTTGTTGTGGGTAACGAAGCTAATGGGGTTTCCAAAGAAATACTAGATTCTGCGGATATCGTGACTAAAATTAAAATTGATAACATCGATTCATTAAATGTTGCTGTGGCAACTGGTATTTTGATGGATCATTTGCGTTGATATAAAATACATATTCAATTTTCATATTTATTAATATGGTCCATGTGATATAATCTCTATACATGTGTAAATCTTGTATTGGAGGTTTTGCTTATGAAAAATGAGAAATTAAAACAAATTGTAAGTGATGCTTTGAAACAAATTGAGAAGGCTTCTACTTTCGATGAAATCAATGAACTCAGAAATCGTATTATGGGTAAAAAGAGTGAGTTGGCTTCTATGGGTAGCGTGATTGCTACCTTACCACCAGAAGAGAAGAAGACCTTTGGTCTTGAAATGAATGAAGCGAGAAGCACTTTAGCGGAAGCTTTTGAAAAGAAGATGACCGCTTTAAAGAATAAAGAACTCGAAGAAAAACTTCAAAAAGAGACCATTGATATCACTCTTCCTGGTCGTGAACCTGTTGTTGGTGCGAGAAATCCATTCTTTATCGTTAAAGATGAGATGACCGAAATCTTTTTAGGCATGGGTTTTGAAGTGGCGGATGGACCAGAAGTGGAAACCGATTTATATAACTTTGAATTATTGAATATTCCTAAGGATCATCCCGCAAGAGATATGCAAGATACTTTCTATATTGATGAAAACACCTTATTAAGAACTCATACTTCCCCTGTGCAAGCGAGAACCATGGAAAAAGCTAAAGGCGCTCCAATCAGAATTATCTGTCCTGGTAAGACTTATAGAAGAGATGATGATGATGCAACACATTCCCATCAATTCGCTCAAATTGAAGGTCTTGTCATTGACAAAGATATTAATATTGGTCATTTAAAAGCAACCTTAGAACTATTTGCTAAGAAGATGTTTGGGGAAAAGAGAGAAATCAGATTAAGAAGTTCTTATTTCCCATTCACTGAACCATCAGTGGAAGTTGATATTACCTGTGCGAACTGTGGTGGCAAAGGCTGCAACATGTGTAAGGGTACTGGATATATTGAAATCTTAGGTGGTGGCATGGTTCACCCCAATGTCTTAAAGATGAATGGCTATGATCCCGAAGTCTATAGTGGATTCGCTTTCGGTATCGGTATCGAAAGAGTGGCTATCTTAAGATATGGCATCGATGATATCCGTAAATTCTATAACAATGATGTAAGATTCTTACATCAATTCAAAAAGAAAGATTAATTAGAGGAGGTTAATAATATGTTAGTTAGTTTAAAAACTGTTAAACAATATGTTTCTCTTGATGGCTTAACCGCGGAAGAAATCGCGAACGGTTTAACATTCGCTGGCGTGGAAGTCGAAGAAATTAGAAGATTAGCCTCTGGCACTAATTTAGTCATCGGTGAAGTTAAGACTTGTGTGGCTCACCCTGATAGTGATCACCTCCATATTTTAAATGTCGATTTAGGTGAAAAATATGGCGTTCAACAAATCGTGTGTGGTGCGCCTAACGCTCGCGCCGGCTTAAAAGTTATCGTGGCCCGTGTAGGCGCGAAACTTCCTCAAATTGAAATTAAAGCAGGTGTTATCCGTGGACAAGCTAGCAACGGTATGTGCTGTTCCTTATTAGAACTCGGTGTGGAAAGCAAGTATTTAACTGAATATCAACAAGCTGGTATCGAAGAATTACCCGCTGACGCCCCTGTTGGCGAAGAAGATGTTTTAGGTTATTTAGGTTTAGACGATGAAGTCTTAAATCTTAAAGTCTTAGCCAATAGACCTGACTTGCTTTCTATCTATAATGTCGCTAGAGAACTCGGCGCTATTTTCTCCCGTGAAGTGAAGATTCCTGAAGCGGAAGAGCAAGTGACATTCGAAACCAAATTAGTAGTGGGTTCTAAGACTGAAAAATGTTCACAATTCTCCGGAAAAGAAATCCGTAATATTGTCACCAAAGAATCTCCAAAATGGATGAAAGATGCTTTGATGGCTATGGGTGTGAGAAGCATCAACAATATCGTTGATATTGGTAACTATGTCATGCTCATGACCGGTCAACCATTACATATGTATGATGCTGATAAATTAGCGAAAGCTTCTTTAACTGCAAGAAATGATTATGAAGGACCATTCGTGGCCCTCGATGAAAAGACCTATGATGTCATTAAAGGCGATATCGTCATTGCCTGTGGAGATAAACCAATGTGTTTAGGTGGTGTGATGGGTAGTCTAGAATGTGCGGTTGATGAAAAGACCAAGAACATTTATATCGAAGCCGCTTCCTTTGATGGAGCGACGATCCGTCGTACCTCAAATAGGTTAGGTTTAGCTAGTGAATCTAGTTCTAGATTTGTCAAAGGCACAAACCATTTCCAATCTGAATTTGTCCTTAATTTCGCTGCGAAGTTAATTGGTGAATTATGTGAGGCTAAAGAATTCAGCAATAACGTCGTTTATCAAAACGAAAAATATGAAGAGAAGAAGATTACTTCTTCTGTGAAGAGAATCAATAATAGATTAGGCACCTCATTCACCTCTAAACAAATTAAAGAAGTCTTAGAGAGATTACATTTCAAAGTGATGATGAATGGTGATAACTTTGTCGCTGTTGTTCCTGAGTGGAGACTTGATGTCACTTGTGATGCAGATTTAAGTGAAGAAGTGATTAGATTATTAGGCTTTGAAAATGTGAAGTCTGTCCTACCATGTTTAGACACTAAACTAGGGGCTTTAACCGTTGAACAAAATAGACTTAAAAATATCCGCTTCTACTTATTAGATAGAGGTTTAGATGAATGTATTTCCTATTCATTAGTGAGCAAAAAGGAACAAGATTTATTTAATCTATTAAATAATGAAGAACATTATGCCATCTTGAATCCTCTTACTGATGAAAGAGAAGTATTTAGAACACACATCTTACATTCCTTATTGAAAGTGGCAACTTATAATGTTGCTAGACAAAACAAAAACTTGGCGTTATTTGAAGCTGCTCACATGATTTCTAAATCAAGCAGAAGCACACATCTCGCTATCGTTTTAGTGGGTAAGGAAGAACAGAGATCTCAAATGGAAACCATTCCATATGATTTCTACCACATGAAAGGTTTAGTGGAAGGTATTATGGCGATGTTAGGTGTGGAAACTTCAAGATATAGATTCGAAAAGAATAGAGAACATCTTGAAGAATTACATCCTGGTAAATCCGCGGAAATCATCTTCCAAAATCAAGTCATCGGTAGATTCGGAGAACTCCATCCAAATCAAATTGCGGCTTACGATTTAGGTAAGACTAGCGCGGTGGTTTTAGAGATGAATTTAGACTTACTTTTGAACGCCAAAATCGGTGTCACAAAAATGGCTCCAATTTCCCGTTTCCCAAGTGTTACCAGAGACCTCGCTTTAGTGGTCGATAAAGCCGTTCTTGCCAGAGAATTAATCAAGGCTATTAAAGTGACCGGAAAAGGATTAGTGAGCGAAGCTCAAGTCTTTGATGTTTACGAAGGTGAACATGTCCAAGAAGGCAAGAAATCTATTGCTATTTCTGTGACCTATTCCAGCGATGATCACACCCTTCTTGATAAGGAAATTGTGGAGGTTGAAAATCGCATTAAATTTGAACTCACCAAGCAGTTCCATGCGGAGCTTAGAGGATAAGCAAAAATCATGAAAATTAATCGTGTTTTATTGAAGGAAAACGTTCCTAATGTTTTTGAAGAAGACATTGATTTTTCCTCTGTTCAATTCGATGCCACTCACATCAAGAAAATCGAGTGCTGTCATGCAAAAGCGACAGCCTTTGAATATGGTGAAGTTCTTCATATAGATGTAGAGATTAAAGCAAAAGTTATCGGCATTTGTTCCTACACATTAGAGGATGTGGAATTAGACATCAATGCCAAAGATGATTTGGAATTCACTGATAATGAAGACGATGATGGCTGCTATTTGGTAAAGGGTCCACTTATTGACCTCGATGAATATATCCTTGGAATTTTGTTGGCAAATGTTCCTTTGAGAATTGTGAAAAAGGGAGCAAAACTCCCTGATAGTGGAAATGGCTATCGTGTCTTGACTCAGGATGAATATCAAAAAGAGCAAGAAAACGCCCAAGATCCAAGGTGGGATGCCTTAAACGACCTAGAATTTGACGAAAAATAACCATTAACACTTTGTGTTAAAAAATAAAGGATTGACCGTGATAGATATATCCGGTCTTTTCTTTTTAATTTCTTTTTATAAAAAATACTTGCTTAATATATTCACAAATCCATATAATATCTTTACCAAGTGGAATAAAAGTGGGAGAAAGTGGGAGAAAAATGTTTATTGGTAATTTCGCTCATAATTTAGATGAAAAGGGTCGTCTTGTCATTCCTAGTAAGATGAGAGATGAACTCGGTTCAAAAGCTTACATTCTCAAAGGTTTTGATGGAGCGTTGTCCATTTACAAAGAGAGTGATTTTCTTGAGCTTGCCAAAAAACTTGCCAAACTTCCTTTCAATAAAAAGGATGCTCGTGCTTATCTCCGTATTCAATTATCCACAGCTTGTGAATTAGACATTGATCGTCAAGGTCGTGCCTTATTACCCGCTCAACTTGTTAGCAAATATCAAATTGGTCGTGAAGTCGTTGTTATCGGCGCTTTAGATCATATTGAAGTTTGGAACAAAGCGGAATTTGAAGCCTATGAATCTAATGCTGATTCTTCATTTGAAGAAATCGCTGAAAACTTAGGCGAAGATAATGACTAATATGGGAAAACACATTCCTGTATTGCTTAATGAGACCATTGCTGGCTTAAACATTAAACCAGATGGCATATATCTAGATTTGACACTTGGCCGTGGAGGTCATAGTGGTGAGATTCTTAAAAAACTTACAACTGGGCATCTATATGGTGTTGACCAAGATCAAGTCGCAATTGAAGAAAGTCGAAAATACCTTTCGACCATTTCTGATAAATTCACACTAATCCATAGGAATTTCTGCCATTTAGATGAAATTCTTAATGAATATCATCTAGAGTATGTAGATGGCATCCTTATGGACTTAGGTGTCTCATCACCGCAGTTTGATGAAGGAGATAGAGGTTTCTCTTATAGAGAAGATTCATTACTCGACATGAGAATGGATCAAAGCCAATCTTTGACCGCTTACGATATCGTCAACAAATATTCCCTTGATGAGATATTTAAAATCATTAGAGATTATGGTGAAGACAAATTCGCCTATTCTATAGCCAAAAACATCGTTAAGGCTCGTGAGATAGCTCCCATTAAAACGACATTCGAATTAGTGGAGATTATCAAAAAGAGCAAACCGATGAAGGAACTAGCAAAAGCTGGTCATCCTGCAAAGCAGACATTCCAAGCCTTGAGAATCGCAGTCAATGACGAACTAAACGTTCTCGAAATTGCTCTTAATAGAGCAATAAAAGCCTTAAGACCTCATGGTGGAAGATTAGCAGTCATCACCTTCCATTCATTGGAAGATCGAATTGTTAAAAACATCTTCAAAGATGTGACAGTCATTGAAGGTAATAGACACGATATTCCGGTTATCAATCAAGAAACCGAATATCAATTAGTCAATCGCAAGCCCATCGTGGCGAGCGAAGAAGAATTACAAGAAAACCATCGCGCGACCAGCGCTAAGCTCAGAATTATCGAACGCAAGTAGGAAGGGAGGAAATGAGTATGGTCATGAAAGACAAATTAGTTAAGACTCATCATAAGGGTCCTTATTACACAATGAAGAAAATATCCATTGGTCTTTTAGCTTTAGCCAGCGTGACATTCATTATCGCCATTCCAACCTACATTATGCAATCAAACAACAGTGGAAAGAAGATTGGTATCGCCGAAGAAACCACTTCCGAAAAAACTGAAACAAGTAGTGAAGAGGAAGTTATTGAATATGAAGAATACATTGATCAAGAAAATTAATATCATCGTGTCATTGTGGCTCATTGCCATCATTGCCGTTTTAATCATCTTTGGAAAGCAGTTATCTATTTCTGGATTCTATTATGCCTCCATCGTCTTTGGTTCCATGTTAGCGGCAAGTAATATATTCACCATCTCAAGTGGTATAAGAAGCGCCACCAGAAGAGGTGCGGAAGCTGAAAAAGGCTATAACAATTATTAAGAAATATCCGTTTCTAAAATAGTAAGAAATTAGTAGTAAATTAGTAGTTTTTATGAAATTTACTACTTTTTTATTAACAATTATTGTTAATTCTTGCTAAATATCATATAACTCATTAAAATAACGTTGATTGGTATTAAAAATATGGAAAAAACAGTTGCCGCAATAGAATTTGGATCAAAGAAACTTAAACTAGTCGTGGGTTATGAACTCGAAGGCCAAGTTTATGTTCTTTATGCTTTAACTAAACCTTATGGCCACATCGTTGAACCAGGCAAGATTATTGATTTACCAAAAATTGGTAAGAGCATCAATGAAGTTAAACAAATCGCTGATCCATCTGCAAAATTGAAGATTAGTATCTCTGAAGCCTTATTAGGCTTACCTCCATTTGGTTTAGAGATTTATCAAACTAAACAAGTAACTACAGTTATTAGTGAAGAAGCTAAGATTAGCAATTTCGATATTAGGAATATTTATTCCTTGATCAAGAACGGAACTTCTTCTTTAACTAATAAACTTATTGATGTCGCTCCTGAAGCTTATATCTTAGATCAAGGTCGTACTTTCTTACGTCCTCCTCTAAATGAATCCAGTAGCACATTAACAGTCCTCGCTAAAGTACATACTTTACCAGGCCGTATCAACCAAGAATACTCTTCAGCGATGCAAACTGGCGGATTATCTGTGAAGAGACCAGTTGTCACTTCCTTTGCTGCTGCTGAACTTATAAGTTCATATGAAGGTGTTCCTGCTGATTATCTATTAGTAGATATCGGTTCTCATGTCACCACAGTGTCATTTGTCGGAGACAAAAAACTCTATGCCACTCGTTACTTTGAATGGGGTGGAGACAACATCACCGAGAAGATTGTGGAATCCTTCAATATCAATGAAGCGGAAGCGGAAAGAATTAAAGTTACCTATGGTATTGATAAGAGACAGATGTCATTCAAACCCGCTATCTGTTCTTCAGATGATGGACAAGGTAATGAAATTAAACATTATACAGATGAATTAAATACCGCAATTAAATCCGAATTAGATACATTCTTAAAACTATTATCCGATGCCATTAACGATTTGTTAGAAGGCTATGATAAGAGTGCTAAAGGATTACCGATGATTCTTATCGGTGGCGGTAGCAAACTCAATGGCTTAGTGGAATATCTTGAACCAAAGGTTCAGAGCGAAACAGTTCAAGTTATTACCCCTCGCTCATTAGGCGCAAGAAATCCCACATTTACCAATTGTTTAGGAATGATTCTTGCGAATGCAAAATATCCCAATGTCTATGATGAAACTCACCCAAAGGTGGGACAAGTAACTCGTGAAGAGAATAAATAGGAGGAAACACAATGGAAAATTATGATTTAGATAATTTTGAACCCGCTGCTAAAATAGTGGTCATTGGTGTTGGTGGTGCCGGAAATAACGCTGTCAATCGTATGATTGATGAAGAGATTCAAAACGTGGAATTCTACGTGGCGAACTCCGATAAGCAAGCACTATCTACTAGCAAAGCTAGAAATCGTATTATTTTAGGTGAAGAGATCACAAATGGCTTAGGTGCCGGTGGTGAACCTGAAGTCGGTGAAAAGGCTGCTGAAGCCAGTATCGACGCGATTAAAGAAATCGTTAAAGGCGCTCACATGGTATTTATCGCCGCTGGTATGGGTGGAGGCACAGGTACAGGTGCTGCTCCCGTTATTGCTCGTGTAGCCAAAGATGCTGGCGCGTTAGTCATCGCTATTGTTACTCGTCCATTTACTTTTGAAGGTAAAAAGCGTGTCATCAATTCTATTGATGGTTTGAATAGATTAAGAGCAAATGTCGATAGTATTATCGTGGTTAGCAACGATAAATTATTAATGACATCTGGCAATTCTTCTATCTCTCAAGCTTTCTATGATTCCGATAAAGTTTTAGCGCAATCCGTGAAGACGGTTGTTAACTTAATTTTATTACCTGCCGTTATCAACCTCGACTTCGCCGATGTGCGTAATACATTAAAAGATGCTGGTGTTTCCCTTATTGGTTACGGCATGGGTTCTGGACAAAATCGTGCGAAAGATGCCGCTAATGCAGCTCTCTCTTGCCCGCTCTTAGAAGCCTCTATTACCGGTGCTAGAAGAGCGATTGTTTCTGTCACTTGTGGACCTAATGTTAGCCTCTATGATGCCCAGGATACAGTTAACCTATTAATCAATGCATCTGGTCATGATATTGACGTCAAATTTGGTGTTGCAATCAACGACCAACTTAACGACGAAATCATCGTCAGCGTAATCGCCAGTGACTTTGAAGAAGACATTGATTTCTCTCAGCCAACATCATTTGAACAACCAAATAGAGAGGCTGTTGAGACACAACAAACTCCATTCCCATGGGATGCTATCAACAAAGAGAAGAATGCTCCAAAAACGGAATCCGATCTCTCTGATGACAACATCTTACCGGATTTCTTAAAGGACTAAATAAAAGACATAATTGAGGGCGACTATAAAGTCGCTCTTTTTTATTTATTCTATTTGTGAGAAAATAAGACAGGTACTTTTTATGAAACTTAAATCTTTGTTACTCATTCTTAGTGTTATGACACTAGTTGGCTGTAAACCTAGTTCTAAGCCAAATTCTTCAAATATTGGCTCTAGTGACTCTATGGATTCTTCCGAAATATCATCGAATCCATCCAGTGAATCTTCAAGTTCAGAAGAAGAGCAAACTTATGGCTATAATTATTATAACAATTATTATGGACAACTTAAGTGGACCAATGGTGAAGATTTAAAAGAGAAACTACATACAATTATTAGTACCGGTGTTAATCATCTTAATTACAATAACCCCAACTGGGAATCTAACTCAGTTGCGGATCATTCCTATGATGACTTTGAATATTTAGATGTTATTTATTCAGACAAAGCTGTTTTTAATAAAAACACTAATAAAGAATGGCAAAGAGAACATGCTTTCCCAGCTTCATTAATGACTGGCTTATTAACACAAGATGCGGTTAAGAATTTAGGAAGAGCCACGGATTTCCACAATTTATTCGCTTCTGCTGCCTCTGCCAATTCCTCTCGTGGTAATAAGAATTATGGTGTGGCTGATGCTGAAGCTGAGTCTTACGTAAATAGAACCACAAATAATGGTTTAGATGGTTATAGTTTTGACGAAACAACATTTGAACCTGGTGATATTGATAAAGGCCGTGTGGCAAGAGCAATTTTCTATATGTGTACTATGTACACCGAAGATGAAGAAGACCCAATTAACCATAAGACCTTAAAAGGTTTAACAGTTCAAGAAGAGCCGGTCATTTATCCAAATCAGGGTGTTGGTTATGATGCTTTTGCAATTGGACACTTATCTGAATTATTAACTTGGTCAGATACTATTGATGTTGATTATCTTGAAATGCAACACAATGATAGTGTGTATTTCCATCCCTATTCCAAAAATGGTTTAGCACAAAACAATCGTAATCCTTATGTTGATTATCCTGGATTAGTGGACTATGTTTTTGGGGATAAACAAGATGTAGCTGGTGATTTGCAGTATCTTAAACCTTCTGTCGTTGCTCTTGAATTAGAAGGCACTGGTGTCCATCATTATGCGATTAATACCGCGAAACGTAATTATAATTACGGAGATACATTATCTAAAGAAGATTTAGATGTCGTGGGAGTCACTAAAGACTTTGCGATGAGTTCTTATCAAGGCGAATACGTTCATTCCTTAGATGAACATACATTTAGTGAAGATGATGGTAAAACCATTGAAGCCACGATTGAAATCGAAGGGCAAACCATCAAATACACAATTGAATTGGATTCAATGGAAAACTGCAGTTTCTACACTCCAGTTACCAAAACTACGATTAGCAACGCAACAAGTAATATCGGCCAGAATCAAACCATCACCTATGGTGGTGTTAATTTCACCATAAATGTTACTGCCCAAGATACAACCAAAACATGGTTGTTACAAAATATATCTGCTGGCGGATTTACTATGGGTAGCGGAACAAATTCAGTGACCCGTGTGGTGCTGACAACAGTTGGCTCCTACACAATTGATCAAGCCTATATTAGAGCAAAAGTAAACAACGCTTCTAGTTCTTACGTTGTTACCATAAAAGTTGGTAATACAACTATTTATTCAGGCCGCGTTAATGATAGATTATCTTGGAACACCTTTGGTGGTCTTTGTGAAGAACAAACCGGTCAAATATCTTATATCTTTGAAGGCGGTAATGCTTTGTGTTTAAATGCAGTCGCCTTTAATGAAATTACAGATTAATATTATATATTAAGGGGATAAAACCTATGGATTATAAAACTACATTATTGATGACTAAATCAAACTTTGAGATGAGGGGTAACCTCGCTCAAAAAGAGCCTGTTTTAGTTAAGAAATGGCAAGATGAGAATCTCTATGAGATGATGAATCTCAACCGCAAAGATGCCATTGAATTTGTTTTACATGATGGCCCTCCATATGCCAACGGTGATATGCACTGTGGTCATATGCTCAACAGAGTCTTAAAAGACTTTGTGGTGCGTTATAAAAATATGCAAGGATTTAAGACTCCTTTCATTTTCGGTTGGGATACACATGGTCTTCCAATTGAAAACCAAGTCACCAAATCCGGAGTTAATAGAAAAACCACACCTGTTGTGGAATTCCGTAAGAAATGTGAAGAATATGCTTATAAGCAAGTCGAAAGACAAAAAGAACAGATTAGACGTTTAGGTTTAGTCGGTGATTTTGATCATCCTTATATTACTCTTCAAAAAGAGTATGAGGCGAGACAGATTGAAATCTTTGCCAAGATGGCACTTAGAGGCTTAATTTATAAAGGCTTAAAACCAGTTTATTGGTCCCCAAGTAGTGAATCCGCTCTAGCGGAAGCTGAAATTGAATATAAGGATGTAACTAGCCATTCCATCTATGTGGCTTTCCCAGTGAAAGATGGTAAAGGTATTGTCGATCAAGATGCCAAATTCATCATCTGGACAACAACTCCTTGGACATTACCCGCGAACTTAGCGATTTCCGCGCATCCAGATTTTGTCTATGGTGAATATCAAACTAGCCGTGGCAAATTCGTTTTCCTTAAGGAATTTGAAGAAAAACTCTCTGAAGAATTATCTTTAGGAGAAGTTAAGTTATTGAAGACTATCAAAGGTAGTGATTTAGAATTCGTAGTTTGTAAACACCCATTCTATGATCGTGATTCTTTAGTTATTGTTGGCACTCATGTTACCAATGAAGCTGGTACTGGTTTAGTCCATACCGCACCCGGT
>JBGUQI010000026.1:0-1615 GCA_045130875.1 Bacilli bacterium | reverse complement strand
AGAAGCATCTCTTTGTTTTAGCCCTATAACAGGCCTGTGGATCTTTACTCTTTTCACAGTGATAGCAGAGCTCATTATTTATAAATGCACCAGAGAAGTATTCATCTAAGTTTTTAACGGTGGTTTCAGCGATATTAGATAATGCTTCATTAGTGAGATAGGCTTGATGGGATGTAATAATGACGTTAGGTAATTGTAATAATAAGGATAAGGTATCGTCATTAACAATCTTTAGAGAGTTATCTTTATAGAAGAGATTAGCTTCTTCTTCATAGACATCTAAGCCTACTGCCCCTATCTTCTTTTCTTTTAGTCCTTCTAGCAAGGCTTTAGAATCAATAAGTCCACCACGGGATGTATTAATAATAACGACACCCTTCTTCATTTGATTAATAGCGTCTTCATTAATCATATGCCTATTAGCGTCCGTTAATGGGCAGTGTAATGAGATGATATCGCTTCTAGCGTACATCTCTTCTAGTGATACATATTCATAGCCACTGTCTTTAATTGGATATGGGTCATAGCAGAGTACTTTCATCCCAAATCCTTTAGCGATATCAATAAAGACTCTACCGATTTTACCAGTACCAACAACACCGATAGTCTTTTCATGTAAATCAAAGCCACTTAAGCCTTCTAGATTGAAGTTAAAGTCTCTAGATCTAATATAGGCTTTATGGATATGTCTATTAAGTGATAGTAATAAGGCAAAAGCATGTTCCGCGATAGCGTAAGGAGAATAAGCAGGAACTCTAGCAACGTGGATCTTATTAAGGTACGCTGCAGATAGATCTACATTGTTATAACCAGCACATCTAAGAAAGACACCATGTATTCCATATTCATTTAGTTTTTCTAAGACATCTTTATTGATTTCATCATTAACAAAGCACATCACTGCATCATAGTCTTTAGCAAGTGTCACGGTGTTAATAGATAATCTATCCTTAAAGTAAGTAAATGAGTATTTATCTAGATATGGTTTGAACGATGCTTCATCATACTTTTTAGCGTCGAATACAGCTATTTTTTTCATGTTCTATATCCCCCTTACTTACATAATAAATGAATCTAATAATTAATACACATGACATGCTCTAGAAGTTATTAGCCTTATATAGATATAAGAATTATAAAAATATTTATCGATTTCGCTTGACTAAGTTAAAAATAAGACTATTATTATGTATTCAAATGCGGAATACCGCGTCCTAAGCAAGACGTAAAAAGGCTATAGAAAAGAGGTATTCTAGTAGATGAATAAGAAGTATTTATTAGAAGCGGTCGTAGAAGGAAGATTCATCCAATTCCACAAGGAATTCAAGAGTAGAAACTCCGCGATTGATTACATCTTCAAGTATTACAATAGACATATGCTTGATCTTAGAGTTAACGAAGAATACTACGTCAATGAAAACAAGCACGATATTGCGTACATCTCCGATTACGACAATCGCTTCAGAATTAGCAGAGCATAATTACTAATTCTCTTCAAACTAAAATAATGGCCTACCCTGTTGATGGAGTAGGCCTTTTATTATATTTGTTTATCCAAGTGCGATATCTAGCACCATCATGAGCACAAAGCCCACCGCTAGACCAATCGTCGCTA
>JBGUQI010000025.1:0-1880 GCA_045130875.1 Bacilli bacterium | reverse complement strand
TCTTGATTCCGATTTTACGCAGTCTCTTGATATTCTTAGTCGTAATCAACGGCATAACTTCAAACACATTCTTGTGAATAGATACATTGAATTTATTTAAAGCTTCAATGATCTGTGTCTTTTCTTCTTCAGGTTTCTGAGATTCCTGTTCCTGGCGAATCTTATCTTCGATATTACGATTAGCCATTTCCAATGTGTCGAAGATCATAAATGCTAAACCTTCCGGAATTGCTTCAGGATTGGTTTTAGCAATTTTAGCAACGGGTTTCAAGAATAATTTCTTATCCATCACCAGATCAATAAGAACCGGTCTGAACTCCCGTTCCTCTTTATGGTGAATATCTTCATAATAATATTCACACAAGGGCTCAAGGTTTAATTCAATCGTAGCAACCAAATCAGCCTTATTTAATTTCTTTAAACCTTTCTCCCCTAAATTATCTCTGTCAAACAGTTCTTTACCCCTACTCATAACAATACCTCCTAAATATTTATTTTTTCTTTTCGGGTAAGAGTGTCGTAACACCCCTAAACATCATAAAGTGTTAACTGGGTGTTACGACATAAATTACTTTTAATACTTGCTCAAGAAGTCAAAATCGATATCTTCCAAAGCTTCTTTCTCTGCTGAACGAGTTCTATCAACACCGAGAGAATCTACTTTCAAAGCATCCAAAGATTCTACCTGGTCAATCAGAGAACCTTCTTTCTTTTTCTTGATTGCTTCTTCAGCTTCTTCAATTCTTTGCATGATGATTTGAATCCTATCATCAGGAATAGATAAACCGGAAAGAATCATTGCAAATCTATTGGGATATTTCTTAGTGTCACCACTCTCATTTACGAAGTAGTGTTCGAAAATCTCAATAGGTTCACCTACTGATTTCTTGAATTCTAATAAGCTACCATCATAATATTTATTTAAATCTGGAGTTAGATTCACAATAATACCCATTCTCTTGATGATTCTGTCTCTATCAAGCTGGCAGGTAGCATTTGTTTTCATATCTTTGATGATGAAAGAATCTAAGAACTTTCCATCATCCATGTCTTTTTCTAAGAAATTCTCATATTTGGAAATGTTAATCATTCCAGGAACGGTGAGAATCTTATACATGTCTGCATCGTCGATCATTCCATACTGAGTCTTGTAAGAATAATCGCCTCTGATATAGAGTAAGTCATCAACGATTGCTCTATTGACTTTCTCCATATAAGTAGCAGTGTCATCATCTTTGAATTTGTTATTATCATATAACAGATAAGGATTATTCGTTGCATTCAATTCTTTCAGATATTCAAGAGTGTTTCTCTGAGCACCGATAGAATCTACTAAGGTTGGCAGAATACCAATATTGATAAATACTTTATTCCGATAGATTCGTCTGAGAATGTCATTAAACATAATCGAAACACCGGAGCCAGTTCCTCCTCCAGAGGAAGATACAATGAATACGATGTCGATAGGATCAATGAACTGATTGAATTCATCAGCCATAACTATCTTCTTAAAGTCATCTTTTAAAAACCGTTTAGCAGCACTTCTGTCTTTACCAGCTCCCTCTGAGTGGCCTATAAGCACTACTGAGATACTCTCATCAATCGTATCAAGGTCTTTAATAGAAGAGTTAATACATATAGCAGGTATACCTTTTTGGACTGCTACATTTGCAACCTGGTTTCCAGCGTTGCCGATTCCAATTAATGCGATTTGTAACATGATGGAACCTCCTTTATACAATGTGTCATAGCTAATATGTATATTTGAAATTCAAGTTGATTTCATCTATAAGCTATTATTTTGATACAAAGGGTAATGTTCCATTAGTTGCAAATCCTGAAGCATCATGGTGACCGCCACCGCCAAAACTCTGAGCAAT
>JBGUQI010000024.1:0-48798 GCA_045130875.1 Bacilli bacterium | reverse complement strand
GTAATGATCCAGAAAGAAACAAACCTTGTTGTCGCTGATAACAGTGGTGCACGTTCTGTTCGTGCTTTCACCCTCTATGGTGGTTCATACCGCAAAACATCTTCCGTCGGTGATATCATCAAATGCTCAGTCAAAGATGCTACCCCAAACGGTAAGGTCAAAAAAGGTGACGTCGTCAGATGCGTTATCGTGAGAACCAAGAAAGCTATCAATAGACCTGATGGTTCCACAATTGCATTCGATGACAATGCCGTGGTCATTATCAATGATGATAATGCTCCAATCGGTACACGTGTCTTTGGTCCTGTGGCCAGAGAATTACGTGACTGTGGTGTTGAAGGATTCATGAAAATCGTCTCCCTCGCACCCGAAGTGTTATAAGGAGGAATAAAAGACTATGAATTTAGTTAAAGGTGATACCGTCATCGTTATCGCTGGTCGCGATAAAGGCAAAACTGGCGTAATCCAAAAAGTTATTCCTGAAAGTAACAGAGTGGTCGTGGAAAACGTCAACTTACGCAAAAAACACAAAAAGCCCACACAACAAAACCCCGATGGTGGCATCTTAGAAATCTATGCCCCAATCGATGCTTCTAACGTTATGTTATTAGACCCCAAGACCAAAAAACCAACCAGAATTGGTCATAAAGTTGTAAAGGGTAAAAAAGTCCGTGTCGCCAAGAAGAGCGGCACCGTGCTATAAGGAGGAAATAAATCATGGCATCCAAATTCGTTGTCAAGAAAACCAATACTGGTTATAACTTCCTACTTGTTGCCACTAACGGACAACCTGTCGGTGCTTCCCAAGTTTACTCCAGCTTAAAATCCGCTCAAGCGGGTGTTGAGTCCGTGAAGAAAGCTTCCGCCGCTAATGTTATCGAAGATACCACCAAAGAAGGCTTCGAAGAACAGAAGAATCCAAAATTCGTCATTTATACTGACAAAGCCGGTGAATTCCGTTTCAGACTCCAAGCCAGCAATGGTCAAAACGTCTTAGCGAGCGAAGGTTATACCACTTTAGCGGCTTGTAAGAATGGCTGTGCTTCCGTCGTGAAGAACGCTGCTGAAGCCGAAGTGGAACTTCCTGAAGAAGAACCAGAAGAAAAACCCGCCAAAGAAGAAAAGGCTCCAAAAGCCGAACCAAAAGCGGAACCCAAAGCTGAAGCTAAAGAAGAAAAACCAGCTCCTAAGAAAGAAGCTGCTCCAAAAGCTGAAGTTAAAGAAGAAAAGAAAGAAGCTCCAAAGGCCGAAGCGAAAGCCGAAGTTAAAGAAGCTCCTAAAGCGGAAAAGAAAGCTGCCAAGAAAGGTAGTGGTAATAAAGTCTCCGCTATTCAACCTCGTTTAAAAGTCAAATACGAAAACGAAGTGAGAAAAGCATTATTAGAAAAATATAATTATTCTTCTACAATGCAAATTCCAGCCTTAAATAAGATCGTTATCAACATCGGTGTTGGTGATGCAACTCAAGATGGCAAGAAATTAGAAATCGCCGTCGCAGAATTAACTCAAATCACCGGTCAAAAACCAATTATTACAAAGGCGAAGAAATCCATCGCTTCCTTCAAATTAAGAGAAGGTCAAGAGATCGGTTGTAAAGTGACCCTTCGTGGTGTCCGTATGTGGGACTTCTATGATAAGTTAGTCTCCATCGCTCTCCCACGTGTTCGTGACTTCCGTGGTGTTTCCAGAAATGCCTTTGATGGCCGTGGAAACTATACCTTAGGTATTAAAGAACAATTAATCTTCCCCGAAATCGATTACGATAAGGTTACAAAAGTTCGTGGTATGGACATCGTTATCGTCACCACCGCGAAGAATGATGAAGAAGCATATACCTTATTAGAATTAATGGGTATGCCCTTCCAGAGATAGTGAAAGGAGTGCACAATGGCTAAAACTAGTTTAAAGGTCCGTCAATCTAGACCCCAAAAATACAAAGTTAGAGAATACACAAGATGTGAACGTTGTGGACGTCCTCACTCTGTCTATTCAAAATTCCATTTATGCCGTATCTGCATTAGAGAATTAGCCTATAAAGGTGAAATTCCCGGCATGAAGAAATCATCTTGGTAATAAGGAGGAAATAGTAATTATGATGGCAGATCCAGTTGCTGATATGCTTACCCGCATCAGAAACGCAAATGCATTAAAACATGAAACAGTGAAAATTCCTTCTAGCAAGATGAAAGTCGAAATCGCTAAGATTTTGAAAGAAGAAGGTTTCATTGTTGACTACAAAGTCAAAGGTGAAGTCAAAAAAGAAATGACCATTACCTTAAAATACGCCGCTGATGGCCAAAGAGTCATCTCTGGCTTAAAGAAGATTTCTAAACCAGGCTTACGTGTTAACGTCTCCTGTGAGAAACTTCCTAAGGTCTTAAAAGGCTTAGGTATTGCAATCATTTCCACTTCCCATGGTGTTATGACTGATGCCAAAGCCAGAACCTTAGGTGTTGGTGGCGAAGTCATCGCCTACGTCTGGTAAGGAGGATATATTTATGTCAAGAATTGGTAATAAACATATCGATCTCCCTGCTGGTGTTACAGTCGCTCAAGAAGGTAACTTTGCGAAAGTCAGTGGTCCTAAAGGCACATTAATGGTTTCCCTCAATAGTGGAATCGAAATGAAAGTCGAAGGCACAAGAGTCACATTTACCCGCTTAAACGAACAAAAACAAACCAAACAAAACCATGGTACCGTCCGCGCTAACGTTCATAACGCCGTTGTCGGTGTCAGCGAAGGTTATAAGAAATCCCTCGAAATGAGAGGTATCGGTTACAAAGCCCAAATGAAAGGTAAAGATGTCGAATTATGGGCTGGCTACAGCCACACAATCATCATCGTTCCTGATAAAGGCGTTACCATCAGTGTTGATAACCAAGTGAATATCAATGTTGAAGGTATTGATAAACAAGCTGTTGGTCAAACCGCGGCCAGAATCCGTGAAGTTCGTCCACCAGAACCATATCTCGGTAAGGGTATCCGTTACAAAGGTGAGTACGTTGCTACTAAAGAAGGCAAACGTGCCGCTGGTAAATAATTAGAAAGGTAGGAAAAGTTGTTTATGGTTACAAAGAAAGATAAAAACATCTCCCGTGTTCGTAGACATGCTCGTGTAAGAGCCAAATTAAGTGGCACTTCTGAAGCACCCAGACTTTGTGTCTATCGTTCTAACAAGAATATCGAAGCTCAAATTATTGACGACACCAAAGGTGTTACCTTAGTTTCTAGCTCTTCCATGACCTTGAAACTCGAAAATGGTAGCAACATTGAAGCCGCCGCTCAAGTGGGCAAAGATATCGCGGAAAAGGCATTAGCCAAAAAGATTAAGAAAGTCGTCTTCGATCGTAGTGGTTACATCTATCACGGTCGTGTGAAGGCTTTAGCAGAAGCCGCTCGTGAAGCTGGCTTAGACTTCTAAGGAGGAATATTTCAATGGAAGAAGAAAAGAAAGTTGCTGAACAAGTAGCCGCTCCTGAAACCCCAGTGGAAGAAGCCCCAAAAGAAGGTAGGGATAATCGCCGTCCTAGAGGTGAACGTGGTGATCGCCGCCCTAAAGGTGACAGACGTGAACGCCGTGATAGACGCGATGAACCCAAAGAATTTGAAGAACGTGTGGTCTTCATCAATCGTGTTAGCAAAACCGTTAAAGGTGGCCGTAGAATGAAATTCTCCGCCCTTGTCGTCGTCGGTGATGGCAAAGGTAGATATGGCTTCGGTGTCGGTAAAGCCGCTGAAGTCCCAGATGCCATTAAAAAGGCCTCAGACTCTGCTAAGAAGAACCTCTTCCACATCCATTTAGTGAAAGGTAATACCATCTCTCACGAAATCGTTGGAAAATATGGTGCTTGTAATGTCTATTTAAAACCCGCTCCTGAAGGTACTGGTATTATCGCCGGTGGCCCAGTTCGTGCGGTCTTAGAATTAGCAGGTGTTCAAAACGTTTGCTCCAAGGTCTATGGTAGTAGAGCTCCAATCAACATCGTTAGAGCGACCAACCAAGGCTTAAACAACCTCAAAAACTACAAAGAGATCAGAGCTCTTCGTGGTAAAGAATAATTAAAGTATCAATTTGATATATAATATATTGAATAGGAGGTGCACATATGAAATTACATGAACTTCAAGCAACCGAAGGTGCTCGTAGAGAACATTATCGTAAGGGCCGTGGTTTAGGTTCCGGTAATGGCAAAACAGCCGGTAAGGGACATAAAGGTCAAAATGCTCGTAGCGGTGGTGGCGTTGCTCTCGGTTTCGAAGGTGGTCAATTACCACTCTTCAGAAGACTACCAAAACGTGGCTTCAAGAATGTCAATCATGTCAATTATGCAACCATTAACGTCTCTGAATTAAATAGATTCGAAGATGGTACAGTGGTTTCTCCAGCATTGTTAAAAGAAATTGGTTTACTAACCAAAGAATATAGTGGCTTAAAAGTTTTAGGCGGAGGCAAACTTGAAAAGAAATTAACTGTTCAAGCCAAAGCCTTCAGCAAATCCGCTGAAAAAGCCATCGTTGATGCTGGTGGCAAAATTGAGGTGATCTAATTATGAAGAAATTAGGTGGAATTCTCAAAAACAAAGAAATAATGAATCGTATTATGTTTACGATTCTTATCCTCTTCATCTTCCGTATCGGGGCTCAGATTACCGTCCCGGGCGTGACTTTAGGTGAGGACATGCAGAACTATTTAGATAGTTCTTATGCCTTATCCTTGATGAACTTGCTCGGTGGTGGCACATTGCAGAGCTTCTCGATATTCGCCCTCGGTGTTAGTCCTTACATCACAGCGCAGATTATCGTTGAATTATTATCCACCGATGTCTTGCCTGCCTTGACTGAATTAAAACGCCAAGGTCAATCCGGAAGAAGAAAGATGGACCTTGCAACTCGTTATCTAACATTAATGTTAGGTGCAGTTCAAGCCTATGGTATCATCCAAACCATGAAGACTAGCGATGCGATTACCTTCGTCACCGCGAGTAATGAATGGTTAACATATATCTACATCATCGTCATCATGATGGCGGGTTCCATGTTAGTTATGTGGTTGGGTGACCAAATCTCCGTGAAAGGTATTGGTAACGGTATCTCCATGATCATCTTTGCCGGTATCGTCTGTTCCTTACCTTCACAAATCGGTAATGCCTTCACCCTTTGGGTGGGTAATTCCGCACTCGCTGGACAAGGCGACTCTGCTCGTATCGCAGGTATCTTCAAATTCTTGCTTTACATCCTCGCCTACGTTCTCATCATTTCCTTTGTCACATTTATCGAACTCTCCAAGAGAAAGATTCCTGTGCAACATTCCGGAAAAGGTGGTGGACAAACTCAATCTATGTCCAGAGCGAGCTTCTTACCCATTAAGGTCAACTCCGCTGGTGTCATTCCTGTCATCTTCGCGAGCTCCATCTTAATGGCACCAAGCGTCATCGTGGCATTCGTCGACGCTAACCACTCAAGCGATCAATGGCTTGGAATATTCCAAACCTCAACCTTATATGAGATGCCTGGTGGTTGGAAGATGCCTTGGGGATTAATTATCTACTTAATCCTTACCATCGCATTTACCTTCTTCTATGCCAACATTCAAATCAATCCCCAACAACTCGCGGAGAACTTCCAAAAGAACGGAAGTTACATCCCTGGTATCCATACCGGTAACGAGACTGAACGTTATGTTCGTAAAGTCTTAAATAGAGTGACATTCATCGGCGCGATGGCCCTCGCCTTTATCGCCGCCTTACCAGTTGTCTTAACACTTACAGTGTTTAAAGATAACCCCTCACTCGCCCTCGGTGGTACCGGTTTAATCATCGTTGTTGGTGTGGCTCTTGAAATCAATAACCAGATCGATGGCTTACTCGCTGGTAAATCCTTCGAAGAAGTCGTCGCTAGTGGAGGCCGTTAATAATGTTGAAGAACATTATCTTGATGGGCCCTCCCGGTGCTGGTAAAGGCACTTTGGCGAAACAACTCAAAAAGAGCTTTAATCTCGTTCATATCTCCACAGGTGATATGTTCAGAGAGAATATCAAAGCGGGAACCAAATTGGGTCTTCTAGCGAAATCCTATATTGATGATGGTCATCTCGTCCCTGATGAAGTGACAATCAATATGTTAAAAGAGAGATTAGCGCAAGAGGATTGCAAAGAAGGTTTCCTCTTAGATGGTTTCCCCAGAACAATTCCTCAAGCCGAAGCTTTAGAGAAATTATCCAAGGAAATCTCCCGTCCAATCCAAGCTGTGGTCAACTTAGATTGTGACAATAAAGAACTCATTAGACGTATCTCCGGTCGTCGTGTGTGTCGTAATTGTGGCGCTCCATACCATGTCGATTCCATGAAACCTCAAGTGGATGGAATCTGTGACTTCTGTGGCGCTCCATTATATCAACGCGCTGATGATAACGAAGAAGCGTTAAAAGTTCGTTTAGACCATTATGTTCGTGATACTAAACCATTATTGGATTTCTATGCCAAAAGAGGTTTATTAGAGAACTTCGATTCTCTCACTAATAGTCACGAACTCTTCAATCAAGTTTCCGAATTTTTACAAAAATAATATGATTGTTACTAAATCCGCAAGAGAAATTAATTTGATGAGAGAAGCCGGAAGAGTGGTGGGTCTAGTCTTTAAGAGATTAGAAGAAGCCATTAAGCCCGGCATGAGCACATTAGATATCGATGCGATTGTGGAATCAACAATGGTGGAAAATGGCTGTATTCCTGCGGAAAAAGGCTATTACGGATATCCCGCAAGTGCTTGTGTCAGTGTCAATGATACATTGATTCATGGCATTCCTTCCTCAAAGATTATCATCCGTGAGGGTGATATCGTCTCTGTCGATATAGTAGCAACATATAAAGGCTATTCCGCTGATGCGTGTCGAACCTATAAAGTCGGCACGCTCACGGAGAGGGCGCACCGCATTGTCGACATCACTAAACAAGCTTTCTTTGAAGCCTTAAAAGTGGTGAGACCGGGTGCTCATGTCGGAGATATCTCTGAAGCCATACAAAAATTCGTCGAAAGTCATGGTTATAATGTCGTCCGCGAATATACCGGTCATGGGATAGGCGCTCATATGCATGAGGATCCAGCTATTCCCAATTACGGTAAAGCGGGGACTGGACCATTATTAACTCCAGGTATCGCTCTATGCATTGAACCGATGGTGCTCGAAGGTCGTAAAGATGTGCGCACCCTTGGGGATGGCTGGACGGTCAAGAGCAAAGATGGGAAATTAACCGCCCATTATGAAAACACTGTCATCGTGACAGAAGATGGTTACGAGATTATCACCATGTATGAAGGAGAAAATTAGATGTCGAAACAAGATATGATTGAAGTTCAGGCGGTCGTAAAAGAGTGCTTACCCAATGCAAATTTCAAGGTAGAACTCGAAAACGGCGTCGTAATTCAGGCCACCGTTTCTGGAAAAATCCGTATGAATTACATACGCATTCTCCCAGGTGATAGAGTTACGGTAGAAATCTCGCCTTATGATTTAACACGGGGCCGCATAACATTCAGGTTTAAATAAACCGTAATTTAGGAGGAAAAAACTTATGAAAGTCAGACCCTCAGTCAAACCTATCTGCCCAAAGTGTAGAGTGATTAAAAGAAATGGCAAAGTTATGGTCATTTGTGTCAATCCTAAACACAAGCAGAGACAAGGTTAATAGGAGGAAAAAGAAATATGGCACGTATTGTTGGTGTTGATATTCCGAACGACAAACCCATTAAAATCGCCCTTACCTATATCTATGGTATCGGTAGATACACCGCCGTCCAAATTTGCGAAGCTGCAAAAGTGGAAGGCACCATCAGAGTTAAAGATTTAACCGATGAACAATTTGGTGCGATCAGAAATGAAATCGCCAAATATAAAACAGAAGGTGATCTCCGTAGAGAAGTCGCTTTAAACATTAAACGTTTAACCGAAATTAACTGCTACAGAGGTTTACGCCACAGAAGAGGCTTACCAGTCCGTGGTCAAAGAACCAAGACTAATGCCCGTACTCGTAAAGGTCCACGTAAGACTATTGCGAATAAGAAGATGGCGCCACAAGGTTAATGAAAGGAGAATAGAATTATGGCTAAAAGAACTACTACCCGTAAAAAGAAAGTCAAACGTTCATTTACTAAAGGTGTTGCCCACATTCATTCCACCTTCAATAACACAATTGTGACAATCTGTGATGAACAAGGTAACGCCTTAAGCTGGTCCAGCGCTGGTGCAATGGGCTTCAAAGGCGCGAAGAAAGCTACTCCATTTGCCGCTCAAATGGCCGCTGAAGCTGCTGGTAAAGCCGCTTATGACCAAGGCATCCGTCAAGTCGATGTCGATGTCAAAGGCCCAGGCCCAGGCAGAGAAGGCGCTATTCGTTCTCTCGCAGTCGTGGGATTACAAGTATTATCAATCGTTGACAGCACACCCATTCCTCATAATGGCTGCCGTCCACCCAAACGCCCCAGAGGCTAATAGGAGGTTATATCCATGAAAATCGCCAATCCATTTGAAAGATTCGGTATCTCACAAGCCGATTATGACGGAACAGAAAACTATGGCCGTTTCGTGATTGAACCTCTCGAAAGAGGCTTTGGAAACACCTTAGGTAACGCTTTACGTAGAGTGTTACTCTCTTCCTTACCAGGCGCATCCTTATACGCTGTGGAAGTCGAAGGTGCTCGTCATGAATTCACCGCTTTAGAAGGCGTGGAAGAAGACGTCACATCCATCATCCTCAATTTAAAAGGTCTCGTCTTAAGAATTCCTGAAGAAGACGATTCCAACAAAAGATTAGAAATCGACGTTAAGGGACCAAAAGTGGTCACCGCTGGTGACATCTCTCTCCCTACCGGTGTCGAAGTTGTCAATCCTGACTTAGTGATCGCTAATGTCTGCGAAGGTGGCAGCTTACATATGGTTTTACACGCCCGTAATGGTCGTGGTTATGTGACCGGTGAACAGAATAAAATCATCCATTCTGGTTTACAATTAGGTACAATCAGCACTGATAGTAACTACTCTCCAGTCAGAAAAGCCAATTACACCGTCGAAAACACCCGTGTCGGACACGATTCTCGCTTTGATAAGTTGACAATCGAAGTCTGGACAAACGGCTCTATTTTGCCCCAAGAAGCTCTCGCTTTATCCGCAGAGATCTTGATTGCTCACTTAAATAAATTCTTAGACGTTGCTGATATCACCCGTGACATCAACATCGAAAAAGATGAAGTGAAAGTGGAAGAAAATAGATACGAGAACTTCACCATTGAAGAACTCGATCTCTCAGTTCGTTCTTATAACTGCTTAAAGAGAGCGGGTATCCAAACCATCCTCGAATTAACCGATAAGACCGAAGAAGATATGATGAAAGTTAAGAACTTAGGTAAGAAATCTCTTAAAGAAATTAAAGAGAAACTCATCGCCTATGGCTTATCCTTCAAAGATTTTGAATAAGGAGGTAACCATTAATGCCAGCACAAGGTAGAAAAAATGTCCATGGTAAGACCGGCGTTAGATTCAAAGCCGCGTATACCAAGAGCAAATACGAGAATATGCTTCGTAATGTCGTTACTGACTTAATTCTCCGCGGCTCCGTGAAAGTGACAGAAGCCACTGCTCGTGATGTCGTCAAAGAAGCAGACCGTTTAGTGACATTAACCAAAAAAGAAGATGTCATGAACGCCAAACGCCAAGCCGCCAGATTCGTGAGAAAAGTTTCTAACGATAAAGGCGTCGAAGCTCTCGATGTATTATTCAATGAAATCGGTCCTAAGATGGCCAACCGTCAAGGCGGCTATACCAGAAGATTAAAACTCGGTAATAGACGTGGTGATGACGCTCCCATCGTGGTCGTGACTTGGGTTGAATAATTAATCCCATTAATAAAAATCCCATTAGTGTTTCACTAGTGGGTTTTTTCTTGCTTTTTTATATTGATTTTATCAATTGAAAATCATTAAAATTATGGTAGAAATAAGGAGATATACAATGAAAGTTTTAAACAAAGTCGTATTAGGTATGGCGGCGATGACATTATTAGTCGCTTGTGGACCAAGCAAAGTTTCATTTGAAAAATTCCAACAAGATGTCAGAGAAGCCTCTGCAAAAGAACCAAACTATGTGAAAGCCGTCGTTAAAGGTAATGTTAAGGGCGGTATCGCTACTGTCTCTGTGGAAGTCAAACTCGACCATGTCTTTGAAAAGACCGATAATGGTTGGGAAATGACTAAAGGTGATGCCGTTTCTGGCACTGTCGCTTTAGGTTATGTCAGTGAACGTGCAGCATTATATGCTGGTCAAGAAAACGAAAACGCTACTTATTATTCCGGCGGTGGATTCAAAGTCGAATTCAAAGGTGATAATGGCACTGAAACATATGTCTTTGATGCTTATGGATATGTCACATCTGTCAAGGGTGATGGTGTTAGTGTCACCGTTAAATGGTCCAAATAATTAAGTCCATTAATTAAGCAATTGAGAGTCATTTAAAAAATGGCTCTTTTTTGTTAATTATTAGTGATAATATATTTATATATAGAGGTCTTTTTCTATGAACAAAAAAGTCTTATTTATTCCCATCCTCTTATCGATGTTAATTTCAGGATGTCAAAAACATGTCACTCCTTCCCATCATATTAGATCTAATGGTTCCGAAGGTGAAACTTCTGAAGAAGTGTGTAACCACGTTTTCGTGGATCATCCCGCAGTCGCGGCAACATGCGCTCAAAGAGGCAATATCGCTTACGCAGAATGCACAGAATGCCATAAGTATTTCAATGCCTCACATACTGAAGAAATATCTTATCAAGATATCTTTATTGATAAATTGCCCCATAATTTAACCCATCATGATGCGGTTATCGGAGAAACTATCGAATATTGGAGTTGTTCCATCTGTGGTAAGAACTATCAAGACGCTGAAGGTGAATATGAAGCCACTGATTTAGATGCTCACGATACACATGACATCTTAAATGACAACGTCAAACAGTATTTAGCGGCAGAAACCGAAGAAGAAGTCATTGCCGCCTTAAATGGTGAACACGAGCCTTACAATGATCAAGTGAGAAAGACCTTAACATGGGATGTCGGTAATGGTTCTTCCTATACAGTGGAAGTTTCTACCGAACAAGACTTTAAGAAATTTAAGAGTTATCAAACAAATAGAAAATCTCTCACCTTACCAGGTACTTTAATTCCTGGAACTAGATATTATTACCGCATCAAAGATGGTAGTGGTAATTACATTCTCAGTAACAGAGCTTTTGATGTCGATGGTACCTACACTCTTAGAACCATCGCTGTTGAAGGTGTCTCTAATGTCAGAGATATCGGTGGATGGACCGCGAAAGATGGTCATAAAGTTCTCTATGGAAAAATCTATAGAGGTGGAAGATTAGAGAATATTACCGATAACGGTAAAGACACATTAGTCAATGAATTAGATATCAGAACTGAATTAGATTTAAGATCCAGCACTCAAGATGGACAAAGATCTTTCTATGACGAGAAATTCGAATACGTTAATAGTGGTGGCTTAAACCAATACACAATGTTAGTTCCTGATTATACCAGCCCCGAAATCGAAGGTAGACCAGGTTCTCATTATACCTTTGATAACACTACCCCCGCGACAATGAAGAAAATCTTCGATATCTTAGCAGATCGCTCACAATATCCGATTTATTATCACTGTAATGCTGGTGCGGACCGTACTGGTTCCATTACTTATATCATCAATGGTCTATTAGGTGTTTCTTATGAAGATTTAGCCAAAGACTTTGAATTAACTTCATTCTCTTCTCAAGGCAATAGATGGCGTAGTGGAGTGCAAGATGGTCACTTTGTCACCACAGGTGAAATGGCGGGTATCTATCAAGCTAACACTGACAACTATGTCGCTTTTGGTAAGATGCATGAATTGATCTCCACAAGATACGAACAAGAAAATGGCGAACTTTGTTCCGCGATTGAATATTATCTTAAAAAATACTGCGAAATTACCGATGAAACCATCGCCGCAGTGAGAAGAAACCTCTTAGGTGAAGATGTGGAATTCGATGAAGTTTCCACTGAAGATCCAGTGGATCTCACATTCACCATGGAAAATGGTAACTGGACGAGAAACACCACAAAACTCGGTTATGAAACTGGTACATTCCATGGTTCAGAATGTACAAGATTCTATGGCGTTTATGCTGATAACACCCATGTTGATCGTCATATTCAACATAATCTTTACATGATTTGTGATCCAAATTATAAGAGATATCACTTTGAAGTTTATGTTCCTAGTTCTTGTCCGAGATGGAATTACCCTGATCAAGATACTGGATGTCGTTTCCATATCGATGTGAAAAACGGAAGCGGTACTCACACATTCATTCAATTTAGTGAGACATTTACTTCCCAAACTGCGGCTGCTGTGCCTATCACTCTTGACGCTTGGTCATCTATTGATATGGACATCTCTTCATTCACTTCTGTCACACAACTACAGCGCTATTCAATTTATATGTCCTATGGAACGATGGATAGGCCAACAGAACTATTCATTAGAAACGCTTACGTTGCAGAAGAATAGTAACAAATATCTTTAGATAACATCTTTATCATTTAATAAAAAGTGTTAAGATTATAACTAGAAGGAGAAACATATGAAAAAAGTTTTAAAATTTGCAGGCTTAGCAGCATGTGTCTTAGCTTTAGTGGCGTTCATTCTTTTAATGGCGACCAAGTCTTTAATCTTAAAAGACAACTCTGGTACATGGTATAGCGGCATTTCCGCCGTCTTCGGTGGTGGTAGAGGTGCTGTCTTAGGTTATGAAGGTGATGCCAAAGCAACCTTAGCATGGACCGCTTTATTAGCTTGGATCTTTGTTTTAGTTTCAATGATCATCTTAGCTTTAGGCGTTATCCTCCCATTACTCAAAGTCAAAGCTTTAGACAAATTTGCTGGCGTTTTAAATCTTGCTGCCGTTGCTTTATTAGTGACCGCTGGTGTCTTAACATTCTTTACAGTCCCAGCATTTGCAGGCGCCAATGATATCAAAGCTGAAAACTGGAACCTCGGTGCTGGCTACATCGTTGCCGGTATCTTAGCTATCCTCGGTGGCTTAATCGCTATCGCTCCAGCTGCTGTTGATTTCTTAGGCAAAAAGAAATAATCATCAATTATGTTGATTGAGCCGCTCTTTTTGAGCGGTTTTTCTTTTGTGTTACATATCTTTTATTATGTATTTAAGGGTTTACTTTATTATTCAAATAATTAGTATTTACACTTATAATTATTGTTAGTCTTATTGGAGCATTTTTATGGCATTTCAAATTTTTACCGATACCAGTTCCGGCATGTCTAAGGAACTAAGAGAGAAGTGGAATATTCAATATTTCATGATGGGTATTGTAGTCGGAGAGAAAGAATATCTCGCTGATTTAGATTACACTTTATTCTCTCGTGAAGAGATGTATGGATGGGTCAGAGATCCTAACATTAAGGTGAGAACCTCTTTAGTTACCGCAAAAGAATTTAAAGAAAAGATGGAACCTTATCTTAAGAAAGGTATCGATATTTTATATATCGCTTGTGCGGAAGCACTATCTGGCACAAGAGGAGCTTTTGAATTATTAAAACAAGAGATTCAAGAAGAATACCCTGAAAGAAAGATTATCTCTATTAACTCTTGTCGTGCGGAAATGGCGTTAGGTTTAATGGTTATCGACGCCGCGAAACTCAGAGATGAAGGTAAATCCATCGAAGAAGTCGCGGAATGGGTAGAAGAGAATAAACAGTATTATCATGAAACTGGTAGTATCGACACTCTTAAATATTTAAGAGCGTATGGTAGAGTTTCTGGTGCGGCCGCTTTCTTCGCTGATACTTTAAATATCAAACCAGTCATCATGTTTGATGTTCATGGCATGAATTATTCATTCAAGAAAGTCCATGGGGAAAAGAAAGCTCTCGCGGAATGCTTTGAATATGTGAAGAACAATGTCGTGGAAGGTGTTACTGATGTTATCTATATCGGTGAGACAATGCCTAATCCCGCGAAAGAATACTTCAAGAAGAGAATTAAAGAAGAATTAAATATTCCTACAGAAGAATATATTATCTCCCCCATCGTGGGAATCTGCTGCGGACCAGGAATGTATGGTTGTTGGTTCAAAGGCAAATTAGTGACCGCTGATAGTCAAAAGAAATAAAAAAGAAAACCGAGGATTATTCTTCCTCGGCTTTTTTATCAGCTTCATCAAATTTCTTTAGAAGATCTTCGACCGTTAGTTTTTGTTTTTCTTCACCTCTCACATCAAAGATGACATGACCTAGATGGAACATGATGAGTCTATTACCATAGGTAATTGCATCTTTCATATTGTGAGTGACCATCAAGGTGGTCATTTCATTATCCTTAACAATCTTATCAGTTAATTCTAAGACTTTCTTCGCGGTTTTGGGATCTAACGCTGCGGTATGTTCATCGAGCAACAAGATTTGTTTAGTTAAGTCAAACTGTCTAACCTTTCTATCAAATTGATGATAGGCTTCTTCTTTCGCTTCTTTCTTTTGTGAACGATTAAGTTCTTTATTTGCTTTGATGGCTTTTAATTGTTCTTTATATTCCTTTAATGCGGGATTATAGACATCTTCGAACTCTTTTTTAGCCACATCATGGGGTTTTTCGGAGAATTTAATATAATCTCTTTTCACCATCTTATGCGTTGGTTTATTACGAATCGTGGCCATCAAAAGGGTTAAAGCTTGTCTTTGACCACCGGACATAACGCCTACTTTTTGATTTAATCTATCTTCTAGGCCTAAATCAAAGCGTTTTAGCTCACGGATGAATTCTTCCCTATGGGACTTCTTAAAGCCCCAGGAAAAGGGCGAATGCCTTCTTCCTCTTAAATAGGCAATTTCTAAGTTCTCTAATACGGACATGTCACCAGCGGTACCCATCATTGGATCTTGGAAGACATGACCGAACCAAGAGGCACGTTGATGTTCATCCATATTAGTGATATCGACATTATTTAATAGAACCTTACCTTTATCGGGTTTGGTATTCCCTGTAATGATGTTAATGGTGGTGGATTTACCAGAACCATTACCACCGATAATGGTGACAAATTCTCCGCTTTCGATTTGAAGGGAGACATTATCTAAGGCCACACGTAAATCTTCTTTCGCACCAGTAAGATTGAAGGTTTTAGTGATGTTTTTAAGCTCTAACATGTTCTTTCCTCCTTATCTTACTTACTAAGTAATTAATTCCTTTTCTAATTAGAGGAATGCACAAAGCAATTGTAATTAACACCGCGTATAACAAACTCTTGAGTTCTGTGGGGAATCCTAATCTAATTGCGATAGTGATAATAGTGAAGTATAGGATTGCTCCTAAAGCAACGGAGATTAACCAGTTCTTAAATGTGCGTTTACCAAAGATCGCTTCACCGATTAAGATACTCGCTAAACCGATAACTAAATATCCAGTTGCGCTTATTGTGGATACACTTAAAGCATCTTGGACATATAAGGCTCCCGCTAAACCGATGAGACCGTTGGATATACCGATACAGGCTATCGTTGATACTGTGGTATTAATTCCCTGGCTTTTTGCCATTTTTTCATTCATGCCAGTGGCTCTAATAGCCATACCATACTGGGTACCAAAGAAATAATAGATAGCGAACATCATACCAATGACTAAAACAATCATCACCAATGTTTCAATCATCTTATTCCAAGGGAATGAGGAACTGATGTTATATAAACTTGGATTATAAAACACGGAATAAATAGTCTTATGACCAGATGATAATGATAGCGGGACTTGAGTGGCGAAGATTTGTTCGGGTTTAGTAATACCCATAATAATCATCGCTATTGAAGCGGAAGCGGTAAGGGTAATAATTCCGCTTAATAACTTCGGTATTTTTAGTATTCTATTAAGAATACCAGTGATTATTCCGCAGCAAACACCAACGATCATACCGAGGAGTGTAGCTAAGAAAGGATTCATCCCATTATAAATACAAGAGGCGGTTAGTGCCGCGCCTAAAAGGAAACTTCCTTCCGCAGTCATATCGGCGAAATCGAGAAGTCTAAATGTGAGGAAAACCCCGATGGCTAATAAGCAACAGGGTAATCCACTAGTTAATATATTAAAGATGATATTTAAAACACTCATATTAAGCGTTTACATCTTTCCATTCATGACCAGTACGCATCGCTTCTGGCATAGTTAAGGAATTAGCTGCAAGGTTTGTGCTACTGAAAGCATAAGCACAATCAGAGGCAGGAACTGGAACCACTGGGAAATCGGTTGTTTTCTTTTCGCCCTTTAAGATTTGAGCGGCCATCTTACCAGTGCTATAACCTAAGTTAAAGTAGTCGATGGATAATGTGACATGTCCGCCACCTTTGAGCATATTTTCTTCACCGCAAACGACGAGGATATTCTTACCAGCAACAGCTTCTTTGATAGCGTTCATATTTGCCGCGATGTTGTTGTCTGTGGGGACATATATGGCATCCATACCTTCAATATCGGAAAGAGCTAAAGCGGTGGCTTTGATATCACTGGAGTTATTACAAGTTCTCACTGTCGCAGCCATACCAGCAGCTTCAATCGCTGTTTGAGCTTGGTCAGCTTGAACTTTGGAATTGACTTCTGTTTGAGTATAGATAATACCAACTTTATCAGCGGAAGCATTGAATTCTTTGACTAAAGCAATTTGTTCTTCGACTGGGTTAGCATCGGTGGTGCCACAAACAAAGCCTGATTCATTGTCTTTATTGGCGACTAAACCGGCATCCACTGGATCGGTGACAGCAGTGAAGAGTAGTGGTTTTTGATAACCAGCGTTATCTTCCGCACCTTTAAGGGCTAAAGAAGCACCGGTACCAATACCTAATGTTAATGATGAGGTATCCACTAAATCTTTAGCGTAAGCATTTAAATCGGCATCATTGCCACCAGCGTTACGATATTCGATTTTGACACCGCTGATGTTGTCTTTTAAACCAGCTTCAAAACCTTTTCTAGCTTCATCTAAAGCAGGATGTTGAACAGGTTGTAAAATACCGACAACTTTTTGATTACCATTACAAGCACTTAATAGTGACGCCAATGGCATAGATGATAAGAGTAGAAGTTTTAATAGTTTGTTTTTCATAATGTGTCCTCCAACATTTAAATAAAAAGTTTGGTGTTGCAGCACCAAACATTATCATCATATCTTCGGTGCTATCAACTTAATCAACAACACCTATTAGCAAAATACCAAGATATTATTGATTGTCTCCTGGGAAGTAATAGCTATAAAAGTAATAGAATGCTTTTTTGTTCATAGTTTTACTCTTCTTTTGCTTGTGCTTATTCTAGACCTTTTTAATGGGAAAAGGCAACAATTAATTATTTTTCAATCAAAAA
Source organism: Bacilli bacterium (assembly GCA_045130875.1). Lineage (GTDB taxonomy): Bacteria > Bacillota_I > Bacilli_A > RFN20 > CAG-826 > RUG13091. The sequence continues at coordinate 31,346 of JBGUQI010000024.1, read as the reverse complement.
TACCGAATTGACTATTTTTCTTTTCTTTTCTTAAGATAGCCAGATAACCATTTATCAATCATTCTCGCTAAGTAAAGAAGTAAGACTACTCCAGCGATAATAACGATTCCTACTCTTAAGTAGTCTAATGGATTAGTGCTGGTGAAGGATGACACTTCATTAGGAATAATTTGAACGCCAAAGATGATAGTGGCACAGCCAATACCTCTACAGAGGATGATTTCAACAAGGTGAACCCAAAAGTTCATTTTAGTGGCGCCACTGACCATACAAATTGCATCATCAGGGAAGATGGGAAGGAGATACATAACAGGAACATAGACCATCCCTTTTTCTTTGATGAGGTCTTTAGCTTCTTCATATTCTTCTTTTCCTAATATTTTAATAATGGCTTTATTACCACCAAAACGACCAATAAGATCCATAACTATGGATGTCAAAACAACGCTAGCTAAGCAGATGAGGAAGATTACTATAGGAGGTAGATAATCGAAAGCCGCCAATGATAATAAATCGAATAGCATAGAACATGCGGGCATAAATGATAGGAATATCGTGCATGCCACACGTAAAAGGATATAGACGATAATTGCCCATGGACCAGCCTTCTTTAATAATCCTTTTAATAAATTAATATCCGTTAATCCGAAATGTTGTAATACAAAATATAGACCGACAGAAATAGACGCTAACACTAAAAGAACGATAAGAATCTTGAGATATTTTTTAAGTTTTTCTTTCGATATCTTCTTCTTTTTCATCTTATAAACTATTTTAATCTTTTTTAAAAAAAGAAAAAATAGAGAAATAATTGCCGTAATAGGAAAATAAATATTATCTAAAGGAAAGATATTTATCTATAAAATGTTATAAATACATTATTTAAGGAAAATTATGTATAATGAATATGCACATATTATTCATAAGGAGAAAAGAATATGAAATATATGACTATCGCAGAAGCGGCAAAAAAGTTTAATCTAACGGAAAGAAGTGTCCGTAATTACTGTGCGAATAAGAGAATTCCAGGGGCTATTTTAGATGGCAAGACTTGGAAGATACCTTCTAACGCAGTTAAACCAGAGAGAAGCAACGCTAAAGAAAGTGGATTAGATGATGACACATTATCTTTAGGATATGAATTAATTAATTTTATTAACAATTCTCCCATTTCTTTCTATGCAGTTAATAACGTTAAAGAATTATTAAGGAATAGTGGTTATCAAGAATTATTTGAAAATAAACCATTTGAATTAAAGAAAGGGGATAAGGTTTTCTTTTCAAGAAACGATTCTTCGTTAATCGCTTTAAATATTGGAGAAGAATTTAATGAATTTGCTCCATTCCATATCATTGCCAGTCATTCTGATTCTCCTTGTTTCAAAATCAAACCAGAATGTGATGGCAGAAGTGATATCTACAATCGTATCAATGTCGAAGTCTATGGCGGGCTCATTATGTCTACATGGTTAGATAGACCTTTAGGTATCGCTGGTAGAGTAATCGTGAATACCGAAGAAGGATTAGAGAATAGACTAATCAATTTGGAAGATGACATAGTCATGATCCCTAATCTTTGTATCCACTTCAATAGAGAAATCAATCAGGGATATAGATATGATCCTTCTAGTGACTTACAGGCTTTCATCGCTCAAGAATTAGAGGGCTCACCTTTAAAAGAACTATTAAGTAAAGCTTTGAAAGTGGAACCAAAGGACATTGTTAATTTTGATTTATATCTATATAACCGTGAAGCGGGATATCTTTGGGGCAAGAAAAAAGAATATGTCTCCTCATCTAGATTAGATGATTTAGAATGCGTCTTCTGTTCCACAAAAGCCTTCGTGGAATCTGACAATAAAACATCAATCAATGTTCTATATATCGCTGATAATGAAGAGGTCGGTTCTTCTTCTAGACAAGGTGCGGATGGTGATTTCTTAGAAGTCATTTTGAAGCAAGTTTGTCGTAAATTATCGCTAGATTACGCGGTTTCTACAGCGAATTCCTTCCTCGTCAGTGCGGATAACGCTCATGCGGTGCATCCCAATAAACCATTTATTACCGATGCAAATAATAAGGCTTATATGAATAAAGGTTTAGCGATTAAGTATAATGCTGCGCAGTCATATACCAGCGATAGTGTTTCTTCCTCTATCTTCCAAAAGATTTGTGATAACGCGGAAGTACCTTATCAATTCTTTACCAATAGAAGTGATATTAGAGGAGGTTCAACCTTAGGCAATATTTTATTGAGTCATATTTCTATGCTCTCTGTTGATATGGGATTACCTCAACTGGCGATGCATTCCTCTTTTGAAACTGCGGGTACATTAGATATCAAGTATGCAGTTAAAGCATTTAAACAGTTCTATAGTTCCACGATATTAATCGATGGTAATCGTTTCATTATTAAATAATGTCATTTGCAAAAACGATGAAATAATGTGAAAATATCATGGAAAAGTGGTGATTATAAATGATTTGTAGTAAAGAAGTTAACGAGTTCTATCGTGCCGCGGAACAGTATGTTCTCTGCCACGAAGACAACATCGAAGAAATAAAGAAATTATTTAAGCTCTCTATTAGAGATGATGAAGATAAAGCTATTGCTTTTGTAAACACTCTTCCTCGTATTAGAAGAGAGTTAGAACAAGACTTACAATTCTTTATGGAAAGCGATCCCGCGGTGGATTCTAAAGAAGAAGTGATATTAGCCTATCCTGGCTATAAAGCCATTAGATACTATCGCATCGCTCATGAATTATATATTCTAAAAGAATTCTTACACGCCAGAATCATCTCTGAAGAAGCTCATGTTTCTACAGGCGTGGACATCCATCCTGGTGCCAAGATTGCTTCTCCATTCTTCATCGACCATGCAACTGGTATTGTTATTGGCGAGACCGCAGAAGTGGGTGCAAGAGTGAAGATTTATCAAGGTGTTACTCTTGGTGCTTTATCCTTAGCCAAAGGCTATAGTTTAAAAGGCACAAAAAGACATCCCACAGTGGGAGATGATGTGACTATCTATTCCGGTGTCTCTATCTTAGGTGGAGATGTGAAGATTGGAAATAGAGTAACTATTGGTAGTAACGTTTTCTTAACAGAGTCTATTCCTGATGACACTTTGGTGACCATTGGCAAACCAGAACTAGTGTTTAAGAAAAGAAATAAATAGTGATTTACTATAAAAGTAAAAGTAATATAATAGTATAGCAAAAGGAGAACAGAATATGAGAAACGTTCAAAAAACCTTATACAAAATCGGCAGAATTATCAACTGGGTCTTATTAGGTGTTTATGGCTTATTATTCATCATCCATTTAATCCTTTTAATCATCGACGCTGTTGGTGGTTATTACTGGCTTGATAATCTCGGAAGCATGATTTCCATGGTCTTCTTAGCGGCATTCATCATCGTCTTAGTCATCTTAGATGGCAAATTTGGCGAAGCTGCTCTTACCGCCACACCTGATAACTTAACACCCATTATCTTATTAATGGTCTTCGGTTTAATCAGTGGTAACGAATTATTCCTCGTCGGTGGTGTCTTTGGTATCATCGGTGGTTCTCAAGAAAAGAACGCCCAAGAACAAGAAGGCAAAAAAGAAGAACCCAAGGAAGAACCTAAAGAAGAAGAAAAAGCTGAATAATTCTCATTCAGTTATGAAAGAGAGGAGCAATCCTCTTTTTTTATTTTTCAAAAATCTAATATTGTAACGATAAATAAATTGCAAAACCTCGTTAAATCGTAGTTTACTAAATATAGGAGGAATTTTCTCATGGAAGAAGAAAACAAAGTTGTTGAAGCAGAAGTTGCTGAAGCTCCAAAAGAAGAACCCAAACAAGAAGGTGGTATGACACCAAATTGTAAGAACGCCTTAATGGCCTTTATCTTTGCCGTTGTTGGCTTAGCCTTTAGCTGGGGTTGGTTCGTCGGTTCTGTTGCTGGTTTAGTTCTCGGTATTCTTTCTGTCGTTTTCTTAAAGAAAGTAGAAGGCGAAGTTGAAAAACAACCATTCAGAACATTTAGCAAAATTGCCAAACCATTAGGTATTGTCACCATCATCTTAAGTGCTTGTGGCTTATTATTCTGGTTAATTTACACAATTGTTATTGTTGCACTTGCTGCCGCCGCTGCTGCTGCAGAAGCTGCTGCCTCAGTTGCCGTTTTATTCTAAGAAATAATAAAATACTGAATATAGAGAAAGGGATTCGTCCCTTTTTCTTTTTTATATTTGCTATCTAAGTGTATTTTTAATAAAATACTACTTGTACTTTTTATGGATTTATTAAAGTGGCACAAATATAACAAGGAATGTCGTCATCCTAATCGATACGAATTGATTCCCTATTTAGTGGAAGATAAAACCGCTCCAGTGATCGTTGTCTGTCCTGGTGGTGGTTATCGTATGCTCGCTTCTTTCGTGGAAGGACATCCTGTCGCTAAATATTTCCAAAGTCGTGGCATCAACGCTTTTGTCTTAAGATACCGCGTTAAAGAATTAGCCCATTATCCCGCTCCGATGGATGATATCGCTAGAGCATTAAAAGAGATTAGAGATGTATATCATTTATCTTTAGATAATTATGCCTTATGTGGTTTCTCTGCGGGAGGTCATATGTGTGGAATGTTTGGAACTACCAAATATGGTTATTCCCAATATGATTTACCTAAACCTAAGATGCTTATGTTAGTGTATCCTGTGACTTCAATGGAAAAAGGATTAACCCATTGGAGTACCAAGAAATACTTCGCAGGTAATGATAAAGAGGCTTTTGAGATTGGTAATCTCTATCATCATATCGATAGCAACTATCCAAACACTTATATTTGGAGAGGTGATAAGGATATGTCTGTCCCTTACCAAGATAGTGATTTATTAATTGATGAATTATTAAAGAACAATATCAATTGTTACTATACAAAATACCATAATGTTGGACATGGTATCGGATTAGCCCCTGGTACCCATGCGAATAACTGGGCCCCTAAAGCCATCCATTTCTGGCTTAATAGATAAATAATGTGTTGACAGTGTGTTGACAACGTTAACACATTTTTTTATTATATAGCCATAAGGAAGTCATATGGCGAACATTAACATTAGGATTGATGAAAACATCAAAAAGAATGCTGAAAAAGTATTTGCAAAGCTGGGTCTTAATTCTACAACAGCGATTACTTTATTTTATGTTCAAGTAATTAGATCCAATAGTATCCCATTTGAATTAAAAGCAGAAATTCCAAATGAAACCACTAAAAAAGCAATTAAAGAAGTGGAAGAAATGGAAAAACAGTCTAATATCGATACTTTTAACAGCATTGATGACCTAATGGAGGACTTGCATAAATGACTTATGGTATTAGACGTTCTAGCCAATTTAAAAAAGATTTCAAACTGTGTATCAAAAGAGGATTAGATGAAAACAAGTTTAAAGAAGTATTGTATTTGCTTCAAATAGGAGCTTGTTTACCTGAAAAATATCTAGACCACCCTTTACAACCATCAAGAGATTATAAGAATTGCCGAGAATTGCATATTGAGCCAGATTGGTTGCTTATTTATAAGTATTCAAATGAAAACGTTATACTTTATTTAGTTAGAACAGGCACTCATTCAGATTTATTTAAATAATATTTACTTTATTATTAATAGACTTCTCTATTACAATAACAATAGAGATGTTTTCTCCATTATTTTGGAGAAAATCTATTTATTAGGAGAATTAATATGGCCACAAAAAAGAATAAAACCCAAAAGACAATAACTAAAACTGTGAAAAAGAGTGTCAAAAAGACCGCGAAAAAGAATCCAGCGGTTTTAATCGTTATTATTGCCTTACTTTTAGTGGCAGCGATTGTCGTCGGTATTGTTCTTTTTATCAAATATCAAAATGATCAAAAACACGCTCACGATCATGACACAGTGCTAAAACTTAATGGCCAATCCAAAACATATGTCTCCATCGGTGGTACTTATGTCGAACAAGGCGCGATTGCCACTTATAAGGGTGAAGACGTTTCTAGTGAAATAACAACCACATATTTTGATGCAAGTAACGCTACTGTTGAAGCGATTGATACAGCAGTGGAAGCGACATTCTATGTTAAATATGCTATTAGCCATGAAGACTGGAATGCGGAAATCAAGAGAACTGTTATTGTTAGTGATGTGGCAAGTATGGATATCAATTTCCTAGAATTAGGAAACCAATATACAGGTGACTCAACATTTATTAAAGCTGGTGATGTTGACATCTTAATCGATGCTGGTAGCAGAAATGCTTCCTCTAAAACCATTGGTGATTTTATTGATACCTATTGCACAGATGGCAAATTAGAATATGTCATTGCTACACACGCACACCAAGACCATATTGCTGGATTTGTGGGCACAAATGCGGCTCCTGGTATCTTTGATAGATATGAAGTGGAAACCATTATTGATTTCGCATTAACTAATACAACATCTGCAGTTTATAACAACTATGTTACTAAGAGAGATGCGGAAGTGGCCAGTGGTGCGAAACATTACACTGCTTTGCAGTGCTGTAAAGAAACTGATGGTGCAAAGAAGATTTATGATATTGCTCCCGGTATCACCATGGAAATCCTCTATCAAAAGTTTTATGAGAATAATACAAGTGATGAAAACGATTATTCCGTTTGTACCTTATTTACCCAAGGAACCAATCATTATTTATTAACTGGTGACTTAGAAGCCACTGGTGAAAGATCATTAGTGGAATCTAATACCTTACCAAAGGTTCAATTATTTAAAGGTGCTCACCATGGTAGTTATACTGCGAATACAGATGCTTTATTAAGTGTCATTCAACCAGAAGTGGTGTGTATCTGTTGTTGTGCTGGTTCTGATGAATACACCAAAACTCCGGAGAATATGTTCCCCGCTCAAGCAGCGATTAATAGATTAGGTGTTTATACCGATCAGATTTTTGTCACCACAGTTGTTGCGGATGATGAAAGAAAATTCCAATCCATGAATGGCAATATTTGCTTCCATTCTGATAGTGGTGCTGTCTATACAGTTACTGGAAGTAATAACAATACAATATTAAAAGATACGGCGTGGTTCAAAGCTAATCGAACCTGGCCAACTGTGTAATAAAGAGAGGGTGATATTATGGCAAGAAGAACCTTATCAAATGATCAAATAAGAATTATCTTATTAATTCTTGGTAGTGCATTATCTATCGTTGTCTTAACTTTTTCTGTTCTTACTATCGTAGAAGTTAATGACCACATTTATGCGAATGCACCACATTATCTATTAGCTATCTTTATTGCTTTAGCAATAACAAGACCAATATCTATTATTAAAGATCGTTCTAAACTAAATATAATTCGTTGTATTATTCTTTTTGTTTTAGATGTCTTATTAGGTGTTGTAGTGTTGTTCGCTAATAACCAAGTATATTTCTTCTCATTAACTGCGGGATTATATTGTGTGACTATCGTGGTTTCCCGTGCCTTTAGATTAATTCAAAAACACGATGTGAGAAGCATTGTATTGAACGCTATAGTGATTACCTTTGCGGTTTTGTTAGCGGTCGGTTTATTTATGCCGGTTGGATCTGATAATATCGATACAATCATCTTAGTGGAATGTATCTTAATTGCGGTTACCGCTTTTATGGAAGTGGTTTCTTTAGCTTTCTCTCAATTAAAACTTCAAATTTTAGTGAAAGTCATCTTAAAGACCTTCGCTTTAGAAGTCTTACTTGGCTTATTAGTCTTAGTCGTGGCCGCAAGTTTAATCCTCATGATGATTGGAGAACCTCAAATCACCAACTTTGGCGATGGCTTATGGTATTGCTTTGCGGTTGTCACCACAATTGGTTTCGGTGATATCGCAGCGCAGACCATCATCGGTAGAATCGTCACCGTGGTGTTAGGTATGTATGGTTTAATCGTCGTTGCTTTGATCACTTCTATTATTGTTAACTTCTACAATGAAACAGTGGGTAAGAAAGACACTAAAGAGATGAATGAAATTACCCAAGAAGAAAAGAAAAAGAAATAGTTTTTGTTGAAAAACTTTGTAAAAACCCGGTATTTATTCTTCCTAGAAAAATATGGGGTGACAAATAAATTTATTGATTTATATTAATATAAAATGAGAAACAAGAGATTCTGGTACTTATTTATCGCTCTATTCACCTATGTAGTGATTATTAGTTTCCCTACATATCTTTTCACCACTGATTCAGTAGTGAAATATAGTGTGGAAGTGGGCTTACGTAGTGCCTATCTCATCTTCATTATCATCTTCTCGATTCTTACTAAGATTGCCAAGACCTATAATGGCAAGACTAGGTTTATCAATCTATTCTTATTATTACCATTATTCTTTGTGGCATTTTTCTATTTGTTCTATTGGGGCGTTGTGACTCAATCAGTCATCCCTAATCCAATGAAGACAATCTTTAATCCTAATGGTGATAATACCGTGGAGATTTTAGAGTTTGTTGCGATTCTTTTGACGGTTGCAGAAGAAGAACTCTTATTCAGATTCATCTTACAGAGAAATCTATTAACTGGTCATAAGATTGCTAGAATCGCCATTACATCAGCGATTTATGCGGTCTGCCACTTCTTCTTCATGCTCTACCATTCCAGCGGTATCGTCAACCCAATTGAATTATTAGAATTAATCTTTATCTTCGGTGTTGGTATCATTCTCGGATTCTTATATGAATACACCAATAACATTGCGGTACCGATTACCTTCAGTTTAATATTCACTATGTGTAAGAGATTAATTAACGAAGTTAACTTCGCTACAGCAAGTTGGAAATTCTATCTTACTCTATCTCTCTTTGCGGTTTACGCAATTGGATATTTACTCATCTTCTATTTCTTAATGCTCAAAAAAGAAAATCGATAATATAAGGGGTTTGTTATCTATGAAAAAACACATCTTAACAAAACTATTGATCGCTAGTTCCTTAACTTTAACTCTTGGAACAACTGTCGCTGTTACTCGTTTAGAACAAAAGAGCGAACCGGTTGTTCAAACTTTAGCGGGTGAAGGTAACTATTATAGTGGCATCAGCGATGATTTAACTGGCACCGATTTATTAAATGCTCTTCATACTTTAAATAGCACGAAGAGAAAGAGAACAGTGGGCTATGATGGCATGAAAACCTTTGCCGCAAAATGTGATGCTGATCCTGATGGTTCAGGTAAAATTATTGGTTTTTATGATAATAAAAAACTAGGTCCCAGTTGGGATAGTGCTGCGACATGGAATCGTGAACACGTTTGGCCAAATGTCAGAGATGGCGATTTGGTGGAAGATGATGCTCATATGGTAAGACCCGCATCTGTGAGCACTAATACTGGTAGAGGTAGTAAAGGCTTTGGTACTGAATCTTATGATCCAGGGACAAGCGTTAATTATTATCGTGGTGCAGCCGCACGTATTATCTTTTATGCCGCTATTGCGGTGACAAGTTTGCAAGTTGTGGATTGTCCATTCAATTATAATGGCGTTGGCAATGGTAATAGCGGTTATCCAGTAGGCTCAATGGGTTCTTTAAGTGATATGCTTCTTTGGAATTTGCAATATCAACCTCAAGATACTTCCTTTACTGGCGCAAATGATTTAGCGAGAAGAACCGAACTCAACCGTAATGAAGTGATTCAAAATAATAGTTCTGGCCAAGGCAATAGAAATCCCTTTATTGACCACCCAGAATATGCTTGTAAGATTTGGGGCAACACTAATGATAAAACCCGTCAAATCTGCGGTTTAAATACTGAAACACCTACTTCTATCACATTAAATAATAGTTCTGCTTCTATTAAAGTTGGTGGAACATATCAATTAAATGTTGCTTCCGTAACTCCTACTAATGGAGACCGTTCTGTAACTTGGTCAACAAGCGATGCAAGTGTAGCTTCAGTTTCTAGTTCTGGTTTAGTTACAGGTGTTGCTATCGGACAAGCAACTATTACTGCGACATCAGTTAAAGCTTCTAGTGTTAAAGCCACTTGTGTGGTTACTGTTTCAGCGGATCCTAATGCTCCAACATCAATTGAACTCAGTGAAACTGAGATGGAATTGCCAGTAAATTGGGTAGATATGTTAACTGTTACTAGAGTGGTTCCTGAAACCGCTAGTAAAGAAGTGACTTGGTCTAGTAGTGATGGCACTGTAGTAAGCGTAGCTGCTGGTTACATTACAACCTATAAGGCTGGTACTGCGGTGATTACTGCTACTTCAAAAGTTAATCCTAATGTTTCCGCTTCATGTAATATTACCGTCTTTGATAATAGTGGAGGTGGAGATGATTCATCATCTTCTTCGGAAGAAGTGCCACCTACAAGTGATGGTAGCGAGCCATCAAAACCCGATGATAATAAAAAGAAGGGATGCTTTGGAAGCATTACAGTGGCCTCCGTTTTCATCCCTATCGTTCTTGGAATTTCTCTCGTCACTTTAGTGATTTTGAGAAAGAAAGAAGATAAATAATTAATTATTTCTTCTCATTATCTTGAATGAGATTGAGATTGATATGGCAGTAGCCATTCTCATTCTTCTTCAGATAATCTTGATGATAATCTTCAGCTGGATAGAAATTGTCCAGCTTTTTTATTTCAATTAAATAACCCTTATTGAGTTTTGAATCTAGATAGTCTTTGATAATCTTTTCATCTTTATCATCGACATAATAGACTCCAGTGCGATATTGAACACCTTTATCTTCACCTTGTTGATTTAAGGAATATGGATTGACGAATCTCAAGTAGTGGGACAAAAGTGTTTCTAAAGAAATGATGGAATCATCATAGATGATTTTGACTGTCTCAACATGGTTATAGATTTGAGATTTAACTTCTTGATAAGAAGGATTCTCTTTCTTGCCATTTGCGTAGCCTGAGGTCGTATTTAAAACACCGTTAAGGCGAGAATAGTATTCCTGCACTCCCCAGAAGCAACCTCCGGCGATATAGATAATCTTATTCAAGTTCAAAAGCTCCTGTATATAGTTGATAGTAGACACCTTTTTGAGCGATTAAGTCTTGGTGGCTACCTCTTTCGATAATACGACCATGGTCTAAGACCATAATAGCGTCACTATTCTGGACTGTGGATAATCTATGAGCAATGACAAAGACGGTTCTTCCTTCCATCAATTTATCCATACCTTCTTGGACTAATTTTTCGGTTCTGGTATCGATAGAAGAAGTGGCTTCATCTAAGATGGCCACGGGGGCATCAGCGACCGCGGCTCTTGCGATAGATAATAATTGTCTTTGGCCTTGAGATAGATTAGCACCGTCACCGCTTAACATAGTGTTAAAGCCTTCAGGTAATCTGGTAATGAAATCATAAGCATTAGCAATTTTAGCGGCTTCATAGACTTCTTCATCGGTGGCATCGAGTCTTCCATAACGAATATTTTCCATAACGGTGCCAGTGAATAAGTTTGTATCCTGCAAAACGATGGCTAATGAACGGCGTAAGTCATCTTTTTTAATCTTATTAATATTTATGCCATCATAGCGGATTTTGCCGTCAGCGATGTCATAAAAACGATTTAATAAGTTGGTGATTGTGGTCTTGCCCGCACCAGTCGCGCCGACAAAGGCAATCTTCTGACCTGGTTTAGCGTATAAGCTGATATCGTGGAGAATCATCTTGTCGGGATTATAGGCGAAGTCCATGCTATCGATAACGATATGACCTTTGACTTCAGTATAGGTTACTGTGCCATCGGCTTTATGAGGATGTTTCCAGGCGAAGTCTCTAGTCTTTTCTTTTGTTTCTTCGAAGGTGCCATCTTCATTCTTTTTGATGTGCACTAAAGTGACATAGCCTTCATCCTTCTCTTTTTGCTCATCGATTAAATCGAAACAACGAGAAGCACCCGCCATACCCATAACCATAAAGGTTACTTGTTGCGAGAAGTTATTGACGTTATTAGAGAACATACGGGATAACATCAAGAAGCTGACGATAACACCATAGAATGTCTCTTTTTCAATATTTCCATAATAGGTGAGTGTTAAATTCTTAAATCCAGGAATAACTAAGATTAAAACACCCATAATTGCGGTTAAAACGTACATAAAGTTACCGATATTGCCATTGATTGGCATCATGGTATTACCAGCGATGTTCGCCGTTGTGGCGTGTTTTCTTAATTGTTCATTTTGCTTGTTGAAGTCTTCTAAGGATTTTTCTTCGTGAGTGAAGACTTTCACAACCTTTAAACCTTGGATGGTCTCTTCAATGTTACCTTCGACAACCGCAACTTGACGTTGTTGTTTAATGAAGTATTTACTGGCGGTACCACCGATAATCATGGTGTTGAGTAACATCAATAAGGCACAGCCGATAACAACTAGTGTCATCCAGACACTGTTGAGCAACATTGCTGTTAAGGAGAAGATGATAGCTAAACCAGCACTTAAAGCAGTGGGCATAGCTTGAGAGATGAATTGTCTAATGGTGTCTATATCATTGGTATATAAGGACATAATGGCACCGTGAGCGTGTGTGTCGAAATACTTGATGGGTAAATCTTGCATATGACTGAACATCGCTTTACGGAATTCATTCATGAATTTTTGAGTAACGATGACCATTGTTCTAGTCCAGAACCAGGAAGCAAATATACCTAAGGTATAGATGACAGTTAACATGATTAATAGTAGTGTGACATTACTCTTTAATGTAATGCCCATAGCCATCGCTTCATATCTGGCTCCAATATCCATTGGATTGTTACCAGTCTTAACTGCACTGATAAGAATGGTGGTGACGAAGTTCATGAAGAGCGATGAACATAAGTTTGTGAAGATGTTGAAAATAATGCAGATAGCACTGATGATGAGTTGACCAGGGAATCTCTTGAACAATTCTTTAATTAATCTCTTGAGAGTTCCTTTTTTGGCTTTCGCTCTTTCTCTAATTTTGACTGGAGGCATTATTTATCACCTCCTACTCTATTTTGAGTGTAGTAGATTTCTTGATAGATATGATTATTCTTCAAGAGATCTTCATGTTTCCCGATAGCGTTGATGTGACCATCTTCCATAATGATAATTTGATCAGCATCTTCTATAGAAGAAATACGTTGGGCGATAACGATTTTAGTTGTTTCTGGTAAATCGTTTCTTAGCCCTGTTCTAATTAATCTATCTGTTTTGGTGTCCACTGCGGAAGTGGAGTCATCAAGTATTAATATCTTCGGTTTTTTCAGTAACGCTCTAGCGATACAGAGTCTTTGTTTTTGACCACCAGAAACGTTTGAGCCACCTTGTTCAATACGTGTGTCATATTTATTGGGTAATGATTCGATGAATTCTTCTGCCTGAGCGATACGGCAAGCTTCTCTCATCTCTTCATCAGTGGCGTTTAAATCGCCCCATCTTAAGTTATCGGCGATTGAACCACTGAATAGGAAGTTCTTTTGTAAGACGACAGCAACATTGTTTCTTAGTGTTTCTAAGTCATATTTTTTGACGTCAATACCACCTACAGTTAATGAACCATCGCTGATATCATAAAGGCGAGAAATGAGGTTGACTAAGGATGTCTTGCCGCTACCAGTGGAGCCTAAAATCCCCACAAATTGGCCGGATTTTATATTAATATTGATGTTTTCTAAGGTATTTTTCTCTGCGTGCTTAGAATATTTGAAGTCGACATTATCGAAAGCCACGCTTCCATCTTTAACTTCATAAATTGGATCTTTGGGATTCTTAATCGTTGGTGTTTCTTCAAGGACTTCACCAATTCTTCTAACAGCTTCAATTGATAAGACGAGCATGACCATAATCATAGAAATCATCATTAAGGACATTAAGATTTGAATACCATAAGTTAGTAATGATGACATTTGACCAATGGTTAAACGACCACCCCAGTGGATGGTGTCTTCCATTGCGTCATAGTATGTCTTATTAGCGGTAGCATCCGCAGAGATGATAGAGGCACCGATACCGATAATTAAAATATTGGAGAGGTGAATCGCAGTGTTCATCACTGGGCTATTTAAAGCCACAATCTTTTCGCCACGAACAAATTCATGGGTCATGGAATTAGAAGCTTTATTGAATTTTTCTTTTTCAAAGTCTTCTCTGACATAGGATTTAACCACTCTCATTCCGGAGACGTTTTCTTGCACAGATGCATTTAATGCATCGTATTTCTTAAATACTCTTCTAAAGATTCCCATTGCGAATCTGATAATTAAGAAGAGGAAGAATCCGATAAGAGGAATTAAACAGATAAAGATCCACGCCATTTGACCACCAGCAATGAAGGCCATAACAGCGGAGAATATCATCATTAACGGTGCACGTATAACGATACGGATACACATCATAAAGGCCATTTGGACATTGTTGATGTCTGTGGTCATTCTGGTCACTAAACTAGATGAAGAGAATTTATCGATATTAGAGAAGGAGAATGATTCAATCTTCTTATATAAATCACTTCTTAGATTAGTGGCTAAGCCAACACTGGCTTTGCTACCAAAGACGCCACCTAAGATACCACAGGCGATAGACACTAGCGCCATACCTAGTAATGTCATGATTAGACCAAATAATGAGACATTGATGGAGAATCCAAAATTTGTGTTCTCGTAGAGATACGGTGTCATGAAGTCTTCAAGAGTGGTGACTTTTTCAATGGTGTCGACAAACATCGACATCACAAATGGAAGAGCACATTCTAATGCGGCTTCTAGAATCATGAAAAGAGGAGTGATAATTGCTGGTCTTTTATATTGTCTTAAACTCTTAAGTATTAACTTAATCTTTTTCCACATATCATTGTCCTCCTTCCATATTAGTAATCATTTTATTTAATAGTGTAATGACTTTTTCTTTTTCTTCTTTAGTTAAATCTTTCGATAACTGAGCAATGGCTTCATCTCGATGCATTCTCAGATGGCAGATAATGTTTTTACCAGCTTCTTCAATCTTGATATTCGCGTAAGGGTGTTTCTTCTCAATGGAGATAACTCCTTTTTTCTCCATCCTCTTCACCAGACCACTGACCGTGGACTTAGAGAGGTGGAACTCTCTTTCGATATCATATTGGTGAACATCTCGATTTAAGCAATTTGTTTCTTTGTTGATATAAAACAAAATTCTTCCTTGCTGACCTGTTAAACCATATTCTGCAAGACGGTTATCGAGGTCGGTATCGAGGATCTTAGATAAATACTTAATTAAGTATAGTATGTCGTTTGCTCTTTTTTGATTAATCATAAATGTATATTTGATATGGTATAGTTCGCATACGAACTTGTCAATTCTTATTTATTAAATAAAAAGTATTTTTAAGATTAAATCGACTATTTTTATTTCAAAATAATGTTTTTATTTACAAATAAAAGCAAAACTTATAAAGTATAATATCCCACAGGGAAGGGAACTATTATGAAGAAACACTTATTTGCATTAATTATCTCAGCGGCATTACTTCTCACAGGTTGTGAGGTTTATCGTAATGATCAAAGTATGCCTATTAATAGTTCTAATGAAACTTCCTCTGAAGAAGTTATTTCTTCCTCCTCTGAAGATAGTAATGAACCAAGATTAGTCGTCTCTGGTCCTAAAGAAGTTTTAGTGGGCGAAAAGATCACTTTAACGATGGCCGGGAAGCCAGATGGCTTAGCCATCAAGAGCAAGAGATGGAAGAGTAGTAACACCGCAATTGCATCAGTCTATGCCTCAAATGGTGGTGGACGTGTTACCGGTAAAAAAGGTGGTACAGTTACCATTACTGCGACAGCGACAGTCGATGATGGAAGCGGCTTAGTGTTAACCACTCAATATGAAGTGCAAGTCATCGCACCAGATCCAACCTCTATCTCTTTCTCTAATAGCATCGCTAAAGTGAGATCTAACCGCACCAAAAAACTCAATCCTAGCATCCTTCCTGCTGAAGCTGACAGCACACTTACATGGGCGAGTAGCAAAACCAATATCGCCACAGTTGATAGCGATGGCTTAATTACTCCTACTGGAACATTAGGTACAACTACAATCACTGCGACAACTATTAATGGTTTATCTGCTAGTTGTGAGCTTACTGTTTTAGAACCATCTGATATGGACGTTTATACCATTATGGTATACATCTGTGGTTCTAACTTAGAAAGCGATGATGGTTTAGCGAGTAAAGATATCGAAGAAATGCGTTGTGTTCCTAATCAACCAGATGAAGTGAATATCATCTTTGAAACTGGTGGAGCATCTGCTTGGAAGAGTAACATTATTAAAGGTAATGGCGCGAATAAAGTCACTGCTTCTGAACTCGGAAGATATCACATTGAAGATAATGATTTCATCAAAGATGATGGTGTGACTTATGAGAGCATGGGTGAATCATCCACTTTACAGAGTTTCTTAACTTGGGGCTTTGAGAATTATCCTGCTGAAAAGTATGGTTTGATTCTTTGGAATCACGGCGGCGCGATGGATGGTTGCTGCTATGACGAAAAAGCTAATGATGATTGCTTAACCGCTGATGAAGTGGAAACTGCTGTTACCAATGCTAGAAATGCCAAAAACATTACTGATAAATTAGAATTCATTACATATGATGCTTGCTTAATGGCGGTGCAAGATATTGCGGAAATCAATAGCCATAATTTCAATTACATGCTCTCCTCTCAAGAGAGCGAAGGCGGCTATGGTTATGACTATGATGCTTGGTTACCACTTCTTTATCAAGATAGTGATGTCGATACTGTGGAATTATTATCTTTAATCGGTGATACATTCTTAAAAGAAGAGAAAAAGTATTTTAACGACCAGACTCAATCTGCATACGATTTATCCAAAATGCCTGCATATTACAATGCTTTTGAAGCTTTTGCCGCAAAAGCGAGAACAGTTATTACCTCTTCTAGCGAATGGTCAACCTTCAAGAGCGCAATCAATAGTGCTAAGAAATATGGCGAGAGTGATGGATACTATCCATTCGATGTATTCGATGTAGTAAGTGCAATGGATAAAGTTATAGACAAGTATTCAACGCTTGAAAATGAAGCAGAAGCCGTTAAGACTGCAGTGGGTGAACTCGTAGTTTATGAGGATCACCATACTGGCACATCAGGTTGCGGTATTAACTTATTCTGCCCTATCTATGGTAGATCTGGTGGAACCACAAAATCCACATATCAAAAACAGACAAACTTTACCAATTGGTACGCTTTAGTTTCTGAATACGGAAGCTGGTCAAGTGGTAGTTGGTATTAATCGATAAGGCTCTTTTATTGAGCCTTTTTCTTATCTTTGATATAATAAGCAAAGCATGAAAAAACTTAAAAGAATTGGATTATTAACTTTGTTAACCACTTCGTTATCTCTAACGGGATGTATCTTTAATTTTGGATTTTTAACTCCTGATGATATTGAAAAGAATTCAGTGAGCTATACCTATAAGGATTATATGGAACAAAATATCTATGATATCGATTCCACACCATGTGAAGGTAATCCTAAGATTTTAGTGGTGCCTATCTGGTTTACTGATTCTTATCTATATTTAAAACCGGCAGAAAAAGAACAAGTTAGACAAGATATTGAAACTGCATATTTTGGTACGAATGAAGAAACTGGTTGGAGAAGTGTTAAAACTTATTACGAAGAATTATCCAATCATAAAATAACTCTTACTGGTGTAGTTACTGATTGGTATGAAGTCAATGAAACTTCTCGTCAATACTATAGTATGAAAACCGGTCAACCTAAGACTAATGCTTTAGTGAGCACTGTCGTGGAATGGTATAGAGAGCAAAGTGGTGACACCACAATGACATCATTTGATAGCGATCATAATGGTTATTTGGATGGTGTGATGCTCATCTATGGTTCTCCTGATTATGGAGCTTTGGCCAATAATAATGCCTCAAATATGTGGGCTTATTGTTTCTGGTTACAAACTGGCTTAAGAAATAAAAATAAGCCCAATCCCAATGTTTTCTTCTGGGCGAGCTATGACTTTATGTATGGAAGCAATTCCACAATTGGAACATATCATTCTGGAGATACGAGATATGAGAAGATTGATACTCATACTTTTATCCATGAGATGGGTCATATGTTCGGTTTAGAAGATTATTACGATTATAGTGGGAAATATATCCCTGCGGGTGGTTTCTCGATGCAGGATTATAATGTCGGTAGTCATGATCCATATTCCGCAACGGCACTAGGATGGACTAATGTCTATGCTCCTAAAGATAGCTGTGTCTTGGAATTAAAGAGTTTCCAAAAGAGTAGAGATGTTATTCTTTTGAATAACAAATTTACGGGAACACCATTTGATGAATACTTGTTATTAGAATTATATACTCCTGATGGGCTAAATGAATTTGATAGCC
Source organism: Bacilli bacterium (assembly GCA_045130875.1). Taxonomy (GTDB): domain Bacteria; phylum Bacillota_I; class Bacilli_A; order RFN20; family CAG-826; genus RUG13091. The sequence continues at coordinate 12,955 of JBGUQI010000024.1, read as the reverse complement.
ATCATATGTATAAGTCTGGATATCCAATGGGAGCTTCTTCTGTGGGTATCAGGTTATGGCATGTCGATGCGAGACTATTAGCGTGTACAGAAGAAGATAACAAAATGATTATTCATTACATCACAAATGAGATGACTAACGAATATCGCTATACCCATGCGATGAGCAATACCTATTATATTAAAGATGATGACTCAAATAGTTATATTTCTCCTTTAGGAGAAGACTACGCAAATTACAATATCTTAGAATTAATCAAGAATAGTACTTACGAGACTTATAAATCCTCATCCTTATTTGCCAATTACTTCCTATTTAAAGCGGGAGATAAATTCACTCCTCAAAAGTATTCCAAACAATTCGTGGGAGGAAGAAACTTCAATAATGGCGAAGGAATTAAATGGTCATTTGAAGTAAAGAGTATCGTTGGTGATACGGCCACCATTAAATTAGATAAGAGTGTTATATAAAAAGAAACAGGCGATTATTCCGCCTGTTTTTCTTCTTCTTTGTTCTCTTCCTGTTCTTGTCTATTTTTTCTTTCTAGTCTCACCAGCATATATGAGCCAAAGGCACATAGCAACATAACTACAATACCTATAGGTAATTCCATATAGATAGGAAGAACGGGATTGATGTTGGGGAAGGATTGACCCGCCCAATTGAGATAGTAATTAAAGATATCGTAATTAAAGAATAAGACTATTATTGAACCGGAGATAAATCCGATAATAGTGAAGAAGGTAGAGTCTCTAAATTTCTTTAATAAGAGATTCATCACTTTACTGACAAGGACCACTCCGATTAAACAACCTAATCCAAAGCAACCAACAACCCCAAATAAGGGGCCTACCATAGACCAATCACCATGTAAGCAATTTCCGGCCCATGTTTTCACTGAATCCACAAGAGGACGATAGAAACCAATTACTAAGAGAATTAATGATCCAGATAATCCGGGAACAGTTAATGCTACTGCGGCAAGGACTCCAACAGGGATTAATACGAGGTATAACCACCAATTCTGGTTAATATTGATAAATAACCCTCTGATATCCATTTTGTCGCCAAAAGCCACGGAAAGAACACCTAAAGTGATAACGAATAAGAAACCGGTAATGATTAACATTATTTGAACGATATTTGGTTTAATACCTTTCACTTTGTCGGTAATACTTGGTAATGAACCAATTAAGAAACCAGCGAAAATAGATATTAAAACGAACATTAAATATTCAAAAGCTAAAGAGAATAACCAAATACAAGGTATAACCGCACAGATAATACCTAAGAGTATTGGGATTAATACTTTGATAGAATAACCGAATTGTTTACGGAAATTATTAACCGCATGGATGATGTCTTCATAGACTTTGAAGATGACTGCAATAGCCGCTCCAGAAACACCAGGAATAGCGGCGCCAGTGCCAATACCCATACCGGCTAAAAATCTTTTTAGGAACTTCATATTGACAATAATATACTATCTCTAAACAAAAATGTTTAAAAAAGTGTATAATACAATAGCGTTATGAAGTTATTTGTTGGTTTAGGAAATCCCGGAAAGAAATATGAACACACCCGTCATAATATGGGCTTTGATGTCATAGATCTATTCTCCGACTTATCACAGATCGATGTCGATAAGGAAGTTTTTCATGGTCTTCTTGGCCGTGGAACTGCTTTAGGACAAGATGTGATGCTTTTTAAACCCACAACATACATGAACTTATCTGGTACCGCAGTGAAAGAGGTAGTGAGTTATTTCAAGATTCCTCTTGAAGATGTCATTATCATCTTTGATGATATGGCGTTAGAACCAGGCAAGATTAGACTTCGTAACGAAGGCTCTTCCGGTGGACATAAAGGAATGCAGAACATTATCGATTTAATGGGAACACAGGATATCAAACGTATTCGTATTGGTATCGGTGAACCTGGTGAATACGACAATATCGACTATGTGTTATCTAAACCCATCAAGGAAGAAAGAGAAATCATCGACGTCGCAATTCAAAATGCCGTCGAGGCGTTAAAGGAGACATTGAAGTCCAATTTCGACAGGGCGATGACTAGATTCAACTAAGGAGGTCATTTATTGAACCTATTTGAAAAGTTGAAGAAAAGTAAATCTACCCCCTCCCTCTTAGACAAAAAGGGAGTTTTTGTCGTTGATGATTCCATAGGAATCGCCTTATTAACCGCGATTAATTATAAAGAAAATGGTGGTCGTTATTTATTAGTAACTTCCAATCTATATAAAGCTCAACATCTCTATTCTTTAATCAGTTCCTTTGTGGGAATGGACAACGTTTTATTATTCCCTAATGATGAACTCATCAGAGCGGAAACTCTTGCTCAGACAAAAGAGATGGTGGCCCATCGTCTATATGTTTTAAATGAACTGGTTAATGGTAGAGGTAAGATTGTTATTGCTAATTTAGCGAGTGCGACAAGATATCTTCCATCACCTGAGACTTTTAAATCTCAAACTATTGAACTTACTGTCGGTGGTCATTATGACATCCATCAAATTAAGAAGACTCTCACTCAAGCGGGTTATTCTTTAGTCAGCAAGGTAGACCAATCATTACAATACGCAAGTCGTGGTGATATCCTCGATATTTTCTCCGTGAATTATGATAAACCGATAAGAATTGAGTTCTTCGATGATGAGATTGAATCGATGAGATTTTTTGAAATTTCCTCGCAAAGATCCATCGAAAAGATTGAAAAAGCGGTTATTTTGCCAGCTTCTGACATTATTTTAAGTGATGAAGAGGTCAAGGATGCCGCAGATAAAATCTATGATATTTTAGAGAATGACCAGAAGCATTTAGACTATGGAACATTTGAAAAACTTAGAGATAACACAGTAACTGATATCACGAATCTATTAGAGGGAAATATCAGTGATAGGCTATATAAGTACTATGGATTGTTATTAAAGAAGAGATATTCCATTTTTGATTATTGTAATAATTTCATTAATGTCATCGTCGATGATATCTCTATTAAACAATCATCAAAACTATTATTAGATGAATCATTTAATTATTTAGAAGAGTTACATGAAGCAGGAAAGTTAATCTCTCATCTAGAGATGTTCCAAGACATCTACCGATTGGTGAATTTCAAAAATTCAGTGGTGACTACTTCTTTAAAAAAGAAGGAAACTGATATTGTCTTCAATGTAAAGAATGTTCCTTATCAAGCCAGTAAGACCACAGATTCATTGAATATTATTCGTAATTATTTGAATATGAACGCAACGATATGTTTGTGTTTATCTAATCATGAACATATCAATGCCATACAAGAACAACTTTTATCATTGAATATTCCTTTTGAGATAACTCATGATTTTGAATTACCTAAGAAGAATCATATTGGTATCTCTTTAACTAATATTGAAAGTGGCTTCTATATTGAAGAAGAGAATATTGTCTTCATTTCTAGTAAAGAGTTATTCAACGAAAAAGTGAGAACAGCGAGATTTGACTCGAGGTTTAAAGAAGGGACAATTCTTAAGAGTTATGAAGATTTAGAGCCTGGAGATTATGTCGTTCATGAATATCAAGGTATTGGTCAATTCGTGGAACTACAAACTATTGAAGTAGATGGTAAGCATCAAGACTATTTAAAGATTGCCTATCATGGTGAAGAAGTATTATATGTTCCATTATCTCAGTTCCAGTTAGTGAGAAAGTATGTCGGTAAAGAAGGAACTGCTCCTCGATTATCGAGATTACATAGTAAAGATTGGGAAAACACTAAGAAAAGAATCAAAGAAAGAGTCAATGATTTAGCGGAACGCTTGATGAATCTCTATTTAGAAAGAAGCAAAGTTGAAGGCTTTGCCTTTGAAAAAGATAATGAATTCCAAGAATCATTTGAATCTAATTTTGCATACGAATTAACTCCTGATCAACAGGGAGCATTAGAGGCCATTAAAGAAGATATGGAAGCGCCCCATCCTATGGATAGATTATTATGTGGTGATGTGGGTTTCGGTAAAACCGAAGTGGCCTTCTGCGCAGCCTTTAAAGCGATATTGTCTGGAAAACAAGTTGCAATACTATGTCCGACGACATTATTAGCCAGACAACATTTTGAATTAGCTTTAGAGAGATTCTCTGATTTTGGAGTAAATGTTGTCTGTTTATCAAGATTAATACCGGAAAAACAACAAGATGCTTATATTGAACAAATTAATACCGGAAGAGCGGATTTAGTTATCGGTACACATAGATTACTAAGTAAGAATATTTGCTTTAAAGATTTAGGCTTATTAATTGTGGATGAAGAACAACGCTTTGGTGTGGAGCAAAAAGAAAGAATTAAAGAGTTGAAGAGTAATGTCGATGTTTTAACATTATCCGCGACTCCTATTCCTCGTACGTTACAGATCTCCTTATTAGGGGTGAGACCGATGTCCATTATCAATACACCTCCAAAAGATAGAATGCCTATTCAAACATATGTCACACCTTTTGATATGGATGTGGTGAAAGAATTAATCGAAAGAGAATTAGGAAGAAATGGACAAGTATTCTATTTGCATAACAACATTTCCTCTTTATATATGAGAGCATCGAGATTAGAAAAGATGCTTCCTGGTGTCTCTATTGGTGTCGCTCATGGACAGATGAATAGAGAAGACATCGAAGATGTGATGATGAAATTCTATGCTGGAGAAATCAAAGTATTAGTGTGCACATCAATCGTGGAAAACGGCATCGATGTTCCTAATGCAAATATGATTATTGTTGAGAATAGTGAAAACTATGGATTATCGCAGTTATACCAAATCAAAGGAAGAGTGGGACGTAGTGATCGTATCGCTTATGCCTATTTGATGTATAACGCGAATAAGATGCTCAATGATAAAGCGAGAAAGAGATTACAAGCTTTACAAGATTTTACCGAACTTGGTAGTGGATATAAAATCGCTCAAAGAGATTTGATGATTCGTGGTGCGGGAGATATCTTAGGACCAGAACAAGCTGGATTTATTGATTCTATTGGTTTAGATATGTATATCAAACTATTAAATGAAGCAGTGCAAGAAAAACTAACTGGTGTCCAAGAAGAACCTGTGGAATTTAATCCTAGCCTTTCCATTGATGCTTATATTCCAAAGGAATATGCTTCTGATAGTGATAAGATTGGCATGTATCAGGAAATCATTATGGCGCCTTCTAGAGAAGACCTATTTATCTTAAAAGATAGATATAAAGATATTTATGGTAGTTTACCTAAAGAAGTGGATTTATTGTTCACTAAAAGAAGTATTGATTTATTAGTGAGAGAAAGCCAGATTGATGAGATGCAGGATTATCCAAATCGTGTCGAAATAGTGGCTGGAGAAAAATATATTAAGATTAAAGGTATTGGAAATATATTATTTGAAGCATTAATTCCTTATTTAAATATAATTAAGGTGAGTTATTTGAATAATCGATTTAAGATAGTTATCAATAAGAGAAAACAATGGATTAAAGATTTGGAAGATATCCTTGTCTGTCTAACAAATATTATTAAAAAGAATAAGGTGAAGGAGATTGTATGAGATTAGATTTAGTATTAAAACTCAGCCGTATCATCAAGAGAAGAACGATTGCAAAAGAACTTTGTGATGCCGGAAAAATATCGATTAATGGTAAGGTCTCAAAACCTTCTTCTGAAGTCAAAGAAGGAGACATTTTAACCCTGAGATTAGGGCAGAAAGTCTCTAATGTTAAAATAACCTATATTCAACAAGGAAAGAAAGAGATTCCAGTGTTTGAAGAAATCAAAGAAAACGATGCTTAATTTAGATAAGAAAAAGACATATTTATTAGCCTGTTCCTATGGTCCTGATTCCATGGCATTATTTCACATGCTTTTAAAAGAAGGATATAAGTTTTCTGTCGCTCATGTGAATTATCATTTAAGAGAAGAATCTAATTCTGAAGAACAAGGTTTAAGAGAGTATTGTAAGAAGAACAATATCGATTGTTATGTCTTAGATAATAAAGACACAATTAATAGAAATATTGAAGCTAAGTGTCGTGAGATTAGATACTCATTTTTCAAGAGTGTTTTTGATCAAAACCATTTCGATTACCTTTTAGTGGCACATAACGAAGATGACAATATTGAGACATATTTGCTGCAAAAAAAGCGCAAAAACCTGCCTCTTTATTATGGAATTAAAGAAGAAACCAAGATTTTGGATGTCCCAGTGTTAAGGCCTTTGCTTAAGTTTAGCAAGGCTGAATTGCTGTTATATTGCGAAGTGCAAAACGTTCCTTACGCAATCGACAAAACCAATCTCGAAATTACCTTTGAGAGAAATAAAATTAGACACCAAATTGTCAGCCGTTTAAGTGTAGATGAAAGACAAACATACATCAATATAATCAAGTCCAACAATATCGTGCTTGAGCACTTACTTGAAGAGATTAAAAAGACACCTGACAAGATTAGTGTGATCTCTAATTTTGATGACGTTGAATTCGCTTATTACTTGAATGATAGATTACATGAAAAAGGATACCTTAAAGGTATAACCTATAAACAATCTGTTGAAGTGATGAAGATTTTATACTCCGATAAGCCAAATATTCACATTAGTTTATCGAATGGTTTTTATATTGAAAAAGCTTATGATGAGTTACGTTTCGGGAAAGAAAAAGAATTCAAAGGATACGCGTTTGTGATCGATAAACCATCACTAATTGATAACGACTACTTCTACGCTGATTTTACTGGTGATACTAAAAATAGAAATGTCACTTTTGCTGACTATCCATTAACTATTCGTACTTACGAGCAAGGTGACACATATCAGATTAAGAACTATTCCGTGCAAGTTCGTAGATTATTTATCGATTGGAAGATGTCTGTTGATATAAGAAAGAGATGGCCTCTCATTGTTAATAAAGAGGGAAAGATTATCTACATTCCTCGTTATCAGAAGGATTTTGTTCCTGATAATCACTCTAATTTCTACGTTAAAGAGTGTTTTACTTTGAAATAAAGTAATTTTTCTTTATAATATTTTCAATCTCTGTTAGGAGGTAATTTATGGCAAATCAAGATGAACAACAACCAAGACCAAGACGATTTTCTTGGAGTTATATATTTTCCTTTTTATTAATCGTAGGCATTATTGTCACCGTTATCGTTTTACTTTTCGGTGGTAATAAATCTACAGAATTAAATGAAGCTCAATTTCTCAATGCTTTAGGTAATGACAGAATTACCGAAATTACCGAAACACCGATGGAAGCCGATATCGTTGTTTTAAATGGTTACTATGTCCAAGCTGGTAAAACCGCTAAAAAGAAATTTACTGCTAGATTAGATTTTGAAACCTATTACAACAATCCAGTTCCTCACATCTATCAAAGTGATGCAAATTTAAACGAATATCACTATGTCGTTGATAATTCCGTTTATGATGTTGCCACTGAATTAGATGCTTCTAAAGGCATTGTTCTTCATTCCTTTATTTTAAATAAAGCTCAACTAGCCGCTGCTAGTGATAAACCAACATTTGTATTAAATATTGCGAAGAATCCATATACCGTTAGTTGGTGGGATCAATGGGGACCAACCATTATCCTCGTAGTCGGTAGCGCGATTATTACCATCTTATTATTCATGAGACTATCCTCATCCATTAATGGATCGAATAATAAAGCGATGGATTTCAACCGTTCTCGTGCGAAGAGAATGACCAATTCCAAAGTTCACTTTGACGATGTCGCAGGCGCTGACGAAGAAAAAGTAGAAATGGCGGAACTCGTTCAATACTTAAAAGAACCCCGCAAATTTGCGAAGTTTGGCGCTAAGTTACCTAAAGGTATCCTTTTAGTTGGCCCTCCCGGATGTGGTAAAACATTATTAGCGAAAGCCGTTGCTGGTGAGGCTGGTGTTCCATTCTATTACATCTCTGGTTCTGATTTCGTGGAAATGTTCGTCGGTGTTGGTGCTGGTCGTGTCCGTGATATGTTCAGAGTGGCTAAAGAAAATGCTCCATGCTTAGTCTTCATTGACGAAATCGATGCTGTCGGTCGTCAAAGAGGTGCTGGTTTAGGTGGTGGCAACGACGAAAGAGAACAAACCCTCAACCAATTATTGGTTGAAATGGATGGTTTCAGTGATAACTCCGGTATTATTGTTATTGCCGCTACAAATAGAGATGACGTCTTAGACCCAGCTTTATTAAGAGCGGGTCGTTTCGATAGAAAGATTACTGTTTCTATGCCTGATAGAGCAGGTCGTGAAGCTATCTTCAAAGTGCACGCTAGAAACAAGAAAGTCTCTCCAGAAGTTGACTATAGTTTCTTAGCTAAGAGAACCGTTGGCTTCTCCGGTGCTGATATTGAAAACATTATGAATGAAGCTGCTATTTTAGCGGTTCGTAGAAACAAAGAATGCATTACCATCGATGAAATCGATGAAGCCATTGACCGTCGTATTGCGGGCCCTGCTAAGAAGTCTCGTTCTTTAAGTGAGCACGAAAGAAAAGTGGTTAGCTATCATGAAGCTGGTCACGCTATCATTGGTCTTAGATGTCCACATAGTGACAAGGTGCAAAAGATCACCATCATTCCTCGTGGACGTACTGGTGGTTACGTCTTAATGAATCCAGAAGATGATAGGTTCTTATATACTAAGAAAGAATTAGAAGCTCGTATCATCGGCTATATGGGTGGACGTTCTAGTGAAGAAATCTTCTTCGATGATGTTTCTTCTGGCGCTCAAAACGATATTGAAGTTGCAACTTCAATCGCTCGTATGATGGTTACCGAATTAGGTATGTCCTCTTTAGGACCTATTCAATATGAAAGAGATACTGGTAGTGTCTTCTTAGGAAGAGACTATACAAATTCTCAAAAGAATTTCTCTGTGGAAACCGCGACAAAGATTGATGCGGAAATCCGTTCCATCATTGAAAATGCTCATAAAGAAGCGGTTCGTATCATTAAAGAAAATAAGGAAGATGTAATCTTAATTGCGGAAACCTTATTAGAACACGAACAAATTACCGCAGAAGAAATCGATTACTTGCTCGAACACAGACATCTTAAGAGAGATGAAAAACCTGAGAGCGCAGTCGAGCCTCTCGAGTTTAATCCTGAAGAGAAAAAAGGAGAATAAATGAGAGGCTTGCCTCTCTTTTTTCTATGTGGAAATTAGGAAATTTAGAAATAAATAGTAAAGTGGTTCTAGGCCCGATGGCGGGAATTACTTTTGATAGTTATCGTGTATTTATGTCACGATTTGGTTTTGGCTTATCTATAACTGAGATGGTTTCCGATATGGGACTTATCTATGGCAATGATGAGACTTCGACTTATGTGACGTTCGATAAACATGATTTCCTAGTAGGTGTTCAATTATTCGGATGTGAACCCGAAAATATGAAAAAAGGCGCAGAAATCGCCTTAAAAATGAATAATAATATCGATTTTATTGATGTGAATATGGGCTGCCCAGTCAATAAAGTAGTGGATAATGGTAAGGGTTCTTCGTTAATGAAAAACCCCAAATTATGTGGTGATATTATTAGGGCCTTAAAGGCAGCTACCGATAAGCCAATTACCGCGAAGATTAGACTTGGATGGGATAACAAATCTATTAATTTCTTAGAGGTAATTGAAGAACTTGAAAAAGCAGGAGTACATATGATTGCTATTCATGCTAGAACGAAAAGAGAATTATATTCTGGCCAGCCACATTATGACTTATTAAAAGGCTTAAGAAAGAAGATGACAGTCCCATTAGTGGTGTCAGGTAATATCTTTACTTTAGATGATGCAATTAATGCTTTAGAGATTACTGGCGCAGATGCAGTGATGGTGGCTCGTGGTGGAGTGGGAAATCCCTATCTTCTAAAGCAGATTAATCATTACTTTGAAACAGGGGAAAGACTACCTGATCCTTCTTTGAAGGACCAATTAAAATATTGTCAAGAATTAGGTCAGATGATTGCGTTAGATAAAGGGGAAGAACGAGGGATGAGAATCTATCGTTCTATCGCTAGTAAGTTCTTCAATGGCTTCCCGAATTCCAAGAAGATTAAAGTGCGATTAACCACTGAATTAGTGGACCTTAAATCCCTAAATGAAATATTGAGTGAATACGCAAAAGAAAATGATGTTGAATTTTGACTATAAAAATTCAAATTACTCATATATACTATATAGAGCAAAGTGAGGATTAAGATATGGATAACAAAGTTATACTTAACGATCAAGAACAAGCAAGAAGAGACAAGTTAGAGAAATATAGAGAACTTGGTGTCGATCCTTTTGGCAAAGCCTATAAGGTTAGCCATCATGTTTCTGATATTCGTAAACTTTGCAATAAGAAATCCGCAAAAGCATTAGACAGAATGAATCTCATTGTTTCTGTTGCGGGACGTATTATGGCAATCCGCCGTATGGGCAAAGCTTCCTTCGTTAATTTACAAGATAAAACAGGAAATATCCAAGCTTATATTGGTATCGATGTTGTAGGTAAAAAATCCTATGATATTTTTAGACTCGCTGACTTAGGTGATATCGTCGGTTTAAAAGGCCGCGTCATGATGACTAGAACTGGTGAATTGACCATCCGTGTTGAAAAATACACACACCTCACAAAATGCTTACATCCATTACCAGAAAAATTCCATGGTTTAACCGATGTTGAAGAAAGAAGCAGAAGAAGATATTTAGATCTCATCGTTAATGATGATGCTAGAAAGGTTGCTTTTGCTCGTCCACGTATCGTGAGAGAGATTCAAAAATTCTTAGATGAAAATGATTTCGTGGAAGTTGAAACTTCTATCTTAAATCCAATCTTAGGTGGAGCTTCCGCCAGACCATTCGTTACCCATCATAATACGTTAGATAAGGACTTTTATCTCAGAATTGCCACAGAATTGAACTTAAAACGCTTAATTGTTGGTGGTATGGAAAGAGTGTATGAAATCGGTAGATTATTTAGAAATGAAGGTATGGACGCAAGCCATAATCCAGAATTCACCTCTATTGAAATCTATCAAGCTTTCTCTGACTTAAGAGGTATCGGTAAATTAACTGAAAATATGATTAGAAAAGTAGCGAAAAATGTCACTGGTTCTCCAATCATCAACTACCAAGGAAAAGAGATTGACTTTAAGGCCCCATTTAGATGGATTTCCATGAACGATTTAATCAAAGAAAAGACCGGTATTGATTTCTCCAAAATCACATCATTTGAAGAAGCAAAAGCCCTTGCTGATAAATATGAAATTCACCTTGATAAGTTTAAGAATACTGTAGGTTATGTTATGAATGAATTCTTTGAGGAGTTATGCCAAGATGATTTGATTCAACCAACCTTCGTTTATTCCTATCCTATCGAAGTCTCTCCATTGACCAAGAAAGGCAAAGATCCACGCTTTACTGAGAGATTTGAATTATTCGTGAATGGCCGCGAACTCGCAAATGCCTATAGCGAATTAAATGACCCCATTGATCAAAGACAGAGATTCATCGACCAACTCAAAGCCAAAGAACTCGGTGATGATGAAGCCAGTGAAATGGATGTCGATTTCGTTGAAGCCTTGGAATATGGTATGGCTCCTACAGGTGGTGTCGGTATGGGTATTGACCGCTTAGTGATGCTCCTCACTGATCAGCCACAAATCAGAGAAGTTATATTATTCCCCACGATGAGAGATAGATAAAAAAGGCACTTCGGTGCTTTTTTTCATACTCGCTTGAAATATTATATATAGATATGTATAATACTTATGCTTTATTAAGCAAATACCCTCTGCTATTACAAAATAGCCAGAAGACCAAAGGGAGGTAAGAAAATGCGCAAATACGAATTAATGTACATTTTAAAAGCCGACTTAGATGAAGCGGGTCGTGAAAAAGCCAAACAAGAATTAGCGGACCTTTTAACCAATAATGGTGCTACCATTGGTAAGGTTGACGAATCCTTAGGCTTACGTGATCTCGCTTATCCAATTGATGACGAAGTTAAAGGTTATTATGTCGTCGTCAAATTCTCGGCTGAGCAAGCTGCACTTAACGAATTCAATCGTAAAGCCCGTCACAATGCAAATGTGTTAAGATTCTTTATCGTCGCCGATCAAGAATAAGGAGGATTATCATTTATATGATTAATCGTGTAATCATCGTGGGTCGTTTAGTTAGTAACCCCGAATTAAAACAAGGAAACAATTCAGGTGCATCTTTCTGTTCATTCAGAATCGCTGTTGATGATGGTACAAAGTATCCTGATGGAACTAAATCTTCTAGTTTCTTCACCTGTACCGCTTTCCAATCATCCGCGGAATATATGTCCAAGAGATGCAGACAAGGTGATGAAGTGTGCGTTGAAGGCCGCTTGTTCGAACGTAAATTCACACGTAAAGACCAAACCAAAGGTTCAGTCGTCGAAATCATGTGTAACTCTGTTACAAAACTCAGAGAAAAAGGCATGAAATTCAGAGACGGTGACGCCGATAGTGGTGATAGCGAATTCAACGATACAGTTGTCGAAGACATTCCTTCTCAAGTTGATGAGAGCAAGAACTTAGACAACTTAGACATCGCCGATGAAGACCTTCCATTCTAACTAGAAAGGAAATAATATGGCATTTAGAAAAGTTAGACCACACAAGAAAGTGTGTGTATTCTGCAAATCAAAATCAAAATTCATCGATTATAAAGATATTGAAACATTAAAAACCATGATTACCCCTAACGGAAAGATTTCTCCACGTAGAGGTACTGGTACTTGTGCAAAACATCAAAGAGAATTAGCCGTTGCTATTAAAAGAGCGAGATATATGGCTCTTCTCCCATATGTTGAAGACTAATATCTAACTAGTTGTAATTATCTAAATCAAATCATTCAAAATAGTCTAATCATTACTATTCAACAAACATAGATAATTACTAACAACAAAAACAAATTA
>JBGUQI010000023.1:0-2728 GCA_045130875.1 Bacilli bacterium | reverse complement strand
TTCTTCATGATTAAACCTGTTGCATTTTATAACAAAATAAAAGTTAACTACCGCTATACATCGAGAAGTAAATCAACTTCTAAATATGGTTATAGTGATGACCCTATTGAAGATGAAACCATGTTTATTGATGACATGGATGAAGATTAATTATCCTTTATATTCAAATTCGTAGATATCAAAAGGATTACCCAGTGAGATAATTCTTCCCTTATCGTTAAGGGCTAGGTGTTCAAATTCTGTATAAACCCCAAATTGTTCACCCAGGTTTTTATATTCTTTAATAATGGTTTTGTTTCTTAAATCCACAACCCTCATAACAGGGGCTCTTAATGGATCAGTTTTAGAACCAAAGGAGAATGTTTGATATAAGTGATGGTGGGAAATAAAGCCACCCTGTGTAGCGGTTTCACTAGGAAGAGTAAAAGTATCAATCGGATTACCGGTATGTACTTCATAGTATTCTTCCCTGTAACTTGGCATTGGGACAGAATAATACTTTAACTTATTAGTGTCACTTCTCATATAAGAGTTTTCAGTATAGCCACCATAATAGATAAGACCATCATCAAAGTCATAATATGAGTTTGGATAGTAGATAGTATCTTCTTCATAGTCAAAGACTAGATTAATAGTTTGTATTTCCTCTAAATGATATGTTCCACCTTTAGTGTATATCCTAAAAGCAATCGTAGAATGAACATTCTTATGTTCCATAGAAACATAGAAAAGTGGATATTCGTCCGTTAACTTATAGTATTGATCACCAAAGAAGGCTTGGTTGCAGTGCCACTCTTTATTAAATGTGCCATTGATATGGTGGAGTAATTTCATATTATTAGAATCATAAATTTGAATCGCTTCTAAGCCATCTAAACAGACAACATATTTATCTTTATAACAGGCTGCACCTTGATAGGAAAAGTTAGAGGAACTTTGTGATACTTTACCAATATGTTTAATCGCGGTTATTTCAAACTTACTATCATCAACCTTTAATTCTTCACCTTGATAATATTCATTATGGAAAGCCCCTTCCCAAGTGAAGAGATATTGACCCACGGAAATAGTGGGTGGAATCACTAACGCCATCGTTAAGATGACAGAATATTTCTTAAAGAAGGAGAAAAACTTATTCATGAGCTTCTTCCTCCTTTTCTTTCTTCTTCATCGCGCGAATCATAATCACTAAAATAATGAACATAAATAAATACATGGCTAATTTCATTGCTAATGAGCCGTATCTAAATATCGCCGCTACTAAGTAGTTAGTCTTAATTGCGTTAAAGCTACCAATAAAGGCCATTAAGTTAATAAGGATTGTCATACCGATGACATAGAAGAAACCAAAGCGACATCTTTTCGCGTTTCTTTCCATACCTTCTTCAATGAAATGATCTTTACAGCCTAAGAAGAAATAAGCATAGGCTACACATATTAAGATATTGGAAGAGATATCCATACCACGAGCCCACGAAATAGTGAAATCTTCCGTGGATTCACTGCCTACGGATGCTAATAAAGAGACGAATAAGCAGATAATAGAAGTCACAAAGGCATAGAAGAAATTCTTATTAAAATCATGTAACTTTGTCGCTGCCGCAATCATCATAATAAAAGCTACTAATTGGAATATGATAAATATTCCCATAATCTCTGATATGGCTTTGATGGATGAGCCATATTCCAATAAGCCCAACATCATGAAGAACTGTGAGATAGTAAATAATAAGAATGCTTGTTTATATTTCTTCCTAGTATTATCCATATTAGAAAACATCCGATGTTTCGATGTCGTACATCATTGATTCAATCGTGCCCTTATAGTTAGGGAATTTTTCTCTTAAATAATCAGCCTCACCAATACTATTCATTTTAGCCGCCATTGTTTCATTTGTGATGATGCTGATGTTGGTCTTAATTCTATTCAAAATTGGGTCTAAATACATACCGTGTTCGTTATTTATCGCTGCGTGAATCGCGCCACAATGGGTGTGACCTAAGACAATAATGCGTTTAACTTTTAGGTGTTCAATCGCGTATTCAACTGTCGCTAGTTCACCTTCATTGATGACATTACCTGCGGTTCTAATAACAAATAATTCCCCTAAAGAGGCATTGAAAATATATTCTGGGACCACTCTAGAATCAGAACAGGTGATGATTAAAGTGTCGGGATGTTGTCCTTTGACTAATTCATCTCTTCTATCTTTTAACTCTTTATTGTTTTCTAGGATGTTTAAAAAATCCTGATTACCTTTTTTGATATCCATATAAGTGTCTCCCTAGCAATAATTGCTATCTATAGTTTATCAAAAGTAAAAGCATAACTGACTTATATTTTATTTTTAAATTATTTGCTCTATAATCGAATTTGAAAAAAATATAGATAAGGAGTGAACAATATGGCAAGTACATATCAATACGGTGATAAAGAATATACCAAACAACAAGTCATTGATTATGGTAGAGAAAATTATCCAAAGCTCTATTGGATTAAAAGAGGCATTGGCATAGGCGCAATCGCAAGCGCTGCTCTTATACCTATCATGGTGTTTGCTTTTGGTGCGGTAATAGAAAAACAAGTTGGTCGTGAATATACGCAGTATTTATATCAAGATCCACGTATGATTGTTTATATTGCCGCCTCGGTTATCACTGCTGTCATAGGCATTGGCCTTATCATTTCTTCTTTTGCTAAACCCACTGATGAACAATGCTTCATCCA
>JBGUQI010000022.1:0-302320 GCA_045130875.1 Bacilli bacterium | reverse complement strand
AACCTTTACCAATCCAGGTGTGGGTATTTGGTATTACTACTGTGAAATTATTAATACCGTCAACGGACATACTGGTATTGCTCGTACTAACTATGTTGAGGTCTTAGTGTATTCTCATGAACATGATATTTCCGCGGAACTCACTAGTGAGATGCCCGAAGAAATCAGATGTGAAGTCGATGAACAAATCACCATCTCATATGAATATGACTTACATTATAAAAATTCCTCTGTTCTATCTAGTTATTATGGCTTTGGCGATATCTACTCAGATGAACTCGCTTGTGGTATGTCTATAGCTCCACAACAAATCCTAGTGAGTGATAGCAATAATACAAGACATTACAAGGTGTCCGTTGCCTTAACATGTCCTACCGCTGGTACATATACTTTTGATGGAAGTATCTATGGCACTACAAATAACGCTCCATATTATGATTCTGAATCTTATAGAGGCAGCTTTGGTAGTAAAGGTTTATTAACCACAGTTATCTGCGCTCCTAAAAACAATATGCCAGAAATGGTTAATATCTCGAGAAATGGTGTTTCCCAATTAGCAGGTAACTATGATGTCGGTAATACCTCTTACTATAGTGCATACGATGATGGTGTTATCGCTAGTGCGAATGTTTATGATGAGAATAAGACTAGTATGGGACCGCTTAGTTCCTACGATAACTTCATTAAATATGAATTATATGTTGAGAATGCTTCCCATACGATGGTGAAAGCTAGTGAAGGATATGATAGAAATGTCTTACCATCCTTCAATTATCAAAACTTCAATAATTCCTTATCTGGTGCAGATAAATACGCCGATGATTATGAAGGGACATTAAATGCCTTTGTGAGAGTCTATTATGATGATGTCACTGAAATCTTAGATATGACCTATGATGGTGGTGGTGTCACTCACTATAAAGGCTTATATGTCCAAACTGGTGAATATTATGATTCTAACACCTTCCCAATTAATATAATTGGTGATTGTACACATCAAGATTCACGTTTTGAAAGATGCAACCATGAAGAAAACCTTGTGGAAGTTATCTGTTACGGCTGTGGTCAAATTGTTGAAACAATGCCGTTACATCTTAACGATGTCGCGGAAGTACCCGCCACATGTAGTGATGAAGGTGTACATGCCCATAAATCTTGTGACTACTGCGATAGAGTATTTAACGCTAACGGTGAAGAAATTAATCATAACGATTTAAGAATTGAACCTACTGGACATACCTATGTCAAAGTTAATGCTAAAGATCCAACATGTACCGAAAAAGGTAATGTTGAATATTATGAATGTAGTCAATGTCACGAAGTCTTCTTAGTCCAAGATGGTCAATATGTCGAAGTATCCTTAGAAGATGTCCAAATCCCTGTCCAACACGAAGTTGGTGAAGGATGGTCTCATAATTCTGAAGGACATTACCATATTTGTGAAAAATGTGGGCAAATTGTCGGAGATATTGAACCTCATATCGATGACGATGTAGATGGACATTGCGATGTCTGTGGTAGAGATTTGAACGCTCAAATAGAGACAGTTCACGTCATCTTAATCGATGGTGTCTTCCCAGATGGCACAACGGAAAAAGATATTGAAGTCGGTGGTATTGCCTATATCTCCCCAGTTGAAAAAGAAGGCAAGACCTTTGAAGGTTGGTATATCAATGGTCGAAAAGTTTCTGGTGAAGCGACAGCGAGAATTGTGATCAATGAAGCTTGTACGATTGAGGCGAGATATACCGATAATGGTGGAGAACCTATCGTTCCACCCACTCCAGATGATGATAAGAAGAAGGGTGGATTACCTGCAGGTGCGATAGTGGGTATCGTCATCGGTGCGGTCTTATTAGTGGCCGCGGGTGGATTCTGTATCTACTGGTTCATCATCAGAAAGAAAAAGAAAGTCGCCTAATTAATATTAATTAAACCAGGGGTCCGCTCCTGGTTTTTTATTGCATAAATAAACCCATTCTTTTTTGTTGCAATAGAATAGCGCTTTTGATAGTATATTTAAGCGTCCAAACTGGACACTTAGTTCAGCGGGAGAACGCTTCCTTCACACGGAAGAGGTCACAGGTTCGATCCCTGTAGTGTCCACCAGGAAGATATGCCGTCTTAGCTCAATTGGCAGAGCAATCGATTTGTAATCGATAGGTTGTTGGTTCGATTCCGATAGACGGCACCACTTAGAATATAATCTCTGATATAAATCAGGGATTTTTATTTTCCTATTTAAATGAATATAATAATTAAGTATGGCAAGCACAAAAGATTATTTTGAATTTGTATTAGAGTTATTAAGAGAACTTAAAGGTATTTCTTATAAGAAGATGATGGGTGAATACATCTTATATAAAGATGACATCATCTTTGGTGGTGTCTATGATAATAGATTTCTCATTAAGAAAACTGATTCTTTAGAAGATTATTGTCTTAATGAAGCTATACCTTATCCTAGTGCTAAACCGATGTTAGTAGTGGATTCTGAAGATCCTGATGAAGTTAAAGAACTAGTGTTACTAGTATTAAAAGATTTAAAAGAAAAGTAAGAATTAAAATGAAACATCTTATAGATACAAGAATCATCTTAGATGAAAAACAATATGCCTTATATAAGAGTGGACAAACACAGTTGATGGCGTTAGGCAAACAACCTAAAACCAATCAAATTCAGTTCCACGCTCCGATAACTGGCAAAGGATCTAATAGTGTTACCGCAAAAGGGATACTTATTGGTGTTGGTATAGCTGCAGTTCTAGCTGGTGTCTCTATTTTAGTGTATATAGGGGCTAAAACTATTAAAGAGAAAAAGTATCTAAAAGAACATCCAGAAACAGCTTTGTCATTAGAATATAATTCTGCGATGACAAACTATTTGCAGAAAGCACAAAATACTGAATTATCTTTTAAAGATATTAAAAGACTAACAGATTGTTTTGACACAATTATCAAAGAAAGAAATGCGGGTAATGTCACAATAGAGGTTTCGGAAGAAGAGATGAAAACTCTATATAGTATTATCTATAAAATCACCAAACAAATACCTGAGGAAAAGATGATACCAATAGATGAAAAGCATTACGCTCTCGATGTCTTTGAAAATGATAGTAGTGATATTAAGATGGAAAAGATGAGAGATTTGCTTATGGTTCAAGAAAAAGTAGTGCTTCAAAAATAAGGCGATGTGAGGAACATCGCTTTTATTTCATGTTATTAATAATATCTTTAATACATTGTTTGATTTGAGATGCCACTAAATCAAATCTCCCTGTATACCAGGGATCTTCAATCTCTGATATTGAGGGTGTGTATTTATATATAGGAAATATCTTATTAGAACTAGGAAACATTCTATTTAATGTATAGAAGTTTTCATCATCCATATAATATATGAGATCCGCTTTTACATAGTCATCATAATCTATTCTTTTTGCATAATGTCTATCAAAAGGAATACCTTGTCTTGTTAGTTCTCTTTTCATAGGGGGATAGATATCATTACCTATCTCTTCATTAGATGTCGCACGTGATAAAACAATATATTCATTATTCATATTCTTGAATATATATTCCGCGGCTACGCTGCGGCAGATATTGCCATGACAGACAAAGATTATAGTTTTCATATCTAATATTATTAGAAATAACTTGAAAGAATTAAATAATTAATATTAAATAATTACGCTGCACCTATGGCGGAACTGGCAGACGCGCTAGACTTAGGATCTAGTTCCGAAAGGAGTACAGGTTCGATTCCTGCTAGGTGCACCAATATATTATATTTAGCACTAGTGATAGTGCTTTTTTAATAAATCAAATAAAATATATAATATATATAATCAATTAAATCCTATGGCGTTAATCAAGTGTCCTGAATGTAATAAAGATGTGAGTAATGAGGCAATTAGTTGTCCTTACTGTGGTTATCCTATTAAAAAGAAATTACAAGAAGATAAACCTATTCCTAAAGTAATAGCTAGAAGAGGAGATCCTGGTTCTATTAGAGGAGTATGTATCTTTGATTTTATTTTTGGCATTATCTTCTTTTTCGGCGGTATAGCGGGGATAATTGCTGTTCTTTATAACGGTATGGCACCTTTAGCGTTTCTCGTTGGTTTACTTGTCATTTTAGGTGGTTTCGCTATATTCGCAGGGATACAAGGATTTGTAAGATTTTCCACGAATGGAAAGAATCCTCATCCTTGTATTGAATATGATAGAGATAACGATAAATTAGTTCTTTATAAAATCAATCAAGTGAAGATTGTTATCTCTCCAGATGACTATGTTTCACTAAAAGATAATTTATTTACTGATAATCTTTTATACTTCACTTATCGTGATAATAGAGGCAAGAACCGAAAGGTTAATTTAGGTTATTGTGATAATAGAGATGAAATCAGATCTAAGATAGAGAAGATTCTAAATAAATAACTAATCTTATTAATAATTAATAACTGTAGTAGTGGGTCCGCTCTCACTGTTTTTTATTTGTTTAATGAATAACCATATTAGAGGCGGTGAAGAAACCACTAAAAATAGGTTAAACATTAATATAAGTGATTCATATAAAATATATGATTGTCTTATATAAATAAAACCAACTTTGACTTTATTTATAATTTTTAGATGTTATAATCTAAAAGCACTTATGAAAAGAAGATTCTGGATTAAATTATTATATATCTTAGCAGACATAATCATTGCTTTTGGCTTCGGATTATTTATTTTTAGATACTCTGGTGTTCCTGGTTTTTCATCATTTACTCAAGAACAAATTATAGGAATTCTTGTCTATAGTGGTGGATTAGCATTATTACATGTGGTGATGTTTTTTGTATTTAAAGTGTACGACATCTTATCATCAAACTTCTCTATTACTGATGCTATTAAAGTATTAGTAATATCATTCGCTATATCGATTGTCGGTTTGCCAATTATTATTTTTGTTCCTGATAAATTCTTATTCTTCCAGTGGCAGTTATCGGTTAGTTGGGCAATATCCACAGTTATTATCGCCATCTTGATGGTGGCGGAAAGAGTGGCGCCAAGATTGCTGACTTTATTTAAAAAAGTTAGAGGTGCTTCTAAACCAATTAGAACATTAGTTATAGGTGCAGGATCAGTTGGAAAGGTTGTCGTTGATGAATGTAGATACAACAAGGATAATAAACACCATGTTGTTGTTATGGTTGATAATGACAAAAATAAAATTGGTGGTATGTTTTCAAACATCCCTGTTAAGGGACCTATCAGTGAAATCAATAAAATTATTGATTACTATCAAATTGAAGAGGTCATCATCGCCATTTCAAACATCAAAGAAGACAAACTTCATGAGATTTTAGATTTGTTATCTGCTAGTAATGTCAGAATTAAGAGAATGCCTCTTTTATCTGAAATGCAAGGTCCTAATGATACAAGAATGATTGATGTTGACCTTGATGATTTGCTAAGTAGAAATCCAATTATTTTAGATAACCATGAAGTCAAAGACATGCTTTATGGAAAAACAGTACTTGTTACTGGTGCTGGTGGATCTATAGGATCAGAACTTGTTAGACAAATATTTAAAACCCATCCAAAGAATTTGATTATTTTTGATATCTACGAGAATTCTACTTATGACATCCAAATGGAATTAGTGAGCAAGATTAGAAATGAAGATATTAGAGATATTAATCTCATTACTCTTATAGGTTCTACTTATAATGAAACAAGAGTAGAACAAATCTTTAAGAAATATAAACCAGACTATGTTTATCATGCTGCAGCTTATAAACATGTTCCATTAATGGAAGACAGCCCTGCTGAAGCTATTAGAACTAATGTTATTGGTACATATAATGTCGCCAAAATGGCAGATAAATACCAAGCCAAGAAGATGGTTTTGGTATCTACAGATAAAGCGGTTAGACCTACAAATGTTATGGGTGCTACAAAGAGATTTGCAGAAACCATTATTCAATACTTTGCCGAGAAATCTGAGAATACTAAGTATGCCGCGGTTAGATTTGGCAATGTCTTAGGATCTAATGGTAGTGTGGTTCCTTTGTTTAAAAAACAAATTGAAGCGGGTGGACCGATCACAATTACAGATAAACGTATCATTAGATACTTTATGACAATTCCCGAAGCGGTATCTTTAATCCTCCAATGTGGATTGTTTGCGGAAGGTGGAGAAATCTTTATTTTGGATATGGGTAAACCAGTTAAAATACTAGATCTTGCTGAAAGATTAATTAGACAAGCAGGTTTAGTTCCTGATGTGGATATCCAAATAGTGGAGACGGGCTTAAGACCAGGTGAAAAACTATTTGAAGAATTATTGCTTGATACCGAACATCAAAAGAAGACAAATAACAACAGAATTTATGTTGAACCAAGAGAAAAGACAAATAAGTCTTTAGAACAAGATGTCAAAACCGTTTCTCAAGTTTTTGAAATGGAAGAGACTAAAGATGTTAAGCATTTGCTTGGACAATTAATCACAACTTATAAGGAGACAAATGAATAACGTTAAAACAGATAGAAGCCAATCAGTTTATAACAAAGTGTTCAAAAGATTTTTGGACATATTTTTTTCATTTATATACATTATTCTTTTGTCACCAATTATTATAATATTTATAATAATAAATTGTTTTTTTACTAAGTTTCACCCCATTTTTGCTCAAAAGAGATGCGGAAGAAATAAAAAGCCATTTACTATTTTGAAATTACGTACTTTAAAATTGGATGCTCCTAATTATGAGGAAAAATGTAGTCATAATTCTTATACCAAGATTGGTTTCTTTTTAAGAAGGACCCATATTGATGAGTTACTGCAATTATTTAATATATTTGTTGGTCAAATGTCTTTTATTGGTCCTAGGCCAATAATACTTACATTAGAAGAGCAAATTAACAAACGAGTCGAAGATGGTACAATTAGACTTAGACCAGGTTTATCTGGTCTTGCACAAGTTAATGAAAGAGACATTGAATTAACTCAAATGGAAAAATGTGCCTATGACAAAGAGTATTTAGAAAAGATTTCTTTTGGTTTTGACACAAAATTAGTTTTTAAATCAATTGGTGTGGTCTTTGTTAACTTGTTTAGAAAGAGAGTTAAATAATATTTTTGAGGTGCCTTTATGTTTAAAAAAGATATTAAACCGTTAGAAAAACATGTTTATCTTAGTTCTC
This sequence comes from Bacilli bacterium, assembly GCA_045130875.1. Taxonomy (GTDB): domain Bacteria; phylum Bacillota_I; class Bacilli_A; order RFN20; family CAG-826; genus RUG13091. The sequence continues at coordinate 295,123 of JBGUQI010000022.1, read as the reverse complement.
CAACCATGCACGGAGAAGAGATTGAATATATCAAAGAAGCGTATGAGACCAATTGGATGTCCACTGTTGGGAAAAACATTGATGAAGTTGAAAAAGAATGTGCTAATAAAATTGGCGTTAAATATGGTGTCGGTCTTTCTTCCGGAACATCTGCTCTTCATCTAGCTATGAAATTAGCCGGCGTTAAACGTGGTGATTACGTCTTTTGCAGCGACATGACCTTTAGTGCAACGGTTAACCCTGTTGTATATGAAGGTGGTATCCCAATCTTTATTGATTCTGAATATGAAACTTGGAATATGGATTCAAAGTCTCTTGAAAAGGCTTTTGGACTGTATCCTCAAGTTAAAGTAGTGGTCGTTGCCCATTTATATGGCACACCAGGCAAGATTGATGAGATAAAGGCTGTTTGTGAAAAGCATGGTGCAACAATTGTTGAAGATGCTGCTGAATCATTTGGTGCCACATATAGAGGCATTCAAACAGGTAGCTTTGGCACATATAATGTTATCTCTTTTAATGGCAATAAAATCATTACAGGTTCTTCAGGTGGCATGTTATTAACCAATGATGAAAAAGCTGCTAAATTAGCGAGAAAGTGGTCTACCCAATCCAGAGAACCAGCCCCTTGGTATCAACATGTTGATATGGGGTACAACTATAGACTTAGCAATGTTATTGCTGGTGTTATTAGAGGTCAAATACCTCATTTAGAAGAGCATATTGCTCAAAAGAAAGTCATTTATGAAAGATACAAAGAAGGGTTAAAAGGCTTACCAGTTAAGATGAATCCTTTTGATGCTAATAATAGTGTCCCTAACTATTGGTTGTCTTGTTTAATCATTGATAAAGAAGCGATGTCTAAACAAGTTAGAGGTGATTTAGATGTTCACTATGAAAAAGAACATGGCAAATCATGTCCAAGTGAAATTTTAGATGTTATCGCTGCTCACAATGCAGAAGGCAGACCAATCTGGAAACCCATGCATATGCAACCAATTTATAAAGGGAACATATTTGTATCTGCATCAGCAGAACCTGTTAATGAAGATATTTTTGAAAGAGGACTATGTTTGCCCTCGGATAATAAAATGACTCCTCAAGAACAGGATGTAATTATTAATTTGATTAAGGCGTGCTTTGAATAATATGGAGTGGTATTGGATATTATTAATAGTGTTAGGTTCTATTGCACTAGTAATATTACTAGCGACTATCTTTTATTATCCAGTTTTTAAACGACTTTGCGATATTAGTTGTGCTTTAGCGGTCTTTATTTTCTTATGGCCCCTTTACGTTGTATTGGCCATCTTGGTTAAAACAAAATTGGGTTCTCCAATCTATTTTAAACAAGTGAGGCCAGGTAAAAATGGCAAGTTATTTACTTTGTATAAATTCCGTTCGATGACAAACGAAAAAGATGAGAATGGTAATTTATTACCAGACGAAGTGAGATTAACCAAATTTGGCAAATGGCTAAGAAACACTTCTTTAGATGAAATCCCTGAGGCAATTAATATTTTAAAAGGCGAGATGTCAGTTATCGGTCCTAGACCATTATTGGTTAAAGATTATGTGTTCTTTGATGACAATGTTATGAAAAGACAAAGTGTTAAACCAGGTTTATCGGGTTTGGCCCAAGTGAAAGGAAGAAACAACATATCTTGGGAAGAAAAGTTTGAATATGATCTCCAATATATTAAAAAGATTTCTTTATGGAAAGATATTGGTTTAGTTTTGCAAACAGTTGGAAAAGCATTCATTAAAAAAGAAAACGTTGATAGAGAAGGATTTGCTACTGATATTGATTACGGTGATTGGCTTTTAAACTCTAAAAACATTTCACAAGATGTTTATGATACAAAAATAAGAGAAAGCACAGTTCTTTTGGAAAATTATGAAAAATAGTATTGCTTTTAAGATCATTTATTTGGAAAAAAATCAAGGGCATGGAAACGCTAGACGTGTCGGTCTTTCCAATTGCTCAAATGAACTGGTTGCGCTTATGGATTCCGATGACATTTCTTTGCCCAATAGGTTTTATTATCAACTTAATGCTTTTGCAAATAATCCAAATTTAGATATTGTTGGTGGACAAATAACTGAATTTATTGAAGAACCACGCAATATTATTGGTAAGAGGGTAGTTCCAGAAAAACACGAGGACATTAAAAAATATATGAAAAAAAGATGTCCTATGAATCAGGTAAGTGTAATGTTTAAAAAAAGTTCTGTTTTGAGAGCTGGCGGTTATCTTGATTGGTATTGTGAGGAAGACTACTATCTTTGGATAAGAATGTTTTTAACCAATTCTATATTTGCTAACGTTTCTCAAACCCTTGTTAATGTTAGGGTGGGCAATGAAATGAGTGCAAGACGTGGTGGAATGAAATATTTTAACAGCGAAAAGAGAATACAAAAACTGCTTTTAAAAAAACATTTCATTAGTTTCTTTCGCTATGTTTTCAATGTTACAATCAGATTTTTTGGTGAAGTTGTTTTATCTAGCAGGATGAGAGCGAGAGTTTTTAAAAAAATTAGAAAAAAGGATGATTTAGAAGATGAGTGCCAAATATTAAAAACAGATTTCTTGAAACACGATGATTTTTCTGTATCGATGTGTGTTTATAATGGTGATAATGCAGATTGGTTTGATGCTGCTCTTAGTAGTATTTACAATCAATCTATTAAACCGAACGAAATTGTTTTGGTGGTTGATGGCCCTGTAAATGATAATATTATGGGCATTATAAAAAAATGGGAGGAAATAATGATTTATGGCATCAGAAAAAAAGAAATATAAAATTGGATATACAACTGGTGTTTTTGATATGTTTCATGTCGGCCATTTGAATATTTTAAAAAAAGCCAAGGAACAATGTGATTATTTAATTGTTGGTGTGAGTACTGATGATGTTGTGAAAGAATATAAGGGTAAAACCCCCATAATTCCCTTTGATGATAGAATTGAAATTGTTAAATCTATTAGATATGTTGATGAAGTAGTGGCACAAACTACTATGAACAAAATGATTGCATGGGAAAAATTACATTTTGATGCTTTGTTTCATGGAACCGACTGGCAAAATAGTGAGATGTATAAAAAAATAATTAATGATTTTTCTGCTATAGGCGTGGATGTGGTTTTTATTCCTCATACCGAAGGTATATCCTCTTCAATTTTGGCCGAAAAAATAATCAAGGACAACAATGATTAATATTATCGAAGAAAAAAAGTGTTGTGGCTGCTTTGCATGCAAAGAATCTTGCCCTCAAAAATGCATATCAATTAACTGTGGCAGTTTGGGGCATTTCTTTCCAACTGTCGATCAAGCAAAGTGTATTAATTGTGGAATTTGTAATGCTGTTTGTCCAATGGAAAACCCAGATGATAATTCATTCATCTCAAAGCAATCGTTCATAGCACAAAGTAGAGATAGCAATACGCTTTTTAAATCTTCATCTGGTGGCTTTTTTTCTACAATAGCAAGTTTTTTCTTAAAAAAAGGTTATATTATTTATGGCTCCGCTTTCAATGAGCGGTTAAAACTTAATGTTGAAAACGCTTCTTGCGAATCAGAAATTGACAAACTTTGCAAATCAAAATATTTACAAAGCTCGTTTGGTGATAAATATAGAGAAATTGAAAGCACGTTAAAAGCAGGACGACATGTTTTATTTTGTGGAACCCCTTGTATGGTTTTGGCTTTGAAGAAATATTTAAAACATGATTATCCCAATCTTTTTACCGTGGATTTTATTTGCCACGGCGTTCCCTCTCAGGAGTTTTTTGATAGATGTAAAACAATGGTGGAAAACAAACGCAACATTAAAATACTAGCTTATGAATTTCGAACCAAAATTGAAAAAGGGGTAACCCCCCATTATTACACTTTAAGTTACCAAGATTCTCGTGGAACTATAAAATCAGAAACCAAGATTTATTACAAATCGCCAAATTATGCCGCTTTTCAAAAATATATTAATCTTCGTGAAAGCTGCTATGATTGTCCATTTTCAACCATAAATAGGCACTCAGATATTACAATAGGGGATTTCCATAATGTTAACAATTATTATAAAGATGTTGATAGGTTTAAAGGTGTGTCGATTATTTTGACCAATACCGAGCAAGGTGAAAGTGCTTTTTTTGATATTAAAGACCAAATGAATATTTATCCAATTAGTCTTCAAACAATCGTAATGAATAAAGAAATATTTCAAAAAACGCCGAGGCCGCAAAATAGAGATCTATTTATAAGTGATTATAATACAATGGAATTTGATAAGTTTTGTAAGAAATGGTTTAATCCAAAAAAATATATTAAAAATGGTATATATTATAGTATGCCAAAATGGATGAGAAAGATTACAAAGAAAATGGTTGGGCAATAAGATGAAATACAAATATATGCGCGATGACTTAAGCGATGATTATGGTTTTTTGGAACTTCAAGACAAGATACTTGAAATCGCTTTGTTCATGGATAAAGTCTGCAGAAGTAATAACATTAATTACTATTTGATGGGTGGCTCTGCCCTTGGGGCCAAAAGACATGGTGGTTTCATTCCTTGGGATGATGATTTGGACTTTTTTATGACGCCAGATAATTATGACAGTTTTAAGGCCGCCTTTAATAATTGTGTCGAAAAAGATAATTATTATTTGCAAGAATGGGGTTCATGTGATGGCATGATAACTATAGCAAAAGTTCGTATGAATGATACGGCATATATTGAACCATTGCTTGAGAAATGGGATATCCATCAAGGCATCTATGTAGACATTTTTATTTTGCATAATTGTCCTAATAACAAAATAGCAAGATGGCATCAATATGTTTGGGCTAAATATGTAATTATGAAAGGCCTTGCAGAACGAGGTTATTCTAGAAGAAAAGGCTTTTTAGGCTTTTGTCTTAAAGTTATGAAACTTTTTCCTTGTAGATTATGGGTTAAACACGGACTTAAACAAGTTTATAAATACAGAAATAAAAAATGCGACAGCTATTGCAACTTTTTAGGAAAGGCATTGCTTAAAAATGGGATTTACAAAAAGGAGTATTTTGGTGATGGGATATATGTGCCTTTTGAAAAAGTACAATTAAAGGTTCCCACTAAAATTCATGAGTTTTTAACAGATAGGTTTGGTGATTATATGACACCACCAAGCAAGGAAAGAATAAAATGGGAACAACACGCGAAAAGTTGGGACACTAAAAAAGATTTTCATTTTTATGTTCCTGAATGCACTTTTTCTTATAAAGATGAAAGTAGGCTGATTTAATGGAATTGCAAGTATTGATTACTACAATGAATAAAATAAATTTCAATTTATTTTATGATATGAATGTACAATGTGATTCGATAATTGCTAATCAATGTCAAAAAAACGCAATTGAAAGAACCGCTATAAACAACTATCAAGTGGCTTTGGTTTCTACTGACACCATTGGCTTAAGCAGAAATAGAAACATAGCAATCAACGCTTCATGCGGAGACATTATTTTGTTTGCTGATGATGACATGATTTTTAATGATGGCTACCGCGAAATGGTTCTGTCTGAATTTAATAAACACCCAAATGCTGATGCAATTAAATTCAACATTCATGACATTTCAGGGTTGCGAAAGATATCTATGAAAAGAATATCTCGTTTTGAACGGGCAAATAGAAAAAATATGTCTTCTTCTGGTGTTTGTGGTTTTGCTATAAAAAGAAAGGTATTAATTGATAGTGGAGTCATATTTAATGAGAATTTTGGCGCAGGTACAGATAATTATTGTGGTGAAGATACCATTTTTATCCAGCAGCTATTAAAAGAAAAAATAAAAATTTTTAGATCCCCAATTGATGTTGCAGGGATAGATCAAAGTGAATCAACTTGGTTTACTGGTTATAATGAAAAATACTTTATTGTTGCTGGAAAAGTTCTTAAAGTTATTTTCCCCGTATTGTGCAAGATTGTTGCCTTCAGAAGCGCTTTACGGTTTGCTTTTCGTAAAAAATGTACCTATAGTTTTTTGAAAATATATTCTTTATACCTTCAAGGGATAAAAGAATCTAAAATAGATGATCATATGTGAAGGTGATATCATATTGTTATGGTTGCAATTATTTATTTTGTCATTTTTGCTATTTTTGTTTCTTTTTTTAGAAAAAATAAAAGCGACACTTTTTTAGATAAGATATCATCGCAATCAATTAAAGGGCTTTTTATATTGATGATAGTGCTTTCCCACATTTTAAACACCTTTCCTTATGACGGCTTTTTGTTTGCTCCAATTTCTTATTTTAGAGCCATTTTAGGACAACTCGTTGTTTCATTTTTCTTCTTCACCTCTGGTTTTGGAATAACAAAATCAATTAACCAAAAAGGACAGGCGTATAGCAAAACCATTCTTGTTAACCGATTTCTTAGAATAATCATATACTCTTTTATATTGCTAATCCCATATTACATTTATTGCTTTTGCGTTGGGGAAACCCACTCTAATTCTGATTATTTTTTGTCTTTGTTTGGTTTGTTCTCGTTCGGGAACGAATCGTGGTTTCTATTTGTTATTCTATTTTGCTATTTGTGTTGTGGTATTGTGTTTATGTTTAACTTTAAAAACAAATACGTTCCATACATTATCATTTCTATGTTGGTGGTTCTTTTCATTATTATTGCATTTTTGCTTAAAGTGGATAGCAATTATTACGACACAATAATATGCTTTGTTTTAGGTATTTGGACCAGTTTGTTCTTTGAGAGAATAAATGCTTTCTTAAGAAAAACATTTCGCTCTATCATCTTTATGGTTTTAAGTGTTTTAATTGTTCCTTTAATGTATTTTCTTTCGCATAATTATTTTCCCATTTCGTTACCATATTTATTATGCTTTTCGCTTTCAAACATTTCTTTCTGTGTGTTTTTTGTTTGTTTAACTAAAATTGTGTCAATTAAATCTCCTGTCTTGGTGTTATTAGGTAATGCATCATTTGGCATTTTTATGATGCATAAATTGCCTATTATCATATTTTCAAAGACTCAATTTATTGCGAATCAATATGTTTTTTACGCCGTATTGTTTTTACTATCTGTTTTAGTGGGAATACCTTTTTTGTTTGTTTTCAAAATTTTGGATCGCAAAGTAATGAAACCAATTGTAGATTTTAGCAAACAGTATATATTATTTGATTAAGGAAGAAACTATGTCTTTTAAAAGCATCCTCAAAAACACACAAATCTCTTATTTGATACATAATCTATTTTCGAACAACAAGAGAAAAATACAAAAAGGAAACAAACTTGCAATTCAAAAAAAGGTTTCCTTAAAGAAAAACCGTTTTTGCATAAAGGGCTGTTGTTCAGAAATTACTATTGGTACAAAATCAACATTTCATAATTGTGATATTACGATAATAGGAAACAACAGCAAAATTGTTTTCGGAGAAGGGGTCAAAGCTGTTAAAACGAAAATCACTATATTTGGTGATGATTTGAATATTGTTGTTGGAAACGATTGTTCTTTTTCAAATAATAATATTTATGCTGGTGGGTGTGCCGGTGACATATCGATTGGCGAAAATTGTTTATTTGGATATGATGTAATCATAATGTCAGGTGATGCCCATCAAATATTGGATGGTAACAATAATGTTTTGAATGTGTCAGCTCCAATTGTTATAGGCAATAATGTTTGGATTGGCGCTAGATCTGTAATACTTAAAGGTTCCGTCATTGGAACGGGTTCTGTTGTTGGCGCGATGTCCTTGATATCTAAAAAAACGATTAAAGATAAAACTGTAGTAGTTGGTGATGGCAACAAAATTGTCGCAAAAGACATAACTTGGAAAAGGTAATTTATTTTATCTTTTTGCAAGTAGCATTTTCGATTGCGAATATTTTGTCACAAACCGAAATAGTATTTAATCTATGTGTAATAATTATTATTGTCGTTTCTCCCTTTGTTTTTGCCAAACCATTAAGGATGATTTCTTCTGTTTTATAATCAAGAGCAGATGTAGCTTCATCTAAAATGATTATTGGTGTTTTTCTTAGAAAGGCGCGCGCCAAACCAATTCGCTGTCTTTGTCCTCCTGACATCCTTATTCCAGATTCTCCAATGCTTGAATCAAGTTTAAGAGGAAGAGAATTAACGTAATCAAACAAATCAGCCTTTTTTAGCGCGTTCCAAACATCTTCATCAGTACAAGCGTTTTTATTGGAGCCAAAACATACATTGTTTCTTATTGTATCATCAAATAAAAAAATGGATTGTGGAACATACGAAATAATGGAGTGCCAGCACCTTAAATTGTTGTTATCGATAATGGCATCATCACATTTAATAAACCCTTTTTCTGGTTTTAACAAACCAAGAATTAAGTCAACCATAGTTGTTTTGCCGGCGCCGCTTTTTCCTGAGAAGGCAACGTAATCACCTTTGTTGATTTCAACATTGATGTTTTTGAGAACATAATTATCATCATTCGAGTATTTAAAACTTAAATCATTTACAGTTATTGCTTTGTCAAACAGCATTGGCTGCATTTCCTTGCTTTCAGTTTCGATTAATTCTTGATTTTCGGTTTCTTGTAAATCTTCAAATAATGAATTGACTGATGGGCCAAAGAACGAGAATGCCACAACATGTCCTGTAATTGCTGACATGCAAGGCAATAGTTTTACAATTGCAATAACAAAGGTAGAGAGTAAAGAGATGATTATTGTTACCTCTGATCCGGTAATTATCATGATTCCAAGTATTCCAAGAAGAATAATGACACCAAGGGTTTGAATAATGATTGATGGCAATGCGGAGATAAATTGGTATTTGACATTATTTTTAAAATAATGGAACGAATTATCTTTATATAGCCTTATAAAATATTCTTCTGAGTTTGATACTTTTGTATCCTTAATTCCTTTAATTGTATTATTCAATATCTCAAAATTCTTTGCCTCATATTTTAAGGCCTTGTCCCCGCAAAGCTTAGCTTTCTTTTTTATGTATAAAACGGATATTGCTGTAATTAACACCATAACAAATGTTAAAGAAAGCGAAATCGCCCAAGACACAATGGTTAAATAAACAAAGATGGCCAACGATGTAAAAAACGCAATAAGAAATTGGGTTATTCCTTTAATCGCGTTTGTAAAATTAGTAACATCGTTTGTACATTTTCGAATGATTATTGAAGAATTTGTTTTAGTAAAAAAATCATAAGGCATATTGAGATATGATTTATATAATCTATTTGATAAACTTTTAGAAAAACTATTCGAATATGAAGCGGAAAAATAAGTCACCAAAAGAAAAACACCCGCTTTAAAAATGTATAGCCCAACAATTATTAATATCATCAAAGATACAATTGAACGCAAATTGTCGATAATAGGTTCAATATGAAAAATGGTGCACACGGAATGAGCGAATAAGTTTTCAGACACAGCTACAGAAAAATCGGATGGCTGATTCTGTGCTTGCATCAAATCAATCAACGGAGATATTATGGCCACTCCCAACAATTCCAATAGAGAATTTCCAATCATTGAAAACAGTAAAACAAAAAATAATATTTTTTGTCTTCTAGTCATAAGTTTTGCTATTTTTTTGATAATCATTGTTTATTGAAAGCCTTCTAAATACTTATATAAATAAAATAAACTAATTGTTTAATTTGGGCAATTAGACCTTGTTCCTTTTAATACTATTGAACAAATCATCAAATTGTTCAACATAATGTTCAACTGAAAAAATATCAAGATTAATACTTTCTATTTTTGTTTTTGTATTATGGGCGTGCATTAACTGGTCTTCTAACAATCTTTGCCATTCCAAACCATTACATGGGAAAGAGTTTTTAGATAGACTCGCATTTTCTCTAATGCCTCCAGTATCTGAGTAAACAATTTTGCAGCCCCTTGTTATTGCTTCAATTGAAACAAGAGATGATGATTCATTAACTCTAAAGGAAGGTATTACAACGATCTCGCTAATGTCGTAGTACTTATACACAACATCATTGTCAACAAAACCAGTTATTATTATGTCAGAAGAAATATTTCGTTTTAGGTTTTGCCAAAAAGGACTATCATTTTCTTTTCCAATTAATATTAATCTCACTCTTTCAAGATTCTTTTTTACGTTGTTAAATGCATTTATTAATATATCAACACCTTTTTCTTTGTCAAAACGGCCCACATATAACACATATTTTAGGTCTGGCTCAAGACCCAATTCTTTGCAAATAATAGTTTTATCTTTTTTTGGATTTGAAACAAATGACTCATGGGGTATATTTTTGATGGTCAAGCAGTCAATACTAGGAAAGACGGATCGAATTCTTTTAGAAATATAGTCGCTCACTCCTACAAAAATGTGAACTTTTGAGAGATATTGCCTCATCAAAACAGTCCATGCTTTTTCTTTATCTACATTAATGTCATCGTAATGTGAATGATAAATGACAGGAGTATTTTTAATCAAAGGAACTATCCTAAAATTATTCTCCGAAAGAACAATATCGAAATTATTTTTATTGATATCCCTTGCTATTTTCTTGTTGTATGGTGAATGAAATTGCAAGATTTTTTTAGTCTTTAATCTTTTTGAAAAAGAAAACAAAAGTGAATTGATTTTCGTTAACAAAACATTTTTTTTAAAATCTACATATTTGAAATGTATATTTTCAGAAAAAGAAAAATGCTGTTGGTTATTGTTTTCTTTTGCTGATGAATACACAAAAATCTCATTGTTCTTTTCTTTTTGAAGAAAAGAAGTAACTAGAGTTTCTATTCCACCTTCTAATGAAGGCAACGGAATTGTTCCATTTGTGATTATTGCTATTTTCATTTATTTTTAATCCGTTTTATATATTTATACAATCCATTACAATAGTAAGCAAACAAAAACCTTAAAGTTTTGTGAATTTGTTTTTTGTTGCTTTTTAAAAATGCTTTCGCTTCTTTGTATTCTTCCGTTTTTTTATTGAAATAAATAATAGTAGAAGTTGCGAAATAAGCCGTTTTGTTCATTAGAATGTCTATGCATCGTTTATTATTAATGCTTTTTGCATATTCAAGTCTTTTATGAAAAACAATAAAACCATTATAAGAAGTTGAAGATTTTTTGTTAGAGTATGATAAACTATCTTTTCTTATACAATAGTTGTATAGACAATCATGAACATAACAAATAGATTTAACTACGCAAAGTATTTTATAAATCCAGTCTAAATCTTCATACATTTGCATATTTGAAAAATAAATACCCTCAACAACACTTTTTTTGTATATGTTTCTCCAGATTTGATTGCCACTTTCATCGCAAAGAATATCTTCCGTTTGATATTGGTTGGTTTCTTCCTCTTTTATTTCCGTAATGTTTCCGTTTTCTATTAATGCGTAATCAAAACGAATGACATCCGGAGCTTTGTTCATTATTTTTGTAACAGAAGAAATATAATTGCTTGAGATGAAATCATCGGAATCGACAAAAGCTATATATTCACCTTTTGCAAGTTTCAAACCGCAATTTCGAGCCTCTGAAACGCCTTCGTTCTCCTTGTCAATATATTTAATATTTTGAGTCGAATTGTTTGTCTCCAAAAAAGATTTAATTAAATGGCCTGTTTTGTCTGTTGAACCATCATTAATGATAATAATTTCGAAATTGGCGGAGTTTTGATTACAAATGCTTTTTAAGCATCTAATTATGTATGGTTCAGAATTATAGACCGGTACGATGAATGAAATGTCTATTTTATCCATAAACTCTTGATGCCTACCTCAATCTTTCTTGAAAGCCTAACGAGCGGGCTGCTCCAACCCATTAGTGCGTAAACTCTTTTTGAATATTTGGTATCTTCAATAATTTCTTTTTGGTAGTTTTGCAAATCAAAATCATATGTTTTCATCAAGAACAATTTTTGAATTGCTCTAGGAAGTCTCTTAATACTTGTTGAGGAATGAGTTCCTCCTTCTGGACAATTGCCAATATTCAAGATTAGATTTTTTGCGGGAACAATAGTTAATTGATTATTAACAATTGAGTTATAAATTAAAATGGTTTCATAGTGATGTTTTCCGCTTTTAATATGGTTTTTTATGGCCCTAACAAGTATCTTCATTGGATAAACTGACTTATATTTTTTCATGAATTGTTTTTCGCCCAATTCCAATAATTCTGAGTAGTTTGTATCCCATGCATCTATCACTCTTTTCCATGATGCCCAACCCCAAATTGAGCAATTTTTAGTAAATAGATAATCTTCCTTTATATTAGAGACCTCAAAATGATTCATTCCTGAAATTATACTTATTCTGTCTTCGTTTTCATATTTAATTAACATCTCTGTCATAAAATCAAAAAATGACAATGATGGAACATCATCATCTTCTAGAACAATGCATTTATCAACAATTGAAAATGCCCATTTTTGGGCAAGGTATTCAGAAGGATCGCAACCAACATTTTTGTCTTGATAATATTTGTATATTTTGCATGGCCAATCCACGTCTTCGACAATTCTCCTACAATGTTCTATTTTTATTTTGTCATCAGGCTTTGCGTCTCTTGGCCCATCTTGATATAAAAGCAAAACTGATGGTTTTGCGATTTTTACCATTTCAAACACTTTTTTCAAGGTGTTTGGACGATTGAAAAATATCAAAAGAACAGGAGCAATATTTGAGTATGTGCATTGATTTTTAATCATAAAATTGCAATTGTGCATGACTGCTTTTATATTATAATATATAAATCGGTAAATACAAAATATGAAGATGTCCTTTTTTTCTAAAAGCAATAAAGTATCAACAATAGCAACGATATTAGTTATCATCTTTTCTTTTGTTTTATGTGGATTAGGCTTATATTCCGCCTCCCAAATGAAAACCCCAGTTTCTATCCATTCAGAGGAAGAATTTTACGAAAAGATAAACGACGATTTAAATGGATATTATATTCTTTCCGACTCTTTACTTTTCAAAGATGAAATAAAACCCATTGGTGACAAAAATAATCCTTTCACTGGAATGATTGAAGGAAATGGATGCGTTCTTGGAAATCTTGTTTTTGATTATAAGTGTTTTGGGGATGGCTTTGTTGATAACGACACTCTTTATGTTGGACTATTTCCATTTAACAAAGGAATCATCAAAAATATAAGATTCACTAATATAAGTTATGTTAATTTTGATGACTGCGACTCGTTAAATGTTGCATTTGGAACTATTTGTGGAAAAAATTTCGGCAAGATTTCTGGTTGTGATATTTTTGGCTCAAATATTGAATTGACTGTCAACGCAAAAAATGTATTTTTTGGTGGTTTTGTTGCAGAGAACTACTCTGAAATTCATTATTGTGTTTTTCCACAAAATATATCTTTGTCTGGAACTGCAGAAAAAATAACTATCGGTGGTTTTTCTGGACGCTCTTTTGAAGGTTCGGTTATAGATAAAAGTAGAAAAAAAGGATGGATTTTGGCTGATTCATTTTTGTGCGATTACTATGAAATTGGCGGTTTTAGTGGAGTTTCTTCTGGGGCGATTTTTTCCAACTGCTGCCATTATAATTCCACCGGTAATGCCGGAATATATATCACTTCATCAACGGAAAAATGTATACAAGGGGGAATTGTTGGAATAGTTGAAACATCATCTACAAATTCTAACTTCTCTAATTGTTATTCTGGATCCTCCTTAAAAACAAGTGCCGGAAGAATATCTTATATTGGAGGTATTGCTGGATGCATTAAATCAAAAACGGTCTGTAAGAATGTGCTTATTGGCGGCTCTTATAGAAACTTTTTTGGGGAACAAACAATGGTTAGTGATTTAGCTTTTTGTGATGGTGAATTGTTCATTATTAAGAATTCATTTTGTTCCGAAGACGTTATTTTTGGTGATGTAAATAAAAACATAAACACCTTCCTCCCTATTGTTGAAAATCAAAAGCTCTCTTTAAAAAAACTTAATTGGAGCAGGGAATACTGGACTATATCTAGTGGTGCTGTTGAGTTTTTTATTTAATATTTTAAAATTTTATGAAGTTGCACATTAAAAAAATTAAACATTTTTTTGAAAGAATTAATATTCACAAACAAGATTTGTTCCTTTTAATATGCGTCGTTTTAGTAAATTGTTCTTTAGTTTTTTCTTTGGTGAAGAATAATAGCATTTCATCATTCTTCTTCTATTTGCTTAGCTTAGTAATTGCATTATGGTTTTTTATAACATTTATTACCCATTTGATTAAATGGTTTAAGGGTGATTTAAAAGATACTACAAAGAGAGTTATTTTGTGTTTATTTATTATTCTTGTGGTTTATTTGGTGGTTGAAGTAGTACTTAATGGCGTTTTAAACCACATGAACATTTTGAGCATTGATTACCTAAGAAAAGCATTACTTTATATTACATCAGCAAGTTTTTTGTTTTGCTGTCTTTTGTCCCGATTTAATAAAATACTGATTTATATTACAGGTTTCATCTCCATTGTTTTCATTTCTCTTGTTCTACTTTTGTTTGTTGCTGGCCCAGCGAGAACGTGGTATGGATATGCCAGTTGGCATAATCTTACTCTAAATTATTCAAATCCTAATTTTGCCGCATTAGTTTTGTTCTCTCATGGGCTTATTATTTGCACTCTTTTTGCTGCTTTAAATAGTAGATTTGGAAAAATTGTTTGTTTGCTTACTTTACTATTTATTGCTTTCTTTATTTATTTAACTTCTTGTAGATCGGTGATAGTTGCCGCTTTTGTGGCATTTGGTTTTTATTTCTTACTCTCATTTTTAAAGAGTAAGCAGCCTATTAAACTGGTAATCGTCTTATTCCCGATATTATTCGCTTTTGTATACATTTTTATTAGTTATCTAGTTCAAAAAACCACGGCTGATAATATACAGGTTACTATATATGGAACAATTAGTGGAAAATCAATGGGAACAAGAATTACCATATGGCTTCTTGGTTTTAAAGATATATTAAGACATCCATTTTTAGGAAATTATTCAGAAACATTCTTTTCTCAATATCACAATACATATGTAGATGCTTGGGTTACTTTTGGAATTATTCCACTTTGTATTTTCATTTATCTTTTCTACCAATCCATTCATTTATGTTCTAAAGGTATGAAACACTCTTTTAAGAAAATGAATCTTATTTGCTTGTTATGTTCTTTGATGACGATGTTTGGTGAGACTTCTGTCCTTCATTCTGGTATGGGAACCGCCGTTTTGTGTCTTGTTTTTATCGCTTTCGCAAACACAGATTTCGAAAATTACGAAGATGTTGTTTTAATTGATGATGGCATTAAACATTGCGATGTACTAATAATCACCAGTGTATATGAAATTGGTAGTATTGGAAAAATGGTTCATGGTATATACGAAAAATGCAAAGACGAACAAATGAGTACTTGTGTTTTATATGGACGCGGCTCAGATTCTGATAAATACGATGGCCATATTTTTAAGATGTGTTCTGAAATCGAGGCCATAATTTCAAAACTAATGGGAAAAATTACTGGTCGAATATACTCATTTAATTTATTCTCAACATTTAGAGTGATTCGTTTTATTAAAAAAACGAAACCTTATGTTGTCAATATTCACAGCATCAATGACAATTATATTAATCCATACATCTTGTTTAAATATTTGAATAATACAGATATAGATGTAATTTATACAGCTCACTCTGGTAACTTGATTTTTGCTAATTGTGGAGGCAACTCATTTGATTGTTCACAATGGAAAAATGATGGTGAATGTAAAATGTGCCCAAGGCATCCGGATGCAAATCTTCCTCACAATTTATGGAATAAGATGAATTATGCTTTAAAAGATAATAATCGTTTTGAAATAGTCGCTGTTTCGAACTATTTAAAGGAACTTTTAAGCCTTTGTCCTTATTTAAAAAATAAAAAAATATCAACCATTTATAACGGTCTAGAACTACCTAGTATTAATAGCGTCGTTCATAAGAGAGGAAGTGGCGTCAGAAAGCAAATACTTTTTGTAATCCCATCAATTTATAATCCAAATAAAGGCTATTCATTTTTTGAGCAAATTGCAAAAAAGTATCCCCACTTTAATTTTGTTTGCGTTTCGTTTGATCAGTCAAAACCCAAAACCGATTGCCCAAACATAAAATATGCTGGCCCAGTGCTCGAAAATGAGAAGATGACATCATATTATGCTGAAAGTGATTTAACCCTAGTATTAAGCAAATCTGAGACATTTTGCTTGCCGGTTGCCGAATCATTGCTTTGTGGAACACCGGTTGTTGGTTTTAAATCCGGTGGACCTGAAGAAATAGCGATTAAGGAGTATTGCACTTTTGTCGACTATTCAAATATGGCAGATCTCTTTAAAGCTATCGAAAAAACCCTTGATAGCAATTTTAACAAAGATGAAATATCTGCAAAGGCTAAATTGAAGTATTCTATAGAAAGTATGAATTCAAAATATTTTGAATTATACTGTAGTAAAATAACTACCCACCCAAGAGTTGTTGATTATTATTCTATTTCTATTTAAAGGTATAAGCATGAAGGTTTTATTAATTTCTAACAATCCATTAAGTAAAAGCAATTCAAATGGTAGAACCATATTGACTTTGTTGGGCCTTTTTTCAAAGAAAGATGTTTTAAATATATTTATTAATGGAAATAATCCCGAAACATCGCTTGCATCTTTTTATCAAATTGATGAACATAAGTTACTTAAACCTTTTTATTCCCTTCCTTTTGGGTCATTTATTACTGAACATAAAGAGAATAGTTCTGTTGCTACAAAAAAGAATAAAACACCATTTAAGTGCTTGGCAAGGTCCTTTCTTTGGAAAAATAAAAGATTATTTAATGAATTATTGGATGTTTCAAAAAAGTTTTCTCCTGACATAATATGCTTGCAATGTGGTGACTCAGATTTTTTGATTGATATAGCCGTCAAATTATCCAAAAAGCTCAAAACGAAATTAATTACTTTTAATTCAGAGGACTATGCTTTTAAAAAATGGAATTATCTATCACCCAAAAATAGAAAAACACTTTTGTTTAATGTTTTTATTAAAACATTACAAAAAAGCTATAACCGCCTATATAAGCAGGCGGTTGGTCATGTTTATTTAACCGATTCGCTTCGGGATTTGTATCTAAAAAAATATCCCAATCATTGTAACATTGTCATCTACAATTCATCGGATTTGATGCCTACAGATATTCGAGGAACGGGTGTTGTATATTCTGGCAATATTGGTGTAGGAAGATATAAGGTATTGGGTCAATTAGCGGAAGTTGTTTTTGAAAAAACGGAAAATCCAATGGTGATTTATTCTCTTTCTAACGATCCGAAGCAAATCAATTATCTTTCCAATCTTCATTGTGTTGACTTTAAAGGAAGATTAACATATGAAGCCAACATAAAGGCATTGGTCAATTCAAAAATTGTTATTCATGTTGAAAGTTTTGATGATTATTATATCAAGGATACCCAAAATGCGTTTACAACTAAAATTGCTGATGTTTTATCATTAGGAAAGCCTTTTTTGGTTGTTTGTCCTAAAACTAGTTTTGTTTATTCATACTTAAAACGATTTGATTGCGCTTTTGTCGCAAGCAGTATTATTGAGGCGAGAGACTTGATTGAAAGAATGCTGAATGACGATTCTTTTTGTTATTCAAAAGTTGAAAACGCTATTAAAGTTGCTCGCGCCAACCATTCTAAAGATGTGAATTCAAGAGCTTTTTATAATTTCATAATGAAATTATTGAATAAAAACATCTATAATTCGCTTGATTTAACTAAATATAAAAATGAACCTGAGTTTCAAACCGCCATCAAAGAGATGATGTCATCATTAGATGATAGAGTCCTTTCTAATGAAAAATATCAATCTATATTAGATAAGATTGTTACCCCTGATAGGGTTATTATTTTTGATGTTAAATGGAAAGATGATACTGGCCTTGAACACACAAACAAAGGATATCGTGTCCAATTTAATAATGTTAATGGTGTTTATAAAGGTGGATTAAGATTTCATCCATCTGTTAATTTATCAATCCTCAAGTTTTTAGCGTTTGAACAAGTATTTAAGAATTATTTAACTACCTTACCTATGGGTGGCGCTAAAGGAGGCAGTGATTTTGATCCCAAAGGCAAAAGTGATAACGAAGTCAAAAACTTCTGTTATGCCTTTATGAAAGAATTATATCCATATATAGGTGTAGATTTAGATGTACCTGCAGGTGATATAGGTGTAGGTGGTAGAGAAATAAGATATCTCTATGAAGCTTATAAACTATATTCCGGAAAATCTGATTGTTCTTTAACAGGAAAGCCATTAGATATGGGTGGATCCTTATGTAGAACTGAGGCCACTGGTTATGGTGTTACATATTTTGCTTTAGAGGCCTTAAAGCAATACAAAGAGACAGATTTAAAGGGAAAGAGAGTTATTATCTCCGGAAGTGGTAATGTGGCCTTATATTGTCTAAAAAAGGTTGTTGAGTGTGGTGGTACAGTCATTGCTATGAATGACTCTAATAACACTATATATGTACCTAATGGTATTGACTTTAATGTATTAAGAGAGCTCAAAGAAGATAGAAGAGGTCGTATTAGAGAATATGTTTCTTTAGTTAATGCTGAAGTACAAATATTAAATACTAAAGATATATGGTCTATCAAATGTGATGTCGCATTTCCATGCGCCACTCAATTTGAATTAGATGATAAAGATGCTGATAAATTAATTAATAATGGATGTATTGGGGTTTTTGAAGGCGCTAATATGCCATGCACATTAGAAGCCGCAAATAAATTTATTAATAATAAAATTATCTATTCACCAGGCAAAGCTTCTAATGCCGGTGGAGTAGCGGTATCTGGATTAGAGATTGAACAGAACAAAAAAGGCGAAGTTTGGTCTTTTGAGAAAGTGGATAATAGATTAAAAGACATTATGTCTAATATATTTAAAAATATATACAAGACAGCCTTAGAACTAGGCGATGAATATAACTTAGTAAAAGGCGCTAATAACTATGCCTTCATCGGTATAGCAAATAAGATGCTGAATAAATAAAAAAGAGTGATAAACACTCTTTTTCTTTAAAGGCTGTCATATTATTACATTTCACCAGCAAGTTTTAAAATCGATATAACAATCAAAGATATAAATCCAAGGACTATAACTAAAGCAATAATAGTTTCTATGGTTGTTATTTTGATGTATCTTTTTTTCTTTGCTATTAGCCATTCTTCTTCGTATGGCTTAATTGGCATTTTTTCTTCAATTTTTGCAATGACTTCGAATTTGGCTGAATTTAATGACTTAAAAGATAGAATCATTAAACACCACATGATGCTTAGCAATAATCCAATAGTGGAAATGATTAAACTTGGAAGTCCTAAATAAGGGATTGATAACCCAAGCAAAGCTGCAGAGATAGCAAAAAAGAAAGAGCTCATTGTCAATCGTTTGTTTGTTAGTTCGTTGGCTTGTTCTGTATATGACGACCAAATTGAAATTATTTCTTCCTTCATGTTATCTATATCCTTTCAGTAATAGTTTTAGATTATCCCATGTCCATTTATAGATTTTGTCAGAAGCTTTAGCACTCACTGGTTTTTGAACAGTTTCGTTGTTTCTACCACAAAGCAAAAAATATGGAACATGTTCTTCTTGGGCAATTGTTAATTCGGCGGTAACGCCTTTGGCTGTATTAGTGTATTTTCCACATAAAACAATAACACAATTGCAGCTTCTAATTCTTTGCCTAGCGTAATATTTCCAGTTTGAATCAATAGCTTCTTTTATAGACATATCAACAATTTCAAAAGGAGAATCATCATTTCTTGCTTGAGCAACTAATGACCCTTTAATATCACTGTCGTGATCATAATCGAAAGAAATAAAAACTCGTTGTTTGTTCATACTCTCCCCTCCTATAGTAGACTTTTATAGTGGAGTCTCCACTAAGGAAAGAAAAAGCCATCAAAATGATGGCGATAGAATTCGCACACCACATAGCTATGATTACTAAATGCAATAGCATGGCGATGTGCTATGGTTTTAGTAATATTTGTCAGGACTTTTTATTTTCCATATCTTTATAATAACTATTCTTATCTCACAACACAATAGTAAATGCTAAAAAAATTAGCAAATATTTAGGTATAAATGACTTTTTATTGATTTTTGACCAGAAAATAGATATATTATCTTCGAGGTCATTAATTATGTTTAGTAAATTGATTTTAGAAAACTTTAAGTCATTTGATCATTTTGAAGTTGATTTTAGTGAAAACAAGAATGAAAAGCGTGCTAAAAAACTTTGCTTAATTTACGGAGAAAATGGCATCGGAAAAACTTCGATTGTTGATGCTTTTGATTTGTTGGTTAAATCATTTTATTCAATTGAGAGATTGAAACGTGCAAATGATTATCTGTCTAAAGACCATGATCAAAAAAATTTTTATGGTATTTTTAGCCAGTATGCCAATTCTCTCGGCATAAAAGAACCTATCGAAAAATATAAAAGAATAGGTTCCGATAATAATATGTCACTAATTTTTGAGTCATTCATTCACGACAAAAGATTTGTCTATTCTATGATTTTTAGCAGCAAGAGAATCGTTGAAGAAAAATTAATGTGCAACGGAGATATTATTTTTCATGCAGGCAAAAAGAAATTGACATTAAAACCAAACTTTTTTATGTCTGATAATTTGAATAATCTCATTTTAGATTATTGCTCTTTGTATTTTGGGAAACACACAATTTTGTCATGTATAAATGCAGTCGTGAAGGAAGTGGATTTTTCTTTAGTTAAGAAAAGCGTTGGCATACCCGTAATTGAATTTATGGACTCTATTGAAAAAACATTCATATTCAAGACTAAAGAAAATGAATCATTTTTCTCTTTTTTAAATATAGATGAACCTGATGATGAGTATATTAATGATTTGTTGGATGATGTTTTTGAAGGACCATACGATGATTCTCTTGAAAGACAAATGATGAAGACTAAAAAAGCTTTAACAATGTTTTATTCTTCTTTGTATGCGAACATTAGTGGAGTTGATTATCGTATAACTTCTAACCGAAGTGGTAGTACGAGAACTTACAAACTACATTTTATTGAAAAAACAACTGGTGATAGCGTTGATATTCCTTACGAAAAGGAATCTACCGGTACCAAGAAGTTGCTTAAATTGTTTAAGTATTTCTATTATGCCGCCACCAACAATGGGACAATCATTATTGATGAAATTGATAATGGCATAAATGATATATTGTTAAAAACAATTATTAAATCATTAGAAAAATCAATCAAAGGCCAACTTATTTTTACGACACATAATACTCTTTTGCTTGATTATCCAATCAAAAATGGCGTCTATCTACTTGATAGAAATCCAGACCAAAGAATATCTTGTTACTCATTAGATGAGTTTGGCAGAAAAATCCAAGCTGGAACAAATCTTGTTTCTCAATACCTAAAAGGATTATATGGGGGAGTTCCGCAAGAAGGTTTCTTCTCTATGGAATATATCGTTGAGGCCGTGAAGGATAATGAACAGAAAAATTAATTATCTTATTTGTAGTGTTGTTTGTCATGGCGAATGTGAATATAACATTGTTTTGCAAATGCAAAATAAGAATAGACGCAATCTACACCCCATAGCAGATAAAAATGGAAAGATATCAATTAATATCAATACCATTAATAAGTTTTTATCATCTCAATATCCAACCGAAAAAGAATACATAAAGAAAAATGATCAAACTATTCATCTTTCAAATAAAAAAATAATCAATCATAAAATATTCACTATTATGGATAAAGATGAAACAACAGATAAGATGCTCAAGGCATATATCGATAAATCTTTATTCAAAGGAACGTGGTGGGGTGACGACGATTTAATCGAACCTATTTATTTTGTTCCAGATATGGATACCATTTTCATAAAACACGGCTACCCCATCGATCCTCACAAAAGCAAACCAAGACAATATTATGAATTGTTTGCAACTAGGTATGATGAAATGATTGAAATGCTATCCTCGTTATCAAAAGAAGAATCTAATATCAAAATACTGATTGATTATATTAGAAATAATAGTTAATTATCTAAACAATTTAGTAAAAAAGTGGCTAAAATGAAGATTATTTCAATTTTACAGCAAAAAGTGTAAATAGAAATTATAGTAATAACGTTAGATAGTTAAAAGCCAAGGTTTAGTTCCTTGGCTTTTTTCTTATTTAATCAATGTTGCTCTTAGTTTGTCTAATAAGACATCTAAGTCTAATGGTTCATAGAAGTAATAACCTTCTGCGGTGAACTCTTCATCAATTTCTCTAATCATTTGATATTGGAGTTTATTTTCAATACCGACTAAACAGTAGTTAAGTCCATATTCATTGATGGATTCAATGATGGATTTAACACCTGCGATTGTAGTGGGATCTTTTTCAAGATCTTTGATTAAGCTTCTTGAAGTTTTAATCGTAGAGAAGCCTAATTCTTTGATTTCATCAATGGAGATATATCTACCAGTATAGTTATCGGCGATTAATAAGATATCTAATTGTTTGATCTTAGGTATTACATTACCTAATAAAGCCACATTTTGGGCGATATCATCCTCGTTAAACTCAAATCTGATAAATCCCTTAGGAAGATGGAAACTATCGACGAGAGAGGCGATATTGTCTAAGAACTCACTATCGTTGAAGTAGGTGGTATCAACGTTAAGGGATAAGTATTTTAAACCAGCGAGTTTAAAAGCACTTAAACCATATTTCTGATAGATTTCACCAATGTGTTTAATTAAGTAGTTAGTAATCTTACCAATACGGTTATTCTTACTAGCTACTGGAATGAACTCATATGGTGATAGTGAAGTATTAGAATACTTATCAGTTAATCTTAATAATAATTCAGCACCTAAAATCTTTGTGGCGTCACCTTTAACTTCTGGTAAGTATTTAACTGAGATATTACCGCTTTGTAAAGCATTATCTAATAAGGAGACGATGAACTTCTCTCTAGAGACCATACGGACATAGTTCGTATCGGGTAATAAGAATAATTCTTGGTTAAAGACTTTCTTATTATCTTTGAGATATTTTTCAAAATAACGGAAGAATTCAATTCTATCGTTATGCGTGGATGGATATTCTAAACCGATATAGGTACATTTAAGAGGAATTTCATATTCATCTCTCTCATCATATTTCTTTTGAGATATCTCATAGATAGATTCCGCACGGTTTAAGATATCTAGTCTTCCTTCTTCAGGGAAGACGAAGGCAAAGATATTATCTCTATAGGTATAGACTTCGCCATCACCGTATTTATGGTTATGTCGATAGTTCTTAAAGAAGTATCTTAATCTCGATTGAGTGCCTTCTTCACCTTGTCTCTCTAAGATATCGTCAAAGTTATCGATCTTTAAGAAGAGGACATAGCCTCTACTCTTAGAGAGGAAGAGATTATCTAATCTCTCCACTAAACCATAGGTACTATGGATTAATAGTTGAGAATCATATCTATTATAGGCTTTAGCGTTTTCTTCTTTTCCTAAAGGAGAAAGTAATAGTGAAGGATATTCATCTTTCTTTCTCTCTAAGATTAAAGAAGTCATATAGTTACGTTTACCAATCTTAGATGTCTTCTTCACTTTCGCGACAAGTGGACAATCCTTACATGGTTTATCTAAACCATATAATTTCTTATAACAGGTATCCCCTTTACCGATTTCCCCGACTGCGTCGATTAAGCCATCGCTTAATTCTACGAGTTCATAAGTATTTCTATCTACAGAATAGAGATTATGGTCTGTTAATCTCATAACAGAACGATATCTACGTTCTGCGATATGAACATCAGTTTCACTTCTAATCTGTCTAGAGAATTCGGCAACGAATGCGGAGAAGACTTCTAAGGATTCTTTATCATAGGCATTAACGATAATTCTCTCTTTGTCTCTATTGACAAAGTAGATGAAGTTTTCAATACCATTTGCGGTCTTAACGATATAGAAGTAACCACATTTAATGGCGTAGACATCTAACTTCTCTCCTAATTCAGGATTTAAGACACTTCTCTTATAGAAATATAAGGAAGAATCACTGTCAGCGTATTTATCGACGAGATTAACTAATTCTTCGTCGATATATCCAACATCCTTAAATAGGGGTCTTTGATCTTCTTGAGAATCTTCATATTCCACATCAAATCTATGCTTATTCTCGTTATATATAGCGACACCGAAGGATTCAAATCCCATATGCTCCGCTAAATTTTTCATATTCTTTAAGAAGTTTGCTTTAGTTTTTGCAACCTCATCTAAATCAATCTTGGTTTTAGATAAAGCTTCAAACATTTTAGAGATATTATTTAAATTTAAAGAAGTATGGTAGAAATTTCTATTTGAAGCATTATATCTTTCAGGAAGATAGACATTAACGCCTTTAGATTGTCTAATCGCATATCTTAAATCTGGGATTAAGTCTTTAATATCAGAATATGGATAGATAACCGCTGCAGCTTTACAAGTGGCAATCTTTGTGCCTCCGGCTTCATGAATCATGAAAGTGGAGTTATCAGTCACTTTCTTTAATCTCTGTTCAAAACAAGTTAAAGAATCGATAAATGGTAAGAACACTAGATAACCAGTTCTCTTTTCATCTTTGGCGATTAAAATACCTTCTTCATCGAATTCTTCGAGGATGTGGTTATAGAGATTTTCATAAATCTCATCACCAGTAAATTCATCACCATCTTCATAGAAGAAGGTGAATAAGGCATTTCTAAATAGTTCTGCTTGTAAGATGAAATCCTTATGTCTTTTGACAAAGCATTCTAAATCGATGAGTCGATTGTCACTTGGATTAACATATTCTAAATCTAATTTGTCATAGTTAATTTCTGTGGGCACCATCATAGAGGTATTTAATAGAGCGTTAATCTGATCTATCTGATGGTTTAAATCCACAAACTCTTTGATATAAGTACCATCTTCATAATAGGAGAGGTCACTTTCAAAGTTAGTTAACTTGTTATAGTTATACTTCGTGGTGCTATATAAGTTATTGAAATATGGCGATAAGCTATATTTCGCATAGAACATAACTGTCATCGCGACGAAGGCCACGAATAAGATAAAGACAATGGCTAATAATAAGATGAATATGGTCTTTTGGGTGAGAAGGGCAAAGACAAAGAAGGTCGCGGCGAGAAGGATATTGAGAATAGTGACGATTAAAAAGACTAAAGATACTCTTTTAACACC
This sequence comes from Bacilli bacterium, assembly GCA_045130875.1. Lineage (GTDB taxonomy): Bacteria > Bacillota_I > Bacilli_A > RFN20 > CAG-826 > RUG13091. Next base: position 269,810 of record JBGUQI010000022.1, on the reverse strand, counting down.
ACGGTTTAAAGAGTCTAATTCGACGGAATTATCTTTTTTCTTTTTAAAGCGTTTCCTTCTGTTCCGATTATTTAAATAATATTGTTCCATATTCTCACCTTCTTATTATTTATATAAATAATGATTATTCATTTCCTATGATGACATCATTACGGGATATCTCTCCGATAAAGGAGGCCACAGCCTTACCGATATCGAGATAGTGTTCGATGACTTTTACATAACTAGAGATTGATGGAGCTTCATCAATTCTATTCTCTACGACTTCGATAGAGATATAAGGGATGTTATGAAGATAACTCGCTAATGCGACTCCGCCTGTGCAGGAGTCGAATACCACATCTTCTTTATTTCCTAATATCACTCCATTAGAAGCGGCGATATGATCGAAATCACTAGTTCTATGAAGAATCTTTTCCATAGACATAAATGTCCCAATCTTGGAATTATTCTTTTTAATAATTTTATTTACACAGTTATTTAATAACTCTAAGACATAGGCATCCGTGGTAAAGATTTGAGGACAGGTGGGAACTTGTCCTAAAATCGCATCTTTGATGCCCACTTGATTAACTTCTGCAAGATAGGTTTGTTTAGAGATAACGATATCTCCAGTTTTTAATTCTTCCCCATAAGCGGAACATTTACCGACATTGATCACTAAGACGATATCGATATTCTTCGCGAGAATCGTGGAGATAATCGCCGTACTTAAATAGTTAGTGTATCCTCCATAGGCCACACCGACTTTTTGAGAGGACATCGTGCCGGTGATAAACTTGTATTTACCGAGGATGGTATCTTCTTTTTTATTTTGAATACGAGTTTCAAAATATGACACGTCATCACGTGTACTACCATAAATTAAAATCATCTAGCGTCCCTCCTCTTCTCAAATGTATTCGTGGCGATAAATCTCTCAAACTCATTACGTGGTAAAGGTTTAGAGTAGAAGAATCCCTGAATAGTGTCGCATTTGAATTTCTTTAACAAATCCACCTGCTTTTGATTATCAACACCTTCCGCGACGACTTCTAAGCCGATTTCTTTAGCGAATTCAATCATGAATCTAGTAATTTCTCTAGATTTGATATCCGTGGTGATATTATCGATAAATGATTTATCGATTTTAATGACATCGATAGGAAGGTTCTTCAAGTTATTAAAGTTAGAGAAACCAACACCGAAGTCATCCATTAAGATCTTTAAACCAATCTCTTTTAATCTCTTTAAGATGGAGATGGATAAGAAGATATTCGCTGCGGTTGTGCCTTCGACGATTTCAATCTCTAATAAATTAGGATTGGTATTATATTTTTCAATAATCGCGGCGATATCCTTAACGAATGTTGGATGATAGAACTCATATAATGAGAAGTTAATAGAGACAGGAATGAGTCTTCTTCCTTTTCTCTTAGTCTCATCTAAGTCCTTACAGACTTGTTCGAAGACGAACATATCAATTCTATGGATTAAACCTCCGTTTTCCGCGGAGTTGATAAATCTCATGGGAGATAATAAACCTCTCGTGGGGGAGTTCCATCTAATTAAAGCTTCAGAAGAATTGAATTCTCTACCATTAAGATTGAACTTAGGTTGATAGTAGACGACGAATTCATTGTTCTCTAAGGCTTTGGCGATTTCATCCGCTTCATTAGAGGATGTATCTTGAATCATCTCTTCAGAGAAGAATAAAGCGTTTTCATAATTCTTTTCCGCGACTTCTCTCGCGGCAATAGCTTTATTAGTCATCTCATAGATGGATTCTTCTTTACCACCTTCATGTTCATAGATACCAAATGTTGGTTGGACATTGATACGGAAGTCCATTTCTCTCACTAAGCGATAGGCTTCATTTTCCATATCGGTGATGAAGTTATTTAGTTTAGTTTCATCACACATCAAATAGAATAGGAAGTTACCACGGTAGAAACAGAAGTTAAAATCTCCATATTCCTTACCGAGGACATGTTTATCTAAGATGAAGTCCGCGATATAACCATTGAAGTCCGCGGTCTTGTTAATTGTGTATGTGGTAAGCGCGTGTGATTTAACCGCGTTAAAGACGATTAAATAACCGGTCTTTCTCTTGTTTCTACTTAATGTAGAAGATAAGGCTCTAGAGAAGTAGTTATAGGAATAGAAAACTACTTTTCTATGAAGATTGTATTCATTCTCTTTAATACCTTCTTTAATGCTTCTCTGTTCATTGATATATAAAGCGAATAAGAATGCAGAGCCACCCACGAGTAATACTAAGGCGATAATCTCTAAAGTAACATAGAGAGGATTCTTCACTAATTCGACATACCACAAGATGATGGTGGCACCCATAAGGAGCAAGAAAATCACTAGAAGTGTTATCATTCCCGCTAAAAGTTTTTTACTTCTATTCATCTTTCTTCCCTCCTTTACTTTTTTCTTCAATCATTTCATTAAGCATATCTTGCTTAAGTCTTTCAATATCTTCTTTGGATAATTTATCTAGGGCTCCAGAACCCCCTCCCCCTTCTAAAGCGGGAGCTTTATCCTCATCATCTTTCGCGGCATTGACTATGTCAATCACTGAGGTGATGATGAGATATAATGCTGGTATTAACAGTAATATCAATAACCCCCATGGTGTGGTCATAAAGTTAAATACCGCACCGATAACGATGGAATGACCGACAACTTTACCTAATACCTGGGTCTCATTAAAGACTTGGGTTTGATAGGTACAATCACCATTACATTGTGTGGAATTCTTATTAATCCCATGAGCCACAAATTCATAATGTCCAGTTCCGGTTTCTTCTGGAGTTTTAATACTCATCAATCTATGAGTCATGGGCATCGTCTTTCTCAAAGAGGAGATGTAATACATAAAGGTGATATCATCACCTTCTTTAAAGGATTCCATCTTCACCTTTTTTACAAAGACGACACTTTTGGTTTTATAAGTGGGTTCCATAGAATCAGTAAGTACTTCTAGTACTTGAATGCCCCCATAATTGGGGACATTGTGGTTATCTTTTCGAGAAGCAAAACCGACGATCATCATGACAGAGAAGAAGCCAAATACAGCAAGGAAAAGACCGGTGAAAACCCATTCTAAGGTTTTCCTTAGTTTGCTCTTCGGTTTCTTTTCTCTTTTCTTCTTTGTCTCTTCACTCATTATTCGTTACCAGTTTCACTAGTGGGAGTTTCTTCTTGTTCTTGTTTTTCTTGTTGTTGAAGGAGTTTTTGTCTCGCCTTTTCTAAGGCTTTTTCTTCTTTAGCTTTTTGTTCATCTTCTTTACGATGGACAACAGCTTGTTCTTTTAAGTCTTTACGAGCTTTCTCGATTCTCTCGAGTTCTTTCTTCTTTCTCTCTTCTTCCTTACGGATACGTTCCGCTTCCGCTTGTTTACGTTTTTCTTCTCTTAAGGCTTCGCGTTTCTTCTTGAACTCTTTGAGTTCTTGCTCTCTTCTCTTCTTTAAAGCGGCGACGCGTTTCTTTTCCTCTTCGAGTTTCTTTTTCTTTTCCGCATCATCTTTTTGATATTCCGCTTCTTCTTTCGTAGGTCTTAATTTAATCTCATTAAGAGATTTCTCTTGATCTAAGAAGTATTGGTCATCGCAGCGGATATATTGCACGGGTTTACTAGGAATAGGACCATACACAAAGGGTTCATCATCGATAGAGGTGAGAATACGGGGTTTATATTTCTTCTCTTTCTCTAAAGCGAGATGACTGGGTCCATTATGATCCACGGCAAGGAATGCGGATAAAGCAAGATTATTAATCTCTTTCATCTGTTGTTCCGTATATGCGGTATATTGTTCTTTCACTTTATAGTCGATACCTAACTGGTTATAACCAGTGATATATCTATAGAGTAAATAACATTTATGATAATTCTTGTTCTTTCTGATGATGTTAGTTTGAAGGATTTGTCCAGTGACATCCTTTTCATTTCTAAACATCTTCATGAAGTCACTATTCATGTAGTAGATGATATAGTTTCTCACTCTTTCAATACGTTTGATATACGCAGTAGTGCTATTACCTTTAACATCATCTTCGGCATTCTTCGTCACTTTAACTTTAGTTTCTATCTCGACGACAGAACCATCGATGATGGATTTAGTTTTATATAACAAAACATCAGTTTCCTTTAAAGGAACATATTTAGTGAGGAATTCATATCTCTTCTCCACGAAGATGACTAATCTCTTCACTAAAGTGGCGATAAATTTATTTTCATAAATTAAATAGTTATCATCACTTCCAATATTTAAAACTTTATTAGGAGTGACATTCCCGTATTCATCGACGCTTTTCACATATTGAGTGTGGCTCGCTAAATGTCTGACTGATTCAGCGTTAGTCTTTTTCGCTAATTCGACAGGGACGATATCAGTCACTGTTTGAGTGACTTTACGGGGATTCTTGATGATTTCTCCTAATTCAGGGATACAATCTTCGATCATCGTTAACCATTTGGGGTCATAGTTAGTGGTTTCAATACGATGACTACGTAGATATCTATTATCTCCATTAGAAATCGATTCTAATATTTCATTAGAAGTTTTATCGTGCTTAACAAAAGTATTAAGTCTCTCTTTTAATTTCTTATTGGACTTTTGATACTTTGATAAAACTATTCTCTTTTTCTTTTCTTGTTCTGGCATAGTTATTAACTCAATTTGATGAGGTCATCAATCTTTTGATGGGCCATCTTAAATGTACCTTTACCGAAGAGCTTATCAATCTCCGCGTGTAATTGTTTTAATTCATCTCTTAAGAAAGCGATGTTTAAGGCCTCAAATTTCTTCAAAATCTTATTGGTAAAGATAAAGTCTAAGCCATCGAGTTCCGTGCCTCCACAGGCCACATAAGTGGGGATAAAGATCTTTAATTGTTTTAAGATACGGTTACCGAAGGCAATCTTGAATTTCTTAATCACGAAATCATCGAGTTTTTCAAATTTATCCAAGGTTTTCTCAGAGACAGGGAATTGCACTTGAGCGTCTTCAAATAGAGAGTTGATCTGTTCAAATGGAACGTGTAATTGTTCAGTGTATTCGGCATCAAAGGGAATACCTTTGTTATCAAAGAATAAGGAAATCGCACGGTCATAGACCTTATCGGAAATAGTGAAGGTACTATCATCGTTATTCGCGGTACCAAAGAAGAAGACATTTTGAGGAATTAACATCTTACCTTGAGTGACGTGACCTGGGTCACTTGGGTCATAGGAGTTAATTAATTCAATCTTCCACTCATTCTTGTTAGGCATTTCCATGATGGATAAGAATTCCGCGAAGTAGTATTCGATACGGGCTAAGTTCATTTCATCGAGGACGATGATATTCATATCTTTACGATATGTCGCGGTATATAACGCTCTTAAGAATTCGGTTTCATTGAATTTCTTGGTAAATTCATTGTAGTAACCGATTAATTCACTTCTATCTTTCCAAGATGGTTGGACAGAGCAGATCGCAGAGTCATTATCGAAGTATTTACCAAGGGCATACGCTAAAGAGGTTTTACCGGTACCGGAAATACCTTCTAAGATGATTAACTTCGCCGCGGACATACCAGCGAATAATTGTCTAATGGTATCGATTGTGTAATAGAGGTGTAATTGAGAAGCGGCGAATAATCTAAAGGAATTACATAATTCTTCTAAAGATAAGCTAGGCACTTCTTCAATATTGGTGTCGACATCTTTATATTCGTGATCGACATATTTGAGTTTGGGGAAACGGGAAGTGACTTCTTCGACGGTTTCCTTGTCTTTTTGTGATAAGTCAGGATTTTCAATTCCTAAAGCACCAACCTTAAGGTTAAGGATTTTATCCTTTTCTTGGATGGCTTCAAATAATTCATAATTTAATTTTTCTACTTGCTCTTGGAGTTTTTGCTTATCTAATTCTCTCTTATAGAAGTGGACATATTTCCTAATTAAGATGAATAGGAGATATCCAAGTCCTCCTAAAAGACCGATTAAGATAAGAATGAAGAGCACATAGAAAAACCAACCCCAAAATCCAAAATCGGGAGAATAATGTGAAAAATAAGCATTATATTCACTGAAATTTTCTGGTACCGCTAACCAAGGACCGGCAAAAAGTGTATAGAAGAAATTACCGAGATCTTGGAAGAAAGCGATAAGCATTTGTCTTAAATATTCGAAATAGGCATTCATTAGAAGTATTCCTCCCCAATTCTGAAACTGATATTGGTGTTGAACTTTCCGTGTTCAACGTAACTGGTATTGTCTTTATCCCATCCTTCTAAATAGAGGGATAAGACGATTTTTGTAGGTATAAAGGCTTTTAATTTAATACGGACACCATCTATCTCCCCTTCTTCGGTGGTGATATCGGCTTCCTTAGTGGTTAATGATTGTTCAATCTTTGGGATAAATCCATTATCAAGGGAACTTGCCATATCTATGATATGTACTCCTTCTTGGTGTATCGCATGGAATTTATCTTTTCTATCTCCGATTAGTTGACTATTTTCTTTGTTATATTGATAGACGATTTTACTTTCATCGTTATATTCCCCATAGAAGTATTCATATCTTTCTTCTTCTACAAAGTAGGAATCATAATATTCATTCACATTGTCATCGTAATTCATCACACCACATAGATAGACATTGCCATCATCTTCTTCCTCATCTTTATAAGGATTGATGATGTAGTAGTGATAATCTTCTTCATCTGGGATGAGAATTGACGCTCTTAAGGATTTCACCACATCATTTAAATCGTTATAGATACTTTCCTGTTCTTGTGGATTATTTGATAATGACCTAGCGACTTCTCTATTCCCCTCTTTATCAGGGGTGAATTTCGTCTGTTCACTATCAATGGTGACAATGACATTAGATTCGGAATAGAGATATATCTCTTTAGAGAAGTATCCATCTTCATCGACGGTTATTGGCTGACTTCTCGTATAGCTATCGACATTATCATGACTGATGGATGTATATTCGTATCTAAACCTTGGTTTAGGGGCTTTTTCGTTAATCCATTCATCAGAGAACATGGAACTGATGGGGAAGTAATTCTTACTATCAAATCCCAATGTGTCTTTATAATGTTCAAAATCTTCATCTAACCCTGCGGTAATCTTTTTATCGCCACGGAAGGTAATCTCAATCTCTTGGACATATAAAAGATCGCCACTGACATACCAAGCGACGGATAATCCGATACTTGTGACTAAGACAGCGTTAATTAATCCTAATCCAGCGATGATGAGATTTCTTCTTTTCATAAATTAAAGGACGGCAAAAGATAGATCCAAATTAAATTCTGTACCTAATATTTTATCGATGAGGCCACTGGCCCATCCTTCAGCATAAATCGTTAAGTTTGCGCGAGCGAATCCGTTTTCCATATAGGAGACATTTCTATTAGAAATAATGCTTCTCTTACCTAAGTATTGACTGGTCTTTAAGATGACATCATCATTCAAGGAATATGTTCCTTGACGGTGTTTGCCATTGAAGCAGTTTCTCTGGTCCATAGGAAGAGGACTACCTTCACCTGGATTAACCGTATCCTTATAGGAGATATTAGAGACCACACCATAGACGTATTCTTGCATCGTGGTGTTATCGTAATCGATATAGCCATCTCTATTTAAGTCGAGGACACCTCCGACAATATCTTCCCCATCTTCTGTGTAATAAGGGGCAAAGATGAAGTTATCGTTCTTTAAATCAAAATGCATTCTTAACGCTTCTTTTAAAGTGCTGGTACATTCGACTTTAGCTTCGGTTAATTGGATGTTGATATTTGTACTTCCATGACTATTGGCGGCGAACACTAATGGTAAATAGATATAAGAGTGCTTTTTAGCGGGAGTATTAACATTCTTCGTTAAATAAGTGGGATTACTCTTTAAAGCAAATTGACCATTAGTCGCATATTGCCCGCTTGTGAGCGGGAATATCTTATCACTCGCATACCCGCACGCAGATAAAAAATAATTCAGGGTATCATGATTCAACCCTTCACTTGCCCAATAGTAATATCCATCTTTAGTTAAGCCGTGTTCACTAGCTTCGGGGAGTTCTTGTTCGGAATATAATCCGACTTTCATCTCTCCAGATCTATTGATTGCGGTACCATGCCATTCGGCTTTAATCCTGGAATTATACGTAAACCAGGCGTACGTGCCTACCATAGCGCCTAAAGAGGAAAATACTAATAAGCCATATAAACTGACAAATATAATATTTTCTTTAATCTTATCTTTCATTGCGTTCGGTTTCTTCAGCGGTAATGCTGACTTCTAATTTAATAGAACCGCCTGTGGGAGCTTGTTTCTCACACTGAGGATCAGAACCTTCTAACCAAACTAATATTGTGTAACGGATGTATTCACCCTTTTTAAATTCACTTTGTTCTAAGGTGGTGATATTACTGGCATCGATAAAGTTGGTGGCGTATTGAGGATTAGCCTTAGAAATCCTCTCTTCGTACACCATATTGCCATATTCATCTAAGTGACCTTCGGAACCATCTCTAGGTGGTTTAGCGTAGGTCTTAAAGTTATGAGTATCACCGATATTTTCGTATAATCTAACCCTTAAGATATCATCATAGCCATAGCCATGAGTGTTTGTGGGTTGTTGATTTTCCGCGATTCTTAGATTGAACTGATAATCAGCGGATACTTGACCGATATTCTTAATAAAGAATGTGTATTTAAAATAGTATAAAGACACGACTTTCTCGGTACGAGGATTGATGAGAGCACCATCCATATAATCTGTATCCGCATTATCGTAACGTTCATGGTCTTGTAATCTCGTATCAGTATGTAATTCAAAGGCTGGTAAAGAGGAGACCATTAAATAGGTAGAACCATTATCAGTATTTGCTCCCTCCATCTCTGTTTTACCATCGGTGGCGGTGACGGTGTCTTGGGTGAGCATAAGCTTCACGTTAGACTGTCTTAATTTCACAGTGAAAGAACCGACATGATAGCCGAGGAACGCAACTAGCATCAAAATAATTATTACGCCTGTGCACGCAGCAGCGACAATCGTGGCGATCTTTTTTCTTCTTCTCTTTTTAACAAATACTTGGTCAACCATATGGAAAATGAATTTACACTAATAGGATAGCAAAAAGATCCTTTTAGCAAGATTCTATAAATTATTATGTTGTCCCAATGAGTTTGATATTTAATAAAAGCCAGTGCTTCATCCAATTAGCAGAGCTTTTTATCAAACTCTTTTAATTATAGGCAACTGGCTATCTAGTTTTATTTAGACCCTATAGCTTTGCGTCGCTAGATTTCTCTAGGTTTGCTTTTAACTATGGCAACTGGCTGTCTCTTTACAAGACCCTATAGCTTTGCGTCACCAAATTTCTTTGGCTTTGCTCTTAACGCATATAATATTATTTAAACTTTTTTGCCTTGTCAATAATTTTTGTAGCGCCTTGTGCATTATGCGCGTATATAGGCAAATAAAAAAAGAAAGAATATATTTATAAAAAAAGATACCGCGCGGGTATCTTATTCTTCTTTCTTTTCTTCTTGGCTAGAAGCAAGATCTTTCATTAATTCTTTCTTTAATGCTTCTTTTTCTTCTTCGCTTAATTCATTTAATTGAACTTTCTTCTTCTCGTTAGTTCTCTTCACATATTTGATTAAGATGAAGATGTTGGCGCCTAATAAGAGGAATAATGGAACGACGAAGGTAATTAAGAAGATTGTGGGATTCGCTTGGAGATAGCCGATAAATGTATTCTTATCGATCTCTGTTGGAAGATCTGGCATGGTGGCAATCATGATGATGGAGACCACGAATAAGAACACCGTTAGAGCGATATCTAAGGCGAATAATGTGATGAATAATATCTTTTTTGCTTTTGGACTCATAATACTTTTGGCGTATACCTAAAAGAAATTATATATTATTGATAACAAATAACAACAACTTTTTATTTATTATGTTAATAATAAAATTTATATATCTAAGGGTTTTTCTCTTGTGTGAGCCACTCTAAAAGTGGGTTATAAACAAAATAAAAGGCGATATCAAGAAGATATCACCTAATAAATAATTTGGTCAAAATTAGTAGGTACTTCCGTTAGCTTTAGTGACACCACCAATCTTGAAGGTGTAACCAGAAGTCACAGAGATACCGATTGTCGTACCATTCTTTTCTACATCAACATCGACAATCTTGTCCCAGTAATTACAATTTGCAATATCGTAAGTAGTGGTAAAGGCACCAGTACCGGTAGATCTTGTTAAAGTAGCCACTTTTGGCAGAGCGCGGAATTGAGAGAGGAAGACTTGATCAGAGAGGTTTTCAACCTCTGATTTGCTACTCGCTCTAAAGCCATTTCCCTCATCCACTTCATAAGTGGAACTAGATTCGCTAAATGAGCCTGATTCATTGGTTAATAAGTCAGTTATCCTCACGACATAAGTAAAGCCGTACACGGTTGCGATATGGATGATTAAGACTCTCGTACCACCTCCTGGTGGTAGGGCCATGGCTCCGGGTGAATTACCCGTGACATTAAAGTTACCACTCGGTGGCGCATTATCGCTATATTTCGTTCCTTTATAGGAATAGGTACAAATATTAGATGTGCCAGTGATATTGACGTTACCGCTGGTGATTCCAAAGACGATGGTGCCACTCTTACCTGAAGCAATGAGAACGCCAAAGGTTTCACCACCAGCATTACCCGTGGTAACAGGAGCAAAATCAACACCCATTGGATAGGTATTTGTACTATTCTTTGTGGTAATCCAATATGCTTGGACAGAGTCCATAGCATCACCATTAGCACCGATATCGAGGTACATTAAATAAGCGCCTGTACCGCCACTAACAGAACCCAAAGCATATTCACCGGAGTTCATTGGTATTTCAAAATAATAAACCGCATTATGCGTCAATCCATTTGATTGCTTTTTAATTCTTGAAGTTGCGAACGCTAAAGAATAATCAGATGTGATGCTAGCGCTAGTTGAATTGTCTGTGTATTTATAGATGTGGTCTTTTTTGACATTGCTGCTCTTATATATTTCTTTAATTTCTTTGATGGCAGTAATTTCATTACTGGTATTTCTTTCAATCTTATGTAATGAGAAGAAACTATCATTCCATACATCGCCAGAAGACGTCTCTGTTTTATAATATGTTCCCGCAAAGAAATTGATATAGCCCTTCTGTTTCAAGTTGAAATCAATTGAAGAAGCGGGCATCTTATAATTTGATCTAGTGACTCCGTTAATTAAAGTATAATCTGCCGTTACCAAATTATTGGCATTGATGTTAGCGGACATAAAGTGCAAGCCATAAATATTGCCACCGGAAATCATACTTAATAAATCTGTTCTTGAATCTTCATATTTTTCATATGAAGAATGGTTGTTAGTGATGTCTTGTCTATTTCCGCTTGCATTAATAGTATAAACATGTGTTAGACTTCCGCTTTCATAACTACTACCAATGCTAGAAGTACCATATTTTGAAACACGAATGTCACCTGACTTTTTAGGGTAATACTTTGAACTCTTGTCCTCAGAACCACCGATAACATATCCGGTGTTTTTTCTTGCGGCGTTATTATTACCATCTTCAGTAATTAATGGGAAATAGGTAACTTCATTACCGGAATAATCCATATAATCTGCACCGCCAGAAGAATCGTTGCTAACGCTTGTTGATAAAGTCAAATCTTTGGAAGTAATAGATGTGTCCCAACTACTACTAAAAAGACCACCATAATATAGATAGTGTTTAATCTTAATCCAGTTACCACTTTCATAATAGAATTGGTTACCACTTTTGGTCCACGTATCACTGGTGGATGTAACTATGTTACAATCGTGATTTAAGTAATAGGTTGTGCTACCAACTTTACAATTCAATTTATTATTTGTCAATTTCCAACCAATTGGACTATTTACGATTTGCCCACTAGAGTTGACACCTAAATATTGTCCATCATAAGAAATGGCCCAATCGCTATAATATGTTATTGTTCTGTTGATTTGGTGAATTCTTTTACCACCTGTTAGATATAACCAGTTTGCTTGAGGAGTGTTGGTGTCATCTTCAGCAGTGTTAAAAACAAAACTACCTATTTTTTGGCTTCTATATGTATAAGCGTTGCCTGTTTTCGCATTTGTATAAGAGACAGCGCCAGTATTTGTAGTGGTTATTTTATTTCTCTCGAAGACGTAGTTGCTTTTTTGTTCAGCAGAACCAGCAATACTATAAAGCCTGTTATACATTTCATCCATTAAAACTGATCCACCCCAGTCTTGGCCTTCGCTCTCTGGTGGATCGCCATTGTAGTATTCACTTAATTCTTGAGAATAAGAACCACGAACACCTTCATGAGTGGTGTAGCCGACTAAACCATAATCTGTAAGATTATTGGTGAAGTTAGTGTGGCTTTGTCCATTGACATTAATCTTGGAGCTTCCACCGATCTTAACACCGGAAAGTTCGCCTGAGGCATAGCCTGCTGCTAAACCAACCAATAATGTGCTTGTGCCATTAGTTTTGATATCGATGTCATTTAATGTGGTATCGACAAATGTGTTTGCTGCGGAACTATAAGAATATGAAGTAGTGGTATCTGGTAATTTACCAACGACACCAAAGAAGCCGACGATTACTGGAGCAACAAAGTTGCTACTTGTAACTTCTTCAGGAGCTTTGGAGTAACCGGTGTAATCTGCGTAACTATTAGTTACTGTTAAACCAGAAATGGTTTTACCTTTACCATCAAATTCGCCTAAGAATGGATATGTTTCAGTTCCGATAGGAGGTAAATAATACCCACTCATATTGACATCATTTGCGAGTTCAAAATGATATTGTCTATCTTCAAACATGCCTAAATATTGCATCCAGGCAAGGTTATATAAGTGACGAGGAGAAGATATTCCGAATGGATCGGCATCCGTGCCAGTACCATACGCGAAGTATGCACCTCCGGAATTGGCTTGGAGATCAACTTGTTCAAAGGAATAGGTGACCATGTCGATGAACCATGCTAAAGAAGCTGTCACCACACCGATGCCAGAGAATACTGTTATAGATGCAATTGCAATTCCTTTGAGCTTCTTACTTAACTTCATTTTATAGACCTATTAACCAATCACATGTGAAATTTAAACCCGCAGTAACACGAGCATCTCCTAAGTAATAGGAGGAAATATATTCAAGCGCTAATGAGTAATAATCAACCATAATGCCTAAATAAACGGTGTTTTCTTGAACCTGACCTTCAAAGAAGGTAATGGTTTTGGAGAAGTGAGAGAATGTACCATTCTCAAATTGCACAAATGATCTTTGATTTGTTTCTGTACAATCATTTTGCGCAATGGGGATACTATTTGGATTTGAACCATTTAAGGCATGAGATGTATTTGCACCTTCACTAGGTGAAGCAAAACTAAACATAAAGAAATATGTTTCCATCACGCTAGAAAGAGGATTTTTACTTGCACCAAGATCGCCCCAAATCATATCCCATTTTTTAGCATCTACATCCCATCTATAGGCTGTTGGGCCGTAGGTGGAACCATCCATACCGCCATTGACTTCGTCATGAGTTACGTAGTAAGTTTCGCCACCCACAAAACTTGTAGTGGTGACGTGGGTGAGAGCGCCATGTGATGCGACTGTGGTATATGAAGTTGGTTTGAATTCTGCCATGAACGGATGTTCTGTTCTGGCATAGAGGTTTAAACCACTCTTTTTAAGTTTGAAGAGCATTAATAAAGGATGGTGTCTATTTTCAGCAGAATATGTATCTAATGTAATACCGCTAAAACCTGCGGGAGCATCTAAAACGATTTGTTTGTTTTCAATTCTTAAAGTCGCTTCTGGCTCTGGGTTGAATAAATAATATGAATCGGTGCTTAAACCGCGATATTTATGGAAGGTGATTTCAGCAACGCTATCGGAAGGATCTTCGATGACTACTTTGACATCTTTGCCTTTAACTTTATTGGCTAACATGAACCAGGCAATTGTGGAAACAACGGCGGCAACTAAAGAAAAAGACGCTACGGCGGTAGCGGCAATTATTTTCATTGGTTTGTTGCCAGCTCTCTTCATAATAATTAGTACTAATTTGAGGTAACTGGCTGCCTTTTCAGGCCCTATAGCTTTGCGTCGCTAGATCTCTCTAGGTTTGCATTTCACACATATATTTATATATTAGGCGTGGGTATGTGTCAAGCATTTATGAAATATCATTAAGTATTTTTGAAGTTTTTACTTCCAAAATTACTTAAATATCGCTCATAGAGCACAAAAAAAGCACCCGCCGAAGCGAGTGCTATTTGAATCAAATTCTAATTAGGCGTGGATAGCGTTTTCGAATTCGAAGGAGACGGTTAAGTCGTCTAAATTAGCGGTGATGTTAGCAGATTTTGCTGCTGGATCTTCACCTTCAAAGAAGACGTAAACTTCGATTTCTAAAGCAGTATTACCGGATTGAATAAAGGTAGGAATGGTGACGTTGGATAAGAGTGTTCTTGTGTCGCCTGTTGCGCCTTCGCCTTCACCTAAAGAACCATCAACGATTGTTGTGGCAGTAGCTGCACCAGCAACATTATAGGATAATGAAGCACCAGCAAATGGAGCATAAATGACAGAGGTTTGAGCAGATTTGAAAGCAACTCTTAAAGCCTTGTCTAATTCTGCGGAACCGGAAGCACCAGTAGCAGCGATGTTTTTAACTTTGAGATCTTGACCAGTGAGTTCGAGACCGGAAGCGGATTGAATGTAGAATCTGTTGATTAAATAAACATTCTTGGTTTGTTGGTTATAGGTAGCTGTACCAATACCAGTATTGGTGGTTTGTGTGCCAGCGGCTGGTTTTGTGACTGTTAATGTGGTGTAGTCTTCAGCAGCGGTGTGATCGTTAGCGTTGTCGGATTTGTTGTGATACCAAGCGGCTAAATCGGCTGTGGATGTGAGTAAGAAGGATTGATCTTCACCAGAATGTTGAGCAACGGCAGATGTGGCCCAAACGGATTTGGCTTCGTTAGAAACGACGATACCGTTTTCGGCATCGACTTTGGCGTGCATACCAGTAACACTTAAAGTATTATTGGATGTGAACCATGCGACTGTACCTGTGACAGCAGCGGCTGTGGATAACACTAAAATTCCTAATGCAGGAACGATAATTTTTGACTTTTTCATATATGTAATTCCTCCGTAAAAAGACAAAAAGACCAATAGTTTCTTCTATTCGTCATGTAATTGGATGATTTTACGGGGATTGTTTAATAAGCAATTGGGACGTGGCTTACTAAATACTGTCCGCACTAATATGCTAAACTTATGTGTAAAAAAGTGCAAATAGTTTTTAAAAATTTGTTGTTGAGTCACTTTCATAAAATAATATATAATTTTATTACTTGATGGAATTAAGCTATGAATAACGGAAATAATAGACAAGAAAATACCGATAGATTGAGACTCGAATTAGCCTTAGATGTCGCCCAATTATGCATGTTTGAAGTGAGGGGACAAAACCTCATTTATCTTGAAAATGCACACTCAGTGTTCGCGGCTTCTGATGCGGTGATGTATAGAAGATTTAAGCAGTTTGATGGCCTTGAAATTCAAGATTATATAAACAAATTATCTTCCTCTTTTGTTCATCCCGATGATCGTAAACTCTTCAATGGTGTTCTTGATCAAATTAATGAATTCAATATTTATTCTCTAGAAGTGAGATTATTACAAGTCACTGGTAGATATGTCTGGTGTAAAGTAACCATCGAACCAATCGTGGAAGATAATAAATTAAGTAGTGTTATTATCGCGATTATGAATATCACATCCTCCAAGGAGAGAATGCTTCAATTAGAGTTATCTAATATGTTAGATGATTTCACTGACTTATATAATAAGACTTCCTCATTTGAAATGATCAATAAAGCTATTGAAAGCAGTGTTCCATCTGATAGATATGCCTTTGCTTTATTAGATATCGATAACTTCAAACAGTTTAACGATACATACGGACATGACGTAGGCGATGAAATTCTTAAAGAAGTTGCCCGTACGTTAAGAGAACAATTAAATCAAAAAGATTGTATTGTCGGTCGTTTTGGTGGTGATGAGTTCGTTTTATTAATCAAACACTATAAAGATGAAGAATCATTAGTCAAACGTCTATCCGATATTTCCACATATCGTGTTCATCGACATGTCTGTCAAGCTTCCTGTGGTGTCTCCATCTTGAATGAAGATGCGAACACATTCTCTAAACTATTCAAACACGCAGACACCGCGCTATATGAAGCCAAGAGAATGGGAAGACCGGTTGTGTTCTACAAGGAAGTTCAAGGAAAATAATCAAAAAGAGGTTATACCTCTTTTTTAATACATAAGTATATGTCTAAACAAAGCCGTGGTGATAAAGGCGAATTAATCGTCATTGAAACTTTAAAGAAGATTAAAGTTAAGCATCATTTACTGAATGATGTGATGTTTCAAGTGGGCAAGAATGAGATGACTCATCAAATCGACCATATCTTGATTCATCCTCATGGTGTCTTTGTGATTGAGACAAAGAATTATTATGGAAAAATCATCTCTGATACCGGAGATAGCTACTGGTTAAAAGTGATTAAAAATGAGGAGATTAAAATCTCTAATCCCCTGAAGCAAAATAAGTCTCATTCAGTAGTGGTTTATCGCCTTTTGA
The DNA here is from genome assembly GCA_045130875.1 of Bacilli bacterium. GTDB lineage: Bacteria > Bacillota_I > Bacilli_A > RFN20 > CAG-826 > RUG13091. The sequence continues at coordinate 253,093 of JBGUQI010000022.1, read as the reverse complement.
AGGGTAAATATGAAGTAGTCCCAGTCGTGGTGTTTGTAAAGAATAATGCCCCTTATATAGGAGATGAAAATGTCATCAATTTAAGTGACTTATTACTCTTTATAGATTCCTATCCATATAAGAAGAAACTAAGTGAAAAATCTATCGATGAAATCAATAATATTCTTGAAAAGAATATATCTGATATCTCTAAAGATGAACATGTGGAAACGATAGGGTATCTGAAGCAGATGAAAGAAGAATTTAGAAGAGACATGACCTTTGCGATAGAAAATAATAAGTGTCCCTGGTGTGGTTCGCCGATTATCAAAAGAGGTTATGAATACAAGTGTGGTAAATGTAAGTTTGCCTTTAAATTATAGGAAGGTTCTTGTTCGAGAACCTTTTTTAAAAGTCTCATAATTTCGATATGAATACAAAAATTGGATTCATATGTGCTATAATCTTTTTGCTATGGCCACTAATTCAGAAGAACTACAGAAACAAGTAGAACAATACGAACAAGATAAAAAGACCGGTAAAAAGAAATCGAAGAAGAGTGTCGTTAAATACGTTTTATATCTCTCCTTCATTTTAATCGTGACTGTTGTTTCTATTATCGTTACCTTGTTTGGTGGTGGTACTGAGAAAGCGAAAACAATTTGGCATTTGATTCAAACCGCGGATGTCAAATGGCTATTAGCCATTCTCGGTGTTATGGCCGGCACAATTATCATCAGATCATTCATCTTATTCTGCTTTGCCAGATTATATACTCGTAAATATCATTTCTATCAAGCTTTAGCGGTCGACCAAGTCGGTGTTTTCTATAACGCAGTGACTCCTGGTGCTTCTGGTGGCCAGATTATGCAAGCTTATACATATAAGAAACAAGGCTTACACATTTCCTCCGCAGTTAGTGCTTTAGCGATGTATTCCATCGTGTTCCAAATCGTCTTGATTATCTATGGAACAATTTCATTTATTGTGAAGTATGACCTCATCATGTCCATTCCAGCGGTCAGTTTATCCATCAATGATGTGACTATTGAAATTAAGGCCATTTTCTTAACGATCATCGGCTTTATGCTTAACGTTTCGGTTATCTTAATCGTTCTATTAATGGCCTATTGGCATGGATTCCATAATTTTATCATGGGACCTATCGTGGGCTTCTTAGGAAAGATAAAAATCATCAAAAACCCCGACAAAACTCGAGAAAATTTACGAATACAGGTGGAAAACTTCAAAATTGAGTTTAGAAGATTATGGGCTAATATCCCGTTCTTTATCTTGGTTACTGTGTGTTTTGCCATCTATATGACACTGAAATTCTCCATCCCTTATTTCGTGGGTTTAGCCTTAGGTAATGAGCACACTGATTTCTCCTATTTCTGGGAGAGCATCTTCTTAGGAAACTACCACCAGATGATTACCGGTTTAATTCCTTTACCAGGAAGTGCGGGTGTTTCTGAATACTTCTTTAATGCCTTGTTCTATAAGGCTGATGACCCTGCATTTGGATTTTTCTATATCAAAGGTGAAGATCTAGCGGAAACTCAATCCTTATCTTCTTCCTTGTCATTATCCGCGTTATTACTATGGAGAAGTATTACCTTTATCATTCCAATCTTAGTAGCCGGTTTAACAACCGCTTTCTATCGTGCTTCTCCGAAGAACGAAGTCAGAGAAAGAGGCGATATCCCCAACAGAGAAACCTTTGTGGCTTTACAGAATGAAACCTATGTGATGCGTAAAGAAGAGGTGGAAGCTTTAGTGGAGACCACTACTTTATCAAGAAAAGCGGTTTTAACTTTGTTAAAAGGTAATAACAAAAATAAGAAAAAGAAGAAGAACAAAGAGAAAGTGGATGAAACTCCTGCGATGGTCAAAGATGATGAATATAGTACCGTCGATATTAAAGATGAGGATGATTCATTATAATGAAGATCGCAATATTTACTGATACATATCCTCCCTTTATCAATGGTGTTTCGACATCTGCTTATAACTTGGTCCAAGTTTTAAGGAAAAACGGCCATGATGTCGTTGTTGTGGCTCCAAGAACGACGTCTGGGAAATTAGAATATAAAGATGGAATCATTTGGGTTCCTGGAATAGAGATTAAGAGAATGTATGGTTATAGATTAACCAATATCTATAATCGTAAAATCGTAAAAATCTTGAAAGATTTTGGTGTGGAACTTATCCATAACCAAACCGATATCGGTATCGGACAATTCGCGAGAATATCGGCGAGACAATTAAAAGTCCCTTCAGTTTATACCTACCATACTGCGTATGAGGATTATACCTATTACATCGTTCATGGCTTAATGGATCGAATTGGCAAAAAAGCGATGCGTGGATACGCAAAGTCTGTCGCCAGAAACTGTACGGAGTTTATTACTCCATCCATTAAAACCAAAGATTATATGAGAAGTATCGGGAGTGACATTTATGTCAATGTCGTTCCTACCGGAATTGATTTCTCATTATTTGATGAGAAACTCATCGATAAAGAGAGACAGAAAGAATTTAAGAAAGCTCATGGTATCAAAGACACCACAAAAGTGTTTCTAATTTTAGGTCGTGTCGCGAAAGAAAAGAGCATGGATTATTCTCTTAGAGGCTATGCGATGTTCTTGGAGAAACATCCTGATGCCGATACGAAGATGCTTGTTGTGGGCGATGGTCCTCAAAGACCGGAATTAGAGCTTCTCGTCAGTGAATTACATATCGAAGATAAAGTTGACTTTATCGGCAAAGTTCCAGCCTCAGAAGTCCCATTTTATTATCATCTCGCGGATATTTATACTTCCGCATCAATTACCGAGACTCAAGGTTTGACATTTATGGAGGCGATGGCCAGTGGCACGATCGTCTTAGCGAGATATGACTCTAACCTTGCGGATACGATTACCGATGGTTTAACCGGTTTCTTCTTCACTGATGAAAATGGTTTCGTGGAGAAAGTTGAAAGAATCCTCTCTTTAGGGGATGAAGGAAGACAAGCGGTTATCAATAATGCTTATCAAACTGTCGATTCTTATTCGATAGATAAATTCTATGACAATATTATGGAGGTCTATAATCGTGCCCTCAAAAAATATTGGTAAGACGATATTAAAAGTCAAAGTTAATAAGAAGAATGTGGTCATCACTTTCACTGATAAAAGTAAACTTACCTGTGTCGGTGAAGTTTTAGCCTCTTTCTATCTCTATCCCAATAAGACTTTGACTTATAAAGAGATTAAAGAGATTGAAGACTTTAATGCGGGAGCATCTTTGATGAAGTACGCATTAAGCTTGTTGAAGAAAAATCATTATTCCGAATGGAAGATGAGAGAGAAATTATATGCGAAAGAGGCTAGTAAAAAAGATGTCGATCGCATCATTAAGATGCTCAAAAATAATGACTTAATTAACGATAAAGCCTTGATGGAAGATTTAATCGAATATGGTCATGAGAGAAACCTTGGTAAAAATAAGATTATCCAGGATTTATTAAATAAAGGCATATTTGAAGAGAATATTAATAAGAATCTCTTTCCTTCTTCTTTAGAGAAGAAAAAGGCTCTTAATCAGCTTCCTAAATTAGAAAGGAAATATAGCAAATATCCTTTTGAACAGAAGAAACAACATGTCTATCACGCTTTATTATCATTAGGATTTGATAATGACATTGCGATGAATACGATTAATCGTATATCTCTTCCTAAAGATAAGGACGAATTAGATAAATTAAAAAAAGACTTCGATAAGACAGTTATGAGATTAAAGAGATCTTATGAAGGATATGAATTGAAGAACAAAGTGATTAGTTCATTAAGAACTAAGGGTTATAAAATGAAAGATATTATAAATATGTGGGAGAAAAGATATGGTGAAAATGATTTCTGAATTTAAAGATGGTGAACGTATCACTGGACAATTCCTTGTTGTCTCGGGTGCCAAATGCGTTAACAATTCCGGTGGTAATTATATGAATCTCGAATTAAGAGATTCTTCCGGAAATATCAATGCGAAGAAATGGGAAGTTAATGACAAAGATGAATCTTTATTCACCCAAGGTAATGTCGTATTTATCGAAGGCGATGTTTTGAAATATAAAGAGACTCTTCAGTTAAAAGTCTTAACTGCCAGACAAGTTGCTAACGAGGATATCGATGTCGCAAAATTTGTGAAACAACCTCCTATTCCTAAAGAAGAATTAGTTAAGAAATTTAATACCTATGTGGAAAGTATTAAAAATGAAGATTGTCGTAAGATTCTTGATTATCTAATCAAGAGATTATCACCAAGACTATTAGATTATCCTGCGGCAGTCTCTGTCCATCATGATTATGCTTCTGGCTTATTGATGCACACTCTCTCGATGGCGGATATCGCTTCATTCTTATGTGATTATTATGGCAACATCGATAGAGATATCTTATTAACGGGTGTCTTGCTCCACGATATGGGTAAAACCATCGAATTTGAAGGACCGGTGGTCTATAAATATTCTGTCGAAGGTAAATTATTAGGTCATATCACCATTATGGTGAGTGAAATCAGAAGAGCCGCGGAAGGCTTAAAGATTACTAGTGAAGTTCCCTTATTATTAGAACATATGGTCTTATCCCATCATGGCGCGCCTGAATTTGGTTCGGCGATTATGCCTTTAACTAAAGAAGCTCTCTTATTATCCTTAATCGATAATTTAGATAGTAAATTAGTCATCGTTGATAAAGCCTTAGAAAACGTCAAACCTGGTGAATTTTCTAATAAAGTATTCCCATTAGATAACAGGATGATGTATAAACCTAAAGGAGAATAGTCTAAAACAATCGAAAAGACGCCGTTTAAGGCGCCTTTTTGTTTGGTCTAATAAAATATTAGAGATTCTCTTTCATCTCTCCTGCAAGGGCGGGAAGATTGAGACCTTCTGCGTTGTTCTTCATGGTGATCTCGAAGCCTTCGTTTTCGTTGTACCTCGGGATGACATGAACATGGAAATGCATGACGGTTTGTCCAGAGGCGGGATAACAGTTTGAGAGGATGTTAACTCCTCTAGCTCCTAAGAGTTTGATTTGGACTTGTCCAATCCTCTGAGCGACATCCATGACTTTGTGCATGATCTCTTGGGGTGTGGTTAAGAAATTCTCGAAGTGTTTCTTGCTGACCACTAAAGCGTGACCTTTGGTCACCTGGGAAATATCTAAGAAGGCTAAGACGTCTTCATCTTCGTAGAGTTTATAGCAAGGTATTTCTCCGGCGATAATTTTACAAAATACATCTTTTTCGTACATATGCGTATACCTCTATTATTTGTATATATTATACAAAGAAAAAAGGAGGTTGTTTAGACCTCCTAGTTATTTTCTTCGATTAGTCAAATAATTCTGGATAATTGGATTTGAAGTAATCGTAGACTTTTGTATCGTGATATTTAATGGCTGCTTGTTCTAACCAATGTTTGGTAGAGGCAGTTTGATATGTATCACTGCTGGCCACGATGCGGCACACTTCGTTGATAATTTCTTCTTTCTTATCAGTGTCGTATTTCGCATTTGTGGTTTCTTTGGCTAATTTACTACCAGAGACAGCTTCTTCGATTTGGATGACATAGTATTTGCCACCTTCGTAGAATAAGATATCGTCTTCATCAAGAGCGCCGGTTTGTTTGTTGGCGACCTTTAAGTAGAACTTACCATTGATCTTAGCAACCAATTTGTTTTCGCCTGCAGGTGTGACTGGTCTACCTTGATCATCGACTTCGTCAAATCTATCAGCAACTTCGCTATCTAAGATATTGGCAACACCGATATTGAATAAACGGCTCTTAATGGAATCTGGTAAGTCAGCGAGACCACCGTTTTTGATGTACCAACCATCGGTTGTGTAATCTTTCTTCTTAATGTCGTTTTCTTTAATGGTTTTGCCGATGTCAGCGGTATACATACCACTGCCGGTGAAATCATTTTCCACACCGGTATCGGTGAGGTTGATGTCTCTTTTAATCTTTTCGAAGTCCATCATCATATCGCCGTAATCGGTACCGACATAATAGTCATAGTTTTCACCATCAAAGCCTTCAAAGGAGACTTTGGGGAAAGCACCTGGATAAGCGGTATTGACATCTTCTAAGTAAGCTTGAGCTTCAGCGGTAACGCCTTTATAAGCGTTAGAGACAGCCTTGAAGTCTTCAATATCGACATAGTATGGGGATTCTTCAACTTGTTGTTCTGGAAGTTTACCACCATTGATGACATCTCTAACGAAGTATTTCATTAAATAGTCAGCGGCTTTGTCGTTATTGTTATTTGTGGAGATGGAGATAACGTTGACCTTACGGGCATAACTACGTCCGAGGGTGTTATAGGATTCATCTAACAAATATTGTTCGACTAATAAGGAACGATAGATGGTTGGGATGATTTCATCTTCGATGTAGGTATTTGGTTTGTCTTTTGGATCTAATTCCTTATCAACTTCATCCAAATAGCTGGTTTGGAAGTATGCTCTATGTAAATAGGTAACTTTGTCATCATCATCGAAGAAGACTTGTTCTTCTTGGACATCAGGAGTGATAACGATTTCATCATCATAATCAATGATTTCATCGGGTTCTAATTCTTTAGGATCTTCAACCTTGTGTAATTGGCTTCTTAACTCTTGTAAGTATTTTCTTTCAGAGAAGAAACCTCTTTGGCTATAGGAACCACCATTGATGGTGCTATATAAGTTTCTGGAGATTCTATCTTCGATAGTATTCCATTTAGCTAAGACACGAGCTCTTTCACTGGTCTTGGCTTCTTCGGTGGTTAATCTTTCACCGTCGTCATTGGTGGACCAATATGCTTTATGAGATTCGATAAATTCGTCAGCTTTTGCATTGTTGCCATCTTTGACATACTTGGCGGCTTCTTTTAAGGTGATTTCTTTTTCACCTAAGTTTGTGGGTTTGGCCACTCTATTGTATCTACCGAAGACGGAGACAGAATAGGTGTATAATACGCGATCGAGCACTGCGCTTGGGAGTGAACCTTCGCGGTAAGCATCTTCGATGATGCTCACTAAGTTATGATAAATTTCATCTTTGCTATCAGTTTTAAAGGTAATGAGAGAATCTTGGTAATCGCCTGGTTTGGCTTGGACATCTTTGGAACAGCCGGCTAAGCCGATGAAGCTGAGGAGTGCTACAGCTACAAATTTCTTTAAATTATTTGACATAACATTTTCCTCCTTCTTCATATAAGGCTTTTTCTTCTTCTGTAAGGTTATCTTTGGTGAAACCAATCTTACAGCCTTCAGAGAGGACACGGTCTGTATCTTGTCTGACCCAGTCTTGAGCAGCTAATAATTCGATGTAGGTCTTCCAAACTTCTTGCATACCTTCGTCTTGATCGATATTATTCTTCTCTCTTTGTAAATCGATGTATTCATCGATGGAATCTAATAAAGCCATAGTCTTATCGCCTTCGAATTTGGCGTTTCTGGCTTCTTCATCACCATAACCTGATAAGTGTTCGTATAAACGATAGTCATATGTGCTATCAAATCCTTTAATGGCACTCTTGACGGTTTCCGCACGGGTGTTGTATTCGGATTTGTTCACAGATGTAATGAAGTTAACATATGTAATCTTATCGTTATCTTTGTCATCCTTTGGATAATCTTCATCACCTGGGATGGCGGTTGTGTAATATTCATCTAATGAAACTTTTTCATCAGCAAATGAATAAGCAGATCTTTGGACGATCATTAAGTGGATACCATAAGTACTACGGACACCGATAATAACATTATCGTTTTCATCACATAACACTAATTGACTTGGTTTATTAAAGTGACTATTCTCTTTAAATCTTGGCAATTGTGTGTAATTGATTTCAGTGGCTTGCTTATTGTAGGCCACGTAATCATCAGCACCTTCGAAATAGGTTTCATAGTCAGTTGGGTCAACAACATCACCAGAAAGTCTATCGGCGTTGGTAATCACGAAGATACCATGGTTATTTAAGTACTTATTCCATAATAAGTTTCTTGGATAAATAGCGGATTTATTATCTTCAACTGGTAAACCAGTAATGGCGTTGCTTTCTAATTCAGCAACATCGCCTAATTCTTTAAACACGGAATATGGAACTTCCGCGATGCCTCTATTGGTGAAATATTCTTTCACAGAAACACCATCAACAGTCTTGTCTAAGCCTAAGCCAGAATCGATGACTGAGCTGACGTCTTTGTTTTCCACGATGGCATCATAGGCATAGATACCTAATTGGAATTCATTGACCATTCCGAGTTTTCCACCACTGATGGCGTTGGTCATAATACCGACATCACCATAGGAAGAACTGGAGGAGTCTTCTGATTTCTTTTGGGCAACTTCACCAAATGTCATAACGCCTTGAGCTAATAACTCAACGGTATTGCTCAATAACTTAGCTTGGTCTTTGCTGATTGTGCCGGTGGCATAGTTGCTACCGCCATCTTCAACTTTAACTAAGATGTGACGCACGTGATATGGGAATCTAGAAGAGGCTTTGGTTTCAACTTTTGCGCCTGTATTTGTGACGCCTAAGTATTCGGCCTTTAAAGAATCTTTGTTCTTTTCATAGTACCAGTCTTCAATTTGTTCTTTTTCTAATTGATAGATAAAGTATTGAAGTAGTTCTTCTTCATCTTTGACACCTTTTTCTTTCAAAGTGTTTTGCCACTCTGTCTTATAAGAAGTGCCGTTTGTGGATGCATTCTGCTTTGCAGTTTGTTTTGCACCCTTAACATTGTCTTTAGCTTCGCTTTCAATTTGATTGTAGTTCTTCTTGATGCCTTTTAAACCATCCTCTTTTTCCGCTTTAGGATCGTTTTGGAAAGCATTACGAATAAGAACTTCCATGACTTGATCATAGTATTTGGAAATACCTGTGGAACTCGTCATATAGTCGTGATAGATTTCATCTGTCAAGACTGAGAGTTCTTCATCCCCGTAACCTTTAAAGGAAACAACTGTACCTTCTTTTTTGGTCACTGAGGAGCCACATGCAGATAAAGCCATAGCAGCAACGAAACTTGTAACTAATCCGATTGATAGTTTAGTTTTTTTCATTCTCGTTTTTACTCCTTTTACTGAATAATAGCGTTAATATTCTAAATATTATCGATTTTTTATGCAACAACTAATTAAAAAAAGATTACTAAGTAATAGGTTCACACGCAAAAGAAAATGCAAATAATTTATCGTATTGTTTGAAATTAAATTATGTCCTTTGTAGAATAATACCCGATTTGAGGTGAATAGATATGTCCACACTTATTATTAAAAACCTACACGCTGAAGTTGAGGGGAAACAAATCCTTAGAGGTGTTGACCTCACAATTAGCGAAGGAGAAACAGTTGCTATTTTAGGACCAAACGGTCATGGTAAATCCACACTTTTAAATGTCATCATGGGACACCCAAGGTACAAGGTTACCGAAGGCACTATTACCTTTGATGATAAGGACATATTATCTTTAACCACTGATGAAAGAGCGAGATTAGGTCTATTCCTCGGTATGCAGAACCCCAGTGAAATCCCTGGTGTCATCAACAGTGATTTCTTACGCGCTGCGGTGAACGCTAAAAGCGAGAAACCTATTTCTACTTATCAATTTTATAAATTATTAGATAATGCCACCAAAGAATTATCCATGCCTTTTGACCTTGCCACAAGGTCTTTAAATGAGGGCTTTTCTGGTGGTGAAAAGAAGAGAAATGAAATCCTCCAACTCATGCTTTTGAAACCTAAAATTGCCATGCTTGATGAGATCGATTCTGGCCTCGATGTTGACGCGATCAATATCGTTGCAGAAGTCATCAGAAAAGAGCAGGCTCAAGGCAGGGGCTTTTTGGTCATTTCTCACTATGCTAGATTGTTCGATTTAATCCAACCTACAAGAGCCATTGTCATAGTGAATGGAAAAGTCGCAATTGACGGTGGTCGAGAGTATATCAAACGTATCGACCAAACCGGCTATGAATTCATCAAAACTGAGTTCGGAATTGAGATTGAAAAAATCGACAACAATATGAATACCGTTTCTATCGGTTCCTGTGCGGTTAAGGACGCAATCAAATAATGGAGAGATTAACTTTAATCCATAACCAAAATAAGAACAATATCGTTATCCAAGAAGGAAAGTCTGGAAACTATCTTTTAGATTTATCTTCTTATAATGATTCTCTTTCTATCGATGTCTTAGATAACAATGCCATCGACCTTTTAGTTTTAGGAATTAAAGGATCAATCAAATTAGAAATTAATATCCAAAATAATACCTCTCTCCATTTAGCGGTTTTACACAAAAACGCATCTGAGAATATCGAAATCTTGGTAAATGTGGGAAGAAATTCTACATTTTCCGCACATTATGCTGATTTCATTCAAGGAAAATGCAAAGCAAATATCACTGTTAATTTGAATGATATAAATGCCACATGTGATTGGCACTTAGCATCCCTATCCGAAAAAGAAGACAAGAAAGAATTTGATGTTTCTGTTTATCATTGTTCACCCAGTACTTTTGCTCATTTAGATAACTATGGAGTGATCAGAGATAACGGAAAACTCGTATTCTCTGGAATTTGTAAAATCAATAAAGGTTCAAGCGGATCCAAAGCTCACCAAAACGCTAAGATTGTGGTCTTTGATGAACTCAGTAATGGTATCGCAAAGCCAATATTGAAAATCGATGAAAACGATATTGAAGCAAGCCACGCTGCCGTGGTTGGTAAAGTCAATGACGAGCACATCTTCTATTTAACCTCTAGAGGCCTTAATGTAGATGAGGCTAAACGCCTGATTACATTAGGATATTTGAAACCAATTTTAAATGGTTTTTTAGAGGAAGAAATCAAAGAAGAAATTGCCAGTATTATAGAAGGGAAAATGTAGTATGTACGACGTCTATAAAATTCGTGAACAATTCCCCATGTTAAACAATAAAAAGATGCAAGGAAATGACCTTGTATATTTGGATAATGCTTCCACAACATTTAAACCCCAATGTGTCATCGGTGCGATGGATGATTATTACTTAAATCAGAATGCTAATTCACATCGCGGTGACTATGATTTGATGTTCAATGTGGATAAAAGAATCCAAGAAACTAGAGAAACAATTGCCAAATTTGTTAATTGTGAATCCAAGGAAGTGGTCTTTACTTCTGGAGATACAATGGCACTTAACCTTGTAGCGAGAGCTTATGGCCTTAAATTCTTGAAGCCAGGAGATGAAATTATCGTCTCTGAAGCCGAGCATGCAAGCAACCTTTTACCATGGTATGAAGTGAGCCATCTAACCGGTGCAGTCATCAAGTTTGTTTCTATCGATGATAATCAATGTATTACTTTAGATAGTTTAAGGAAGATATTATCTCCTAAAACTAAAGTTGTCTCTTTAGCACAGATTAGCAATGTTTTAGGGACCTCAATTGATATCAAAGAATTCGCTAAAGAAATCCATAAAGTTGGTGCTATTTTTGTGGTCGATGGAGCGCAATCCGTTCCCCACGTTAAGGTCGATTTTAAAGATAGCGATATCGACTTCTTAGGTTTTTCCGCTCATAAGATGTGTGGACCTACTGGTATCGGATGTTTAATTGGAAAATATGAACTTTTACAAAATATGGATCCCTATTTCTTAGGCGGTGGCATGAATATCACATTCAATAAACAAACTGAGATTTTCCCACTTGAAGCGCCATTCAAATTTGAAGCGGGAACTTTGAATTTATCCGGTATCTTTGGTTTGAAAGCCGCGGTCGAATTCATTCAATCTCTCGGTATTGAAAACATCGCTAAACACGATAGAGAATTATGCGAATACGCATTAAATAAATTAGAAAAATGTGAAGATATTATTATTTATAATAAAGATGCTATAAATGGCATTATCACATTTAATAAAAAGGGTATCTTTGCCCAAGATGAAGCAACCTTATTGAATAGTAAGGGTATTGCGATTAGAAGTGGCGAGCACTGCGCAAAGGTTTTAAAGGAATATCTTCATACTCCCGCAACATGTCGTATGTCCACTTACTTATATACAACAAAAGAAGAAATCGACATTTTTGTCGATGCCGTAATAAATGGAGGAGATATTTTAGATGCCTACTTTAAATAGTAATATGATGCGTCAAATCATTATGGATCACTACAGCAATCCATTAAATAAGCATCAACCAACAAGTGATCAATTTGTCAAAGTACATATGCACTCTGATAACTGCATTGATGATTTAGATATTTTCCTTCTCGTGGAAAACGGTATTGTCAAAGATGCATGCTTTGATGGTACAGCTTGTACTATCTCTACTTCTTCCACTGATATCATGTGTGATTTGTTAAAAGATAAAACTATTGAAGATGCAGAAAATATCATCGCTCAATATGACCACATGATTCATGAAGAACCCTTTGATGAAGAGGTTCTAGAAGAAGCTATTGTATTCATTAATACAAGCAAACAAGCCGCTCGTATTAGATGTGCTATGATTGGCTGGTTAGCAGCGGATCAAATTTTAAAAGGAAAATAAAATGTCAGACGATATTAAGTTCCAAGAAGATTATAAATATGGTTTCAAAGACGAAGACGTCTCTATTTTAAAAACGGACGTTGGTTTAAATGAGGATATCGTCAAAGAGATTTCTCGTTTGAAAAATGAACCTGAGTGGATGTTAGAATTCCGCTTAAAAGCCTTAAGGTCATTTAAGGCTATGCCATTACCAAAGTTTGGGCCTGATTTAAGCTACCTTGATTTTGACTCCTACACCTATTTCACTAGACCAAGTAAAAAGGAAGTTCAAAACTGGGATGAGGTCCCTGAAACCATCAAGAATACTTTTGATAGATTAGGTATTCCGGAAGCGGAACAAAAATATCTCTCTGGTGTTTCCACTCAATATGAATCTGAAGTTGTCTATCACAACATGTTAAAAGAGATTCAAGATAAAGGTGTTATCTTCTTATCCACAGATATGGCACTACAACTATATCCCGATTTATTTAGAAAATATTTTGGTACTGTTGTTCCAGTTGCGGATAACAAATTCTCCGCTTTAAATGGTGCGGTTTGGTCTGGTGGTTCCTTTATCTACGTTCCCAAGAACGTACATTTAGATAAACCATTACAGAGTTACTTTAGAATCAATAATGAAAAGTCCGGCCAATTTGAAAGAACTTTAATTATTGTTGATGAAGGTGCGGATGTCCATTATGTGGAAGGATGTACCGCCCCAACATATAGCAAAGAATCCTTGCATGCCGCTGTTGTGGAAATCATCGTCTTAAAAGGTGGCAAGTGCCGTTACTCCACTGTTCAAAACTGGTCCACTAATATCGTGAACTTAGTTACCAAGAGAGCGGTCTGTTATGAAGATGCCCAGATGGAATGGATTGACGGAAATATCGGAAGTCAAACCAACATGAAATATCCTGCGTGCGTACTCAAGGGTAGGGGCGCGAAAGGCACATGCATATCAATCGCAGTCGCAGGCAAGGGCCAGTACCAGGATGCAGGTGCGCGTATGATACATGAAGCGCCCGATACAGTTTCCACAATTATTTCTAAATCGATTGTGAAAAATGGCGGGGTCGCTAACTATAGAGGCACTGTGAGACATAAAGAAAATGCGACAAACTGTCGCAGCCACGTGGAATGTGACACTTTAATCCTCGATAAATTATCTAGGAGTGATACCATTCCCACCAATGAAGTGAAGAACAATTCTTCCTTTATTGAACATGAAGCTACAGTCAGTAAGATCAGTGAAGATCAATTATTCTATTTGATGTCTAGAGGTATTAGTGAAAAAGAAGCTACTCAAATGATTATCATGGGCTTTATTGAACCATTCTCTAGAGAACTTCCTATGGAATACGCTGTGGAATTAAATCAATTAATCAAGATGGATATGGATGGTAGTGTTGGCTAATGAATAACTACGAAGTCATTGTTGTCGGTGGTGGACATGCCGGTTTAGAAGCTGCGTTTGCTTGTGCCCATATGGGTCACGAAACACTTTTACTTACCATCAACATCAAGAAGATGGGCAATATGCCATGTAATCCTTCCATCGGTGGATCCGCGAAAGGAATAGTGGTTCGTGAAATCGACGCCTTAGGTGGTATGATGGGTATTGCCGCTGACCACCATTATTTGCAGATGAAGATGCTAAATACTGGTAAAGGTCCTGGTGTCCAATGTTTAAGAGCCCAACAAGATAAATTAGAATATCCAGAATATTTACAAACTCTGGCATTAAATACTGAACGTTTAACTGTTATTGAAGATACAGTGGTGTCTGTCTTACATGATGATAATCATGTTTTTGGTGTTAAGACTGAGACTGGTAAAGAATATACTGCTAAAGCAGTAATCTTAACAACAGGAACATATATGGAGAGCAAAATCTTCCGTGGTAATGAAGTTCTTGAAGAAGGGCCAGATGGTGAAAAACCCTCTAAAGGGTTATCTCCCTATCTCCAATCTATGGGTATTGAAACCACGAGATTTAAAACTGGCACTCCTCCCAGAATCAAAAGTGATTCCATCGATTTTTCTAAAGGTACGATTCAACCTGGAACTAGGGGAAAATTAGCGTTTTCATACGAAACTAAGGACTTTATCCCCGTGGATGAACAAATACCTTGCTACCTTATTTATACTTCCCCTAAGACCCATGAAATCATCAAAGAACACCTAAAAGACTCCGCGATGTATTCTGGATTAATTACAGGAGTGGGTCCAAGATATTGTCCCTCTATCGAATCAAAGATTGTTAACTTTGCCGATAAAGAAAGACATCAATTATTCTTAGAACCTGAATCAAGATATACAGATTCTATCTATGTCCAAGGATTTTCAACTTCTATGCCAAGAGAAGTACAAGAAGAAATGGTGAGATCGTTACCGGGATTTGAAAACGCCGTATTTTTAAAATACGCTTATGCAATCGAATACGATTTGATCAAACCTGAAGAATATGGTCCGACATTAGAACTTAAGAAATGGCCTGGTCTCTATATAGGTGGCCAAATCTGTGGTACCTCTGGTTATGAAGAAGCGGCAGGTTTAGGTTTGATGGCAGGCATCAATGCTTGCTTAAAGATTGAAGGTAAAGAACCTTTGATTCTAAGAAGAGATCAATCCTATATTGGTGTCATGATTGATGACCTCGTGACAAAGGGTACTTTAGAACCATATAGACTCATGTCCTCGAGGGCGGAATTCCGCTTACTTTTAAGACATGATAACGCAGATTTAAGACTCACTGAAATTGGACATCAAGTAGGTTTAATCAAAGAAGAGAGATATCAACGTTTTATTAGTAAGAAAGAAAACATTCAAAAGGCTGTAGAAATCTTAAAAGCTTCTTATCTTGGAAAGAGAAAAGAAGTGGAAGATTATCTCACTGAATTAGGATATAACGAACTAAAAGGCGGTATCCAAGCTTTTGAATTATTGAAGCGTCCATTGGTGAAATACGTCGAAATTGCAAAATTTATTCCCGAATTAGATAGTATTTCTCTCGATGAGTCCGGAATTGAAGAAGTGGAGATCATCGCTAAATATGAGGGCTATATCGTGAAGCAAATCAAAGAAGCGGAAGGTATGGCTAAACTAGATGCCATGAAGATTCCAGAAGGCATTGATTATCTCCATATGGATGGTTTGGCATTAGAAGCAAGAAGTAAGTTAAACACTATACAGCCATTAACCATTGGTCAAGCATCACGTGTATCCGGTGTTAATCCTGCGGATATTTCGATATTAATTTTGAATATTAAGAAGATTAGAAATCATGAATAAAGAACAATTATTGAAACAATTAGAATTAGAAGAAATCTCTTGTTCAAATGAGCAAGCAGATTTACTTATGACTTTCATGGATGATACTTTATCCGCGAATGAGAAATTCAATCTTACGGCGATTAAAGATAGAGATGCTTTTATTGAAAAGATGATCTTTGATTCCGCATTAGCTATTAGAGATTTAGATTTATCTAACAAATCAATCATTGATGTAGGCACAGGCGCAGGTTACCCAGGCATGATTATTAAGATTTTGTGCCCTGATTCTAAAGTAACATTGTTAGATTCTACTTCTAAGAAGATTAATCATCTTAAAGAACTCAGTAATAAATATAATTTATCCACTGATTGCGTAGATGCTAGAGCAGAAGATTATGCTAAGAGCAATATTGAGAAGTTTGATTATGCTACCGCTAGAGCGGTTGCCTCATTAAATATTCTCTTAGAACTCATCATGCCAATGCTCAAAGTTGGTGGTACATTCATCGCCTTAAAAGGTGCGGGTTACGAAGAAGAAATCAATAGTGCCTCTAAAGCCTTTAAGACTTTGTCTTGCCATGTGGAAAGTATCTATGAATGTGACCTTCCAGAATGTAAAGAAAAACGAGCGATAATTAGGATTGTTAAAGATAAACCAACACCGAAGAAATATCCTCGTGAATACAATCAAATTAAGAGACAGCCATTATAATGTCTCTTTTTTGATGCATAGTTCTTATATAGTGCTATAATTTAATCACTTCAGGGCAGCGAATAACGCGACCGGCGGTAAACCCCGCGAGCCGAAAGGCAGGAACTTGTGAGATTCAAGTGGCGACAGTAAAGTCTGGATGAAAGAAGTTGTTTTTAAGCCCTGAGTAGGGCTATTTTTTATGGATAAATTTGATTTGACAAGATTAGTAATTGCGATTGCCTTCATCCTCGGTGGAGTATTGCTTTCCTTTGCTAAAACAAATCAAAAAGGTAGTGGAATTACTACCAAATTTATGGCAAGAACCGGGTTATTTGCAGCGATTTCCATTATTTTATACTTAGTTCCTGGCTTAAAATTCTCTGTTCCATTCTTCCCTTCATTTTTAGAATTCCACTTTGATGAAGTGCCCGCTTTAATCGCTGGACTTGCTTATGGTCCATTAAGTGGCTTCTTTGTTATCTTGGTGAAGACATTAGTGAAGCTTCCGATGACCAATACGATGGGTGTTGGTGAATTAGCGGATTTCATTTACTCAGTTGCCTTTGTAGTACCCGCTGCTTTGTTCTATAAGAAAAATAGAAGTATCAAAGGGGCGCTTATTGGACTTATTATCGCAACCGGTATTCAAGTTGTGGTGTCCGCCTTTATTACTTCGTTCTTAATCTTAGATTTCTATATCTTTATGATGGGATGGCCAAAAGTGGTGATCCTCAATATGTGTAAAGCGGCAAATCCAAGGGTCACATCCTTAGGATGGACATTCTTCTTCTATGTAGGATTACCATTTAATGCGATGAAGGATGTAGTGGTGGTATTCATTACCTTTCTCTTATATAAGAGATTACATAAAATTATCGATAAAATTGCATAAAAAAACCAAGGCACAAAGCCTTGGCTTTTTATATCATTATTCCTCTACGGAAATTGCACCAACAGGGCAGACACTGACGGCTTCTTCGTCCGCGGTATCGGCGATAACTTCTGCTAAACCATTATCACCAATTCTGAAATCATCTGGATATGTACCTGCGCAGCAAGCACAACCGATGCATGCACCTTGGTCGATTCTGACTTTCTTTTTGGCCATCGATATTTCCTCCTTAGGTTTGTTGTCAAAATTATATATTATTCTGGCTCTTGTTTCAATAATTGATAGACAAAAAGAAAAAGATAATTTTTTACTACAAATGTAATAGCTATTTTATTAAAATAAAAATAAGGTTTTATGGCACAATCTAGAATAGAGAGATTTAAAGAA
The DNA here is from genome assembly GCA_045130875.1 of Bacilli bacterium. Classification (GTDB taxonomy): domain Bacteria; phylum Bacillota_I; class Bacilli_A; order RFN20; family CAG-826; genus RUG13091. The sequence continues at coordinate 235,315 of JBGUQI010000022.1, read as the reverse complement.
TATCGTAACTCAATTATTAAAGAAGGTTCCCTTACTTTTGATGAATCTAATGAACAAGATATTCCCATAGAATCAGAAGATTTTGATACCACCTCTACATTACCGATGGATGAAGTCATCAAGAATGTTAATAATGATGAAAGAGAAGCGGTTTTTGTGGATCGACAAAAGAGGATGAGAATCCTTAGGATTGTTCTTACGATTGCGGGATTAGTTCTCTTAACCGCTGGTATCATCGTCTTTGCGATATTAGTTTGGAAGAAATAGGAGTATTTGTTATGAAAGTTGCTGTTGCTGTTGATGGTCCTGCCGCTGCTGGTAAATCCACTGTTGCGAAATTAGTGGCCAAAGCTAAAGGTTATACATATATCGATACAGGGGCTATGTATCGTGCTTTTACCTGGTATTGCTTACATAAAGGTGTTGATTGCACAGATGAAAAAGCTTCTTGTGCTTTAATCCCTGAAGTTAGTATCGAATTGAAACCAGATGGCACTGTGTTATGTAATAACATCGATGTTACTAAAGCCATCAGACAAACAGATGTCTCCGGTAATGTCTCTTATATTGCTAAATATAAAGATATCCGTTTATTCCTTGTCGACCAACAACGTGCGATGGCGGAAAAGGATTCTGTCATTATGGATGGTAGAGATATCGGAACATATGTCTTACCAAACGCTGATGTGAAAATCTTCCAGATTGCTAGTGTGGAAACTAGAGCTTTACGTCGTTATGACGAGAATATCTCTAAAGGTATTCCTTGTACCTTAGAAGAAATTGAAGAAGATGTCAGAAAGAGAGACTATATAGACTCTCATAGAGATTTCGCACCTTTAAGATGTGCGGAAGATGCAGTGACACTAGATACATCCTTTATGTCCATCCAAGAAGTGGTGGACGCTATTATCGAAATCATCGATAAGAAACTCGCGGAAAAAGGAGAAAAGAAATAATGCCTTGTGGCGTTGTAGCCATAATTGGATCTCCTAATGTCGGTAAGTCCACGATTTTTAATCGTATGGTGGGTGAGCGCCACGCGATTGTGGATGATGAAGCCGGCATTACAAGGGATCGTCTATATTCTAAAGTGGAATGGCTTGGCCGTTCTTTTTCCGTTATCGATACTGGTGGTATAGAAATTACCAATAGACCTTTCCAAGAACAGATTAGAGTGCAGGCGGAAATCGCCATTGAAGAAGCAGATGTCATCGTTTTTGTGGTGGATGGTAAGGTCGGAATTACCGCGGATGATAGAATGGTATCTAAGATGCTATATAAGGTTAAAAAACCAATCATTCTCACAGTCAATAAAATCGATGAAGGAAGCCATATGAGTGACGCTCAAGAATTCTATGGTTTAGGTCTTGGTGAACCCCTTATTGTCAGTGGTGCTCACGGTATCGGAATTGGTGATTTATTAAATAAAATCGTTAAACATTTACCAGAAGACACTGAAGTAGTGGATGAAGAGAAGATTACCTTCTGTATGGTGGGTCGTCCTAACGTTGGTAAATCCTCATTAGTGAACGCTATATTGAATCAAGATAGAGTTATTGTTAGCAATATCTCTGGAACCACAAGAGATTCCATTGATACTCCATTCACCAAAGGTGATCAACAATATGTGGTTATTGATACCGCTGGTTTAAAGAAGAGAGGCAAGATCTTTGAAGCCATTGATAAGTATTCTGCTATTAGAGCATTAAAAGCTATTGAGAGAAGTGAGATTGTCTTATTAGTGCTCGATGGTAAAGAAGGTATTACCGAACAAGATAAACACGTTATCAGTTATGCGACTGATTTACATAAAGCCATCATTATCGTGGTCAATAAATATGACTTAGTGGATAAGCAAACCAACACGATTAGTGAGATGACAAAGTGGATTAGACAGGAGTATAAATTCTTAGATTATGCGCCGATTTGCTTTGTTTCTGCATTAAAAAAGCAGAGAATTGACACGATTTTTGAAACTTTAATGATGGTTCATGAAGCTTATCATACTAGAGTTAAGACCTCATTATTAAACGATGTTATGCAGGATGCTCAGATGATGAATCCCAGTCCTAACTTCAATGGAGGAAGAATTAAGATCCTCTATTGTTCTCAGGTATCATCGGCACCTCCAACAATCGTATTATTTGTAAATAATTCTGAGTGGATGCACTTCTCATATCTAAGATATCTAGAGAACAGATTACGCGAGACATTTAATTTCGAAGGTACACCAATAAATCTCGTAGTGAGAAACCGCAAAGAATGATATAATAACTTTTAGTGTTTGAAAAAAGGGGAGAATCAAAATGCAAAAATTAAACAAGCGTGACTTAATTGAACAAGTCGCAGAAAAAGCCCATCTCAGCAAGAAAGATGCTGATAACGCCATTGAAATCGCGTTCGAATTAATGGAAAAAGCATTATTAGCAGGCCGCGAAGTCAATATTACTGGTTTTGGTGCTTTTACTCCAAAAGTGAGAAAACAAAGAGTGGGTACTGATCCTAAAAAGCATACCCTCATCACCATTAAGGAAAGCCGTGCTATTTCCTTCAAACCATCCAAGGCTATTAAAGCGAAATTAAACAAATAGTTTGTTTTATTCCTTTCAAAAGATAAGAGGTCATTCCTCTTATTTTTTTATCCTTATTTGTTTATAATAAATAAGATGGATTTGATTAAGAACTATTTAGAACTAGTCACATTATTTGAAAAGAATGGTTATTCTTTGTTTTTAGTGGGTGGAACTGTTAGAGATTATCTTTTAGGCTTGCCACTTACTGATATGGATGTGGTAACTGACGCTATTCCAGATGAGATAGAAGAGTTCTTACCAGAAGCAAACTTTGTTTTCGCTAAATACGGAAGTGTTTCTTATAAAGATAGTGATGGTGTGAAGTTCGATATCACTACGTTAAGAAAAGAAAACTCCTATCTAGATAGCAGACATCCTGGAAAGATTGAATTCGTGAAAGACCTTTATGTTGATGTTTTAAGAAGAGACTTTACCATCAATGGTTTATATATGGATAAGGATCTCAAAGTTATTGATTATGTGAAAGGTAAAGCGGATTTAGAAAACCATCTTTTAAGGGTGATTGGTAAACCAGAAAATAGGTTAAAAGAAGACCCATTACGAATCATCCGTGCGATTAGATTTGCTATAGATTTTGACTTAAATATTGAAAGCGAATTAGATAATGCGATTAGAGATAATATTGACCTATTGAAAAACCTCAATATCGAGAAGATTAAACAGGACATTAAAAAGATTAGATGCACTAACAAAGAGAGAATTCTTAAATATTTTAAAAAATACAATATCCAATCTTATTTAGATGCGATAGAATAATGACACATGATTTCCGAAGCTATTGATTTCCGTTTTCTCTTATTAGAGAGTTACAAAAAAATAAACATCAACGAGAATGAACTCGCGGTGCTTTTTATGATTGATCATTTGATTGGTCAAGGTAATCCCTTTATCAATCCTGATTTATTGTCTTTAAAGATGTCCTTAAAGATTCAAGATATCGACCGCATTCTCGCGGGACTCGTGGATCGTGGTTTTATCGAATATGTCACTCGCGGAAATAAGACAGTGACATCTTTAGACCCACTTAAAGCCAAGCTCTTTAGAGAATTCCAAATGATGTCTTCTTTTGAAGAAGATAGTAAGAATAAAAAAGAAGTCTCCGATAGAGTGAATAACGTCTATGGTGAAGCGGAAAAGATCTTCAATCGTCCTTTATCCCAGATTGAATTCTCTAAGATTAGAGAATGGATATCCTATGGATATAGTGATGACAGAATCATCAATGCGATGAAAGAAGCCATTTCCAAAGGAAAGAAATCCTTTAGAAGTGTCGATAAGATATTATTAGCCTGGTCCGAAAGAGATGATATCGAAGCGGAAGGCAGAACCACAATGGATGCGAACTGGAATAAGAATCTCGAAGAGACCATTCGTATCGCAAAAACCCCTTGGTTATCTGAATTAAATGATGACGAAAAGAAATAAACTATCTCTCATCACTTCCTTCCTTGATGAAAGATATCCTAATGTTGGTTGTGAACTAAAATATAACAAAGATTATGAATTAGTTATCGCGGTGATGTTATCCGCGCAGACAACCGATATTGCTGTTAATAAAGTTACTGAAAATTTATTTAAAACATATCCAACTTTAGAAGCATTAGCGAATGCTGATTTAAACATGGTGGAAGATATCATCCATTCTATTGGTTTATATAAGAATAAGGCCAAACATGTTATCGAAATCGCTAAATACATATTAGATAACTTTAATGGTGTCCTTCCTTCTGATAAGGACTTATTACAGAATATGCCTGGTGTAGGGAACAAGACTGCAGGTGTCATTAGAGCGGAAGTGTTTAAGATACCTGATTTACCAGTTGATACCCATATTTTAAGAATCACCAAAAGACTTAAATTAGCGAGTCTTGAAGATGATGCTTATGATACTGAAATGAAACTCAAAAAACTCTTCCCGAAAGAAGATTGGATTAAGTTACATCATCAATTAATTCACTTTGGAAGAGATGTCTGTGTGGCCAGAAATCCCCACTGTGAAAATTGCAAATTATGTGAGATTTGCACAAAAAAATAGCGGATTCCGCTACTTTTTGAAATATTTTTCTTCTACCGCATCTAGATAATAGAGGCGTGGATTATATCCTTGTTTAATTAGTATTCCATCCGATTTGAAGATTTCATAAGGGATGGATTTTCTTTTACCTTTTTCATAGAAGTGAATGACGAAGGAAGCATCGAGGAGATAGACTTCATTGAGGAGCTGGAATTGGATAATGAAGAACGCTATTCCACCTTGCTCGATAACTCTCTTAAGATGAAGAATCTGGTGGTCTTCAATATTGCTTAATGGGAAACTTGTTTTGTTCTTTGTGTTCTTGGCTTCAAAGTCTAAGTATTTGCCTTTATATACTCCGTTATAGTCAGTCGTGGATTGTTTTTCGAAGTAAGCATCAGTGATTCTTGCGCCTCTAGAATAATCAACTTTAACTATGTTAATAGGAGTGGGTCTTTTAGTAATTAAGGCAATGCCATTATCTGTGTAGTATTCATTAGAGATATTAATATCATTCTCTAAGTTCATACCTCTATTGGATGCAGAAATAGAGAGATCCTCTTTGCTCTTTTTACTCTCTCTTTTCTTTTTACCGATAGGGTTATATTGTGTACCGTTTGGATATCTAATCATTATGATAAATACTTTCTGATTTCATCTTCAAACTCTTGAGCGGTGACTGTTTCGCCACTGACTAAACGGACAACCGCTTTAGCGATTGGAGCAGGAAGATTGGAATTATGTAATTTGAGATGCTTCTTATATTCTGCGACAACAAGGTTAGTATTTACTAAGAAGGCATCATAGAGATTAGCTAAGTTAATAGCATCGACTTCTGGGTCATGAGCGGCACCCGCTTCTGGAACTCCAAATAATTCGCAGTAGTGGACTAAGCTTAAAGGATTACCTTTTTCATCTCTAATGTATTCGCTGATAAAAGCGGAATAATCAAAATAGTTCTTTTGAATTTGTGATGTTACTTCTTTAGGATAAGCAAGATTATAAGCGATAGATTGATTTAAAATCCTTAAATCATGATTACCGAATGTGACATATGTGGCTTTCTTGAAATTGATACCGACATATTTCTTTAAGGCTTTCATCGCAGTATCAAAGACCACACCTTTTTCTTTTAATGTTTGTTCACTGATACCTGTTAAGTTAGTGACATAGCCACCTATCTTGTTGTGGGCTCTGACATAAATCTTAAAGGGGTCTTTTCTCTTTTTAATTCTTCCTGTCTTAGGATCGATGGTAACCGTAAGTCCTCCGATAGCAATCATCTCATGGGAAAACTGTGTGCCCTCGAAATCGAGAAACACCAATACTTTATTACCTCTAAGACACTTTAATAATTTCTTATTCATCGCTCGATATTATAACACTTATATTCTTTTTTCAAAAGAAAAAAGATTGAAATAGTCATATAACTATATTATCATAGTTAAGAGGTTTTTATATGGCGATTAAACTAGTTTTATCAAGTGAACAGATCAGTGAAAAATTCTTCAAGGCCGTTCCTCGTGGATACGATCCATATGAGGTCGATAAGTTCTTAGATAGAATTATGCACGATTATGAAAAGATCGAAGCTAATAATCTTCTCAGTAAAGAAGAACTCGAAAAACTTAACGCAAAGATTGAGAAACTTGAAAAAGATAAAGCGGATTTAGAACTTCAATTAGGCCGTTTAAAAACCAAATACGCCGGAGTTAAAGAAGGTGACAAAGTCACAGATGAAAATCTCGATTTAATTAAGAGAATTCGTCGTCTTGAAACATTTCTCTGGCAAAATGGGTTTAATCCCAATAATATAAAATAACATTCGGTCTGGATAATTGCTGGCTACGGCTAGAGGAAAGTCCATGCTTGCACGAGCTGTGATGCTCGTAGTGATTGCGCTAACGGAAAAAATAACGTTAGGCACGCAGGAGTGCGTGACGGCGGAGGAAGACCTAAGGGAAACTATGGTGATACTCCTGAAAGTGCCACAGTGACGAAGTTTCATGGAAACATGAAAGTGGAACGCGGTAAACCCCACAAGCAAGAAACCCAAATTTGGTAGGGGAGATCAATCGAAGGAATCGAACAGAGATTGGTAAGCATTGCTTAGATAAATAATTGTCCTAGACAAAACATGGCTTACAGGATCGAATACTCACTAGGAGAAATATGAACACACCAACCAAAATCACATTCTCTAGAATCATTGCTATCGCATTAATGATTGTCGCCTTAGTGACATTATATTTCATCAAATTAGCGGTACTTGATTTTAGCATCCCTAACATCCCTAATACCGGTATCAACTGGTTATACTTAGGATTATTTATTTTCTTCGTTATTGCGAGTTTTACCGACTTTTTAGATGGTTATTTAGCGAGAAAGAACAATCAAGTTACTAATTTAGGCAAGTTCTTAGACCCTGTGGCAGATAAGCTTTTAATCAACTCCATGGTCATATTTTTGATCGTTAAACCCACTTATGTTCCCGAAGGACAAATGACCTTCTCTATCTGGTGCGCTATCTTGTTAGTAGCTAGAGATATAGTGGTGGATGCTTTAAGATTTATCGCTGCCCAAAAGGGTGTTGTTATCGGAGCCAATATCTTCGGTAAGATGAAAACCGTCTTAGAGATGGTGGCTGTTGGTTTAGTGCTACTCAATAGCTGGCCATTTAACTATTTTGATCATCAATGGGTAGCGAGAATTGCGGTTTATCTCTGTACCGCTGCTTCAGTGATTTCTGGAATTATTTACGTGGTTAAATACGCACACGTATTAAAGGAAGAAAAGAAAGATGACAATCGAGAAGCTTAAGAAAGCCTTCATTAACAAAGGATTAACCCTTGGTTCTGTCGAATCTTTTACGGGTGGTCTTTTTGCTTCTACGATAACCAGCAAAGGTGGGGCTAGTAAATTCTACAAGGGTGGACTAGTGACCTACGCGACTGAAGAGAAGATCAAACTCTTAGGTATCGATGAAAAAGAAGTTAAAGAGTTTGGCGTCGTCAGTAAAGAGATTGCATATGCAATGGTGCGTAATGGAAGAAAAGTATTAAACGTTGATGTCTGTGTTTCCTTTACTGGAAATGCCGGACCAGAAGCCATGGAAGGTAAACCAGTTGGTGAGGTCTATATCGGTATTGCTGATAAGACATCTGCGGAAATCTATAAGTTAAACTTAAATGGCGAAAGAGAACAGATTCAAGATGAAGCTGTCCAATACGCTTTAGAAAAATTATTTAAAAAAATTTCATAATTTCTGACAAAGAAATCGAAAATACACACTATTTATATTGGTAGAGGTGAATTTATGGCAAAAAACGAAAAAGAAAATGTAGTGTCATTAGACGATACACTACGACAAATTGAAAAGATGTTCGGCAAAGGCAGCGTCATGAAACTCGGTGAAAGACCTGCAGTTGATGTCGACGTCATCCCTAGTGGTTCATTATTACTTGATGAAGCCTTAGGTGTTGGTGGATACCCCAAAGGAAGAATCATTGAAATCTTTGGTCCTGAATCCAGTGGTAAAACCACATTAGCTTTACACGCTATTGCGGAATGTCAAAAGCGTGGTGGTAGAGCAGCATTCATCGATGCAGAACATGCAATCGATCCAGTCTATGCGAAAAACTTAGGCGTTGATATCGATGAATTAATTCTTTCTCAACCAGATTCCGGTGAACAAGCTCTTGAAATCGCAGAGATGCTCGCCAATAGTGGTGCGATTAGTTTAATTATCGTCGACTCAGTCGCCGCCTTAGTCCCACAAGCGGAATTAGATGGCGAAATGGGTGATAGCTCTGTTGGTATGCAAGCTAGACTTATGTCTAAAGCGATGAGAAAGATTGCCGCCATTCTCAATAAGAAAGAATGCGCAGTAATCTTCATCAACCAATTAAGAGAAAAAGTTGGTGTCTTATATGGCAACCCTGAAACCACATCTGGTGGTAGAGCATTAAAGTTCTATGCTTCTATCAGAATCGATATCAGAAGAACTGAAGCTTTAAAGACAGGCGCGGATATCTATGGTAATACCTGCCGCATCAAGATTGTTAAGAACAAAGTTTCCCCACCATTTAAACAATGTGAAATCGATATCATCTATGGTCAAGGTATTTCCAAGACTGGTGAAATCTTAGACCTCGCTTGTGAATTAGGATTCATCAAGAAGAGTGGTTCCTGGTTCGAATATCAAGGTCAAAAGATTGCTCAAGGTAGAGAAGCTGCTAAAGACTATCTCAAGAGCAACGAAGATATCGAAGAAGAATTAATCAAACAAATTAAAGAAGCTAAAAAAGCTCAAGAGTCCGAATAGTTCCTTTCTTTTTTAAAGAAAAAGTAGCGTTATTTACGTTTCGCTACTTTTTTTGTGGGTAATCTCACATACCATAATAGGAGTATGCCTTGCATTGGTGCTCCTATAAGGAATACTGGCCAGAGATTTAAGAAGTTCTCCGCAAAGAAGAAAAAGTGCAAGAACACTCCACTTAAAAGTGACCAGACAAAAGTAGTTAAAGCGATAAATGTTAATAACTTATTAGCCTTAAAGTAAATAAGGTTCATGAAGAATATCACTAAGCATGTCGCGGGAACTGCCAAGACAAAGATATTCCAATAATATGTTTCTTGTTGTTTAACAACGAGAGGATAGACAAAGATGATAGTGGCCACCATCCAGATGACCATGCCTAATAAACAGCTGGTAATGATATGGTTGATAAAAGATATCCTGGTTTCCGATGTTTCAACATGAGGATCATTGATATTTTCTTCTCTTGTTAGATAGTCTAACGAGACACCATAAAAATCACAGAGTTGTTTCAATGTTTCTAAGTCTGGGAGGGTAGAACCCTGCTCCCATTTAGAGACAGCTTTGTCGGAATAGTGGAACTTATCCGCTAGTTCAATCTGTGTTAACTTGCTCTTTTTTCTTAAGGCGGCAAGATTTTTGCCAACAATGATTTTTAGATCTTCCATATCGTCAATATCTATATTTTAGCAGTAAAACTGCACAAAAAAAGTATAAATTCTCTTTTTTGGAGAGTTGGAGAATTGACTCTCTTTTTTATTTCTTACGAATAGGCGCACATTTTTACCTATGCGTGTATATTGTTTAGCGCTATGAAAAAGAAAGTCAAAGCATCGACAATTGTTATCACCTCAATAGTGTGTGTTAGTGCTATATCGTTAGGATTAGCACTCGGTATCATATTCGGTAAGAGTTATTACAGCCGTGGACAGGTGTCCTACGTTGATATTGATGATGCCCTTAACTATGAAGACGATACAACTGGTCTTTATGAGGCCTATATGGAAGGCAATAATGACCATTCGCTCTATAAACCATATGAGTTAGTTAACATCGGTCTTGAGAAATTTGCTCGTGAAGAACATGCTCAGACTATTTCTCATGGTTTAGTCAAGGCGTCGATTGTTAAACAACATATTTTCGCTGAGGATGTCCGTGATGGTGATGAATTCTATACTGAATCATTATCTTATTCCTCTCTTGTTAAGTGTGGTGTTCGTTTCTATCAACATGGCGATCAATCAATTGATGAATATACGGGCAAGAAAGTAACCGATAAAGGTACCGCCACTTGGCCTGAATATCTTAAAAAGAATGTCACCCTCCAAGAACATGAAACCAATTGGGGCAAAACATTAAAGAGACCATGCATTTACATCATCTCTTCTCATACAGTTCTCAACTCCACAATTGATGAGACTGAAGATGAGTACATCGTTAACATGGATCTCCACAAAGAATATTCTGTTTCTCGTTATGTTAAACAGATGAAATCCATTTCTGACTTAGAAGATTATCCAACCTTCTACAAGGTGAGCTTGAAATTCACCATGGATAAAGAACTCAACCTCAAAGAAATGGTTACCAATGAAGAATACGATGTTTACGCTGCCGGTATGATGAATAGAAGTACTGGCTCTCTCACTGAGGAATTCATCCACAATTACGATGGTGGAATTCCCGATATCAACACTAATTTTGACTATTAAGGATTATTGAATATGAAAGTTTGGAAAACAATACTGTTACAGACAGGCATTTTTACAGCGGTATTCGCCTTAGGCTTAGGAGCGGGTTTCCTCTCTTGCTATAAAAAGAAAGAGACTAAAGAACCCGATGTTCCCGCTGCTGCACAAGAGAATACGGAACTCAAAGAGTTAACTCATTCCGCAAAGTTTTTAGCTAACTTAACAAGTGCTAAAACATTAGAAGGCAATATTGATGTTTCTATTAAACCAATCAGTTATGCTGATGAAGCTCCTATTAGAAGAGATTTATCTTTAGATAATATTGATTTATCAATCACCGATTTAGAAGTTTCTATCGCTGATTTAGAAAACATCAAATTAGCGGGTGACATCAATGTTAAAACTGGAGCCTTAGATTTAGACTTATCCGTTGGTTTCTTTGACAACACCATTTATTTAGATTGCTTTGATACTCATTTCTATTTAAAGACTGATGATATTAGTGATGTCATGGATATGCTTCCCACCTTTGGTGTTGATTTTGCTGTTCCATCAGAATTCACAGATTTAGATATTAATGCTTTATTGAAATCCTTAACCAAGATGAAAGAAGTCAAAACTGAAGATGAACATTATTTCAGCTTTGCTTTCTCTGAAGACATCACCATTAAGTTCCTAACTAACGATAAGTATGAAATGGTGGGTGTGGAATTACCTGAAACCGAATTAATGGGTATGAACATCTCCGCGACTAGTGATTTACATTGCTTGAAGGAGGAAACAGCAAACTTAGTGAATCCTATGGAAGGAGAGAATGCTAGTTTATATCGTGAATTCAAACCTGCCTTTAGTTTAATTAATCATGTTATCGACTTAGTGGATGCTAAATCCGCGAATATGGAAGTGTCATTAGATATCGATAAAGTTAGTGAAGAAGTTACTGACTTTGTTGATGTTAATGGTGAACTCGATTTCGATTTATCCACTTTGAACCTATATACCGATTTAATCATCGAAGAGAATAATCGTTCTCACCATATCAATGCCGCCTTAGATGAAGGTGTTTTATTCCTCGGTGTGAAGAACTTAAAAGTCTCTATGAAATTAGGTAATGTCTTCACTCTTGTCTCTAAGATTATGGACAAGACTAATAGTGGATCATTTGATGATGTTTTAGACACTCTTTCCGATGTTTCTGGTGAGATAGATTTAAACAAAATCCTTCCATATCTCAATGATTTGCCGGAATTTATTAGTGATTTTGACTTATCAAGCAACTATTTATCATTAACTTTCAATCCTTGTTATTTCGACTTACCTGTTGATCCATTTGGACTAAAAGTGACCTTCGATGAAGACTCTATTAATTCCCTTGAAGTTAGTGATGTGAGATATGATGAATACCTCATTAATGCTTCGATTAACTTAAACGAATATGAATACACCTATATTAACCAAAATGATTATGTGGCATTAGACCCCGCTTTATCATTAGTGGACACCGTGGATGAACTCATCCATCAAGATAGATTTGGTGCTAACTTCAATATCCAAATCGATGATGGTGATGAAAACACCAGAGATGTTACCTTAAATGGTCAATTTGAGTTTGCTCTTAAATATGATGAGAGCAAAGGTGGCTTACACAAGAACTTCGATTACGGTGCTGGCGTCTTAAACATCACTGATGGTGATAACTATCCTCATAAGATTATTGCTGATGCTCAAGGCCAAGGTAGAGTTCTCCTCTCTTATAGTGGAACTTCTGGAAATAAGACCAACGCTAAATTCGATAATGAAACATTAGATTCTATCTTTGGAATGGTTAGTGAATTATTAGCCAGCAAAGATGACCATATGATGGAATTGTTGGGTGGCCTTATGGAAGAAGCGGAAGCCACTCCATTAGCGATGATTTTAGAAGGGCAATACGGTGTCTTATTAGATGCAGACTTCATCACTTCCTTAGATGTTACTCCTACTAAAGTTACACTCGATTTAAATGGTGCTATTATCGGCATGGAAGATGTGAACTTTACTTTAGTAATTAGATACAATGAAACCTCTATTGAAGGTGCGGATATCTATGGTCTAAATCTTGGAGGAAAGACACTTAATATGTCCTTTGACCTCCATAATTTTGATGAAGATTTCTATAACCAACATAGACTTCAAGATAACAGTAGTTTTATCGATTTAACTACCTTATCTTTATTCCTAAGATTAGGATTAAATACTTCTGAATTTAACTACTATCATTTCAGTGGTCCAATCACTCTCAATGTCTCTGACTTATTCGATGCGATTACCATGCAAGGCGATATCAAGATCGTCAATAATGGTGGACATGTCAAAGTGTTAGCCCATCTCACTGATATTCCTGTGAACTTATTATTCAGTGCGGATTATTCCCTCAGTTTAACTCGTGAAGCTTACTTGATGTACGATAACGTGGATAAGGTGTTCTATATCAACCGTCACGATTATCGTCCGGAAAAGAAGATTCTCGGCATCGTTGTGGAAAGTGAAATCAATAATAATCTCTATCTAAGATGCACTGAAGATTACTTCATGGATAATGTCCTTGATATCTTATGTGGTCATGTCCTCGGATTAAGTAGTTCCATCCTCGATAGAATTGGTGGAATGAGCATGGGTGAAGGCCAAATCCAATATGAAAACATTGTAAAAGCATATAGTTATGATGCTTCTAATAAGGATTTCCATTTCGCTATTAATGTCGGTGAACTCGCCAAGAGTGATTCCTTAGAAACCTTATCATTAGATGTCTATCATAATGGTGAAAAACTCAATCGTGCAGTCATCGATTTGGGTATCAATGTCTTGATTACATTACATCTCCATATGGATATGTCATTACTCTCTGATAGCAGTGTTTCTATCACCGGACAAGAAGTGTCATTTATGGATGACTATGTGGCCATTCATTATAATGATACGATCAATACAATCCTTCATTAATATATAGAACTCGGGTGTCCCGGGTTCTTTTTAAATATTGATATATGGGCGTGCCTACATATATAATATTTGCGTACCCGTCGAAAGGTACTTACCTATATATTCTCTTATCGAGAACTTTATTATCAGGCTTGCCTGTAAATATATAATCTAAATCCTTATATCTCTCCTACGGGATAACTAGGATTTTTAGGTAATTTAGTTATAATTCCTTGTAACTATATTTTGGTCGAGAAGACTATAGAAAGGAATACTATATGATAGTATTAGTAGATGCTTTGACTATAGTGTTACCAATTGTTTGTGGCGTTGCCGGTCTTTTAATTGGCGCTGCCATCATCTTTTTCGTTCCTGTTTTTAAGAAACAAAGAGCGAACAAAAATGCTCAAAAAATAATTCGTGACGCGGAAATCAAAGCCGAACACATTGCCAAGAACGCACAGTTAGATGGCAAACAAGCTGTGTATGAAATGAAACAAGAAGCCAACAAAGAGATTCACGAAAGAAAACAAGAAATTGCGAATCAAGAGAATAAATTATCTCAAAGAGAGCAGAGCATTGACCGTCGTGATGCCGCTTTGATTCAAAAGGAAACCGCTCTTGAACAAAAGAACGAAACCTTAACTAGAAGACTCAAAGATGTCGATAAAAAGGAAGCAGATTTGCAGACTAAAATCGATAGCATTATCTCCGAGTTAGAAAAAGTTAGCCAAATGTCCACTCAAGAAGCGAAAGATGAATTAATGGCGAGAGTGGAGTCCAAGATTTCCAAAGAAATCGCTGCTTACATCAAGAACAAAGAAGATGAAGCGAAAGAAACCGCTGATGAAAAAGCCAAAGAATTATTATCTATGGCTTGTGCGAAATACGCTCAAGATGTGACTACTGAAAGAACTGTTTCAGTCGTTGCCTTACCATCAGATGAAATGAAAGGTAGAATCATCGGTCGTGAAGGTCGTAACATTCGTACCTTAGAACAATTATTAGGTGTTGATTTAATTATCGATGATACTCCTGAAGTTATCACCGTAAGCTGCTTCAATCCTATTAGAAGAGAGATTGCTCGTATGTCTTTAGAGGCCTTAATCAAAGATGGCCGTATCCAACCTGGACGTATCGAAGAAATCGTTGAGAAATGTAAAAGAGAAGTGGATGAAACCATCCATAAAACTGGTCAAGAAGTGGCCTTTAAACTTGGTTTACCTAGAATTAATAAAGAATTATTAGATTATGTTGGTAGACTCAAATACCGTACTTCTTATGGCCAAAATGCTTTAGACCACAGTATCGAAGTCGCATACTTAACTGGTATGATGGCCGCAGAACTTGGTTTGGACCAAAACTTAGCTAAGAGAGCGGGCTTATTACACGATATCGGTAAAGCCGTTGACTTCGAAGTCGATGGTAGCCACGTCGAATTAGGTAGCCGTTTAGCAAAGAAATATGGTGAACCAGATGTCGTTATTAATGCGATTGAATCTCACCATGGCGATTGTCCTCAAAAATACATCATCGCTATCTTAGTCCAAGCCGCGGATACTTTATCTGCTGCGAGACCTGGTGCTAGAAGTGAAATGCTTGAGAACTACATCAAGAGAATTGAACAACTTGAAGAGATTTGTAAATCCTACGAAGGTGTCTCCCAATCCTATGCCTTACAATCTGGTCGTGAATTAAGAGTCATCGTGGATTACGAGAAGATTGATGATATCGGAGCGTATAAGATTGCTCGTGAAATCAGAGAGAGAATTGAAAACGAAATGACCTATCCAGGTCAAATTAAAGTGTCTGTCATCCGTGAAATGCGCGCGGTTGAAACAGCCAAATAGAAAGATTATTAGATTTTGAAAATATTATTTATCGGTGATATTGTCGGTGCCGTCGGTAGACGGATGATAAAGGAAAAACTCCCTTACTTTATCAATAAATACGAGATTGATTTCGTCATCGCTAACGGAGAGAATGCCACGCATGGTAAAGGTTTAATTAAGCATCATTATGATGAATTGATCGATGCTGGTGTGGATGTTATTACCTTAGGTAATCACTATAACTCCAAGAATGAAATCACCCGTTATATTGATAGAGTGGATCGATTAGTTAGACCGTTAAATTTATTGCAAGATTATCAAGGTGAAGGCACGGCCTTATTTGATATTGATGGTGTGACTATTAGGGTTACCAATATCTTGGGCAGTGCCTTTATTAATGAAACTGTTAATTCCCCTTATTTAACGACTTTAGACTTATTAGAAAGTGCGGAACCTTCTAATATCCATATCGTCGATTATCATGGGGAAGCGACAGGAGAAAAACAATCCTATGCCTATGCCTTTGATGGTAAATTAACTGCGGTATTAGGCACACATACACACGTTCAAACTAACGACGCAAAAATATTAGAGAAAGGAACTGCCTTCATCAGCGATGTCGGTATGACTGGATTTAATGATGGTGTCCTTGGTTTTGAAAAGAATAGTGTAATTAAGAAAAATATGTATGGAGAGATGTCCAGATTCGAACCACCAACAGAAGGAAGAGGTTTATTCTCCGCAGTAGTGATCGATGCTGATGAACAAACTGGATTAGCTAGAGACATATTCTCCATCTACTATGTTGAAGAATAAGATGAAAACGAAGATTATCAACACCCCTGATTTATTAAAAGCCGCTTCTCGTAAAAAAGAAGTGACTCGTTTTTGTACTGCTAAATCAGAGCACATTGATGATTTAAGAAAGATTTCTCAAGGTCAGAAGTACTTTATTAAAACTTATGGCTGCCAAGCTAATGTGAGAGATGAAGAGACGATGAGAGCCATGCTAGAAGATGCTGGTTATGTTTCTAGCGATAACGTGGAAGAAGTCGATGTTATCATCATCAACACTTGTGCGGTCAGAGAAAATGCGGAAGATAAAGTCTATGGTGAAATTGGTAATCTTAAAAGATTAAGAAAGAAAAATAAAAAGCTTATCTTAGCCATCTGTGGCTGTATGGTGGAGCAACCAGAAATCTTAAAGAGATTAATGGATACCTTCCCAGAAGTTAATCTATTCTTTGGCACACATGAGATTAGTCAATTATTAGATTTAGTCTATGAGACCTATACAAGTGGTGAAAGAATTGTATCTATTGAAAGTAAACAAGGTGATGTCGTGGAGTTTGTTCCTGATTGTCGTAATAATCATTACAAAGCTTTTGTGAACATCATCTATGGATGTAATAAATTCTGTACCTACTGTATCGTTCCTTATACTAGAGGCAAAGAGAGAAGCAGACACTTCCAAGATGTCTTAGATGAATGTCAAAGACTCATTGATGCTGGTTATCAAGAGATTACTTTATTAGGTCAAAACGTCAACGCTTATGGTAAAGACTTAGATGAAGGAAAAGACTTCGCTGACTTATTAGAGGCTGTCGCAAAACTTGGCATTCCAAGATTGAGATTTACCACATCACATCCTTGGGATTTCTCCTCAAAAATGATCAAAATCATTGCAAAATACGATAATATTATGAAATTTATCCATCTTCCAGTGCAATCCGGAAACGATGAAATCTTAAGAAAGATGGGTAGAAGATATAGCCGTGAACAATACTTAAATCTCGTTAAAGAGATGAGAGAGAATATCCCTGGATTATCCTTATCCACGGATATCATTGTGGGCTTCCCCAATGAGACAGAAGAACAATTCCAAGACACCTGCTCCTTAGTGGATATTGTGAAATATGAAGCTGCGTTTACCTTCATCTATTCTCCAAGAAAAGGCACACCCGCAGCGAAGATGGTGGACAATGTCTCTAAAGAAGATAAAGGTAGAAGATTTAAAGAATTAGTTAAACACTTAGAGAAACATATTGAAGAACATTCACTCTCTATGGTGGGCAAGACCTTCGATGTTCTCGTCGATGGTGTATCTAAAACTGATGAGAATATGCTCTCCGGCTATACCGAAGAGAATAAACTCGTCCATTTTAAAGGAGACATCTCTTTAGTAGGCACGATTATCAAAGTGAAAATATTAGAATCTCATACTTATTCTTTGATTGGAGAAATCGTCAATGGATAAGCTCATCGAAGAAGTGAAATTATTAAGAGAAGAAATAGATAATCTTCCTGAAGTTAGAGAATACTATCGTCTCAAAGAATTATATGAGAACGATGAAGAACTCAAAAGGATGAGAACGGAGATTGCTAGACTCAAATCCTTAGGTAAAGAAGAAGAGAGAAATAATCTCCTAGATATCTATAATTCCCATCCTCTCGTGGTCAATTATGAAGCCGCGAAAGAGGAAGTGGAGAACCTTCTTACACAAATAAAAGATATTATTCAATAAATGCGAATTAAATTTCGCATTTTTTGTGCTATGATATACGCATGATTTATATTGTGTGCGGGCCTACGTGTAGTGGAAAGACAAGCGCTGCGATTGCGCTTTCTCATTTTTATAATGCTCCCATTGTGAACGCAGATGCCTTCCAAATCTATAAACATATGGATATCGGTACCGCAAAGATATCTAAAGATGATCCAGATTATAAGAATCATTATTTGTTAGATATCAAAGAACCAAATGAGAACTTCTCAGTGATGGAATATCAATCTTTATTCCGCAAGACTGTTGATGAACTATCTAAGAAATGTGAAAACATCATTGTCGTCGGTGGAACTGGATTATATATTAGAGCGTCCATCTATGATTATGTCTTTGAGGAAGAAGAACCAGTGGATGTCTCTGACTTAGAAGAACTCGATAATGACACTTTATATGACATGTTATTAAAGGCTGATCCAATCGCTGCAGAAGGCATTCATAAGAACAATCGGAAGAGAGTTATTAGGGCTTTAATGATATCTCGCAGTGGAAAAATGACAAAAAGTGAAAATATTGCTTCACAAGAACACAAATTAATCTATGATAATATTAAAATATTAATGATCAATCCTCCTCGTGATGTTCTTTATGAGAATATCAATCTTCGAGTGGATCAAATGATTGAGCAAGGTCTTATCAAAGAAGTTGAATCTCTTTTGAAGAATTATGACCTATCTAGGACCGCGAGAGCGGCGATTGGTTATAAAGAGATAATTGACTATTTAGAAGGAAGATTATCTTTAGAGGATGCTGTTGAACTTATTAAGAAGAGAACCCGTAATTACGCGAAGAGACAGGTGACGTTCTTCAAGAATCAATTTGAATTAAAGATGTATGAATCTAGCGAGTCGCTAGTAAAAGATAATAAGAGGTAAGTATATGAAAGACATTTACGAAATTGCAAAAAAACTTAATATCGATGACAAGTATGTCATCCCTTATGGAAGAGACAAAGCTAAAATCGATTTAGCGATTAAAGAAGAAGTTAAGAATAACAAGAACGCTAAGTTGGTATTAGTCACTGCGATTACCCCCACAAAAGCAGGTGAAGGTAAAACCACAACCACAATCGGTTTACACGATGGTTTAAGAAGAATTGGTGTTAACTCCTTAGCGGTGTTAAGAGAACCATCCTTAGGTCCAGTCTTCGGTGTTAAAGGTGGTGCGGTTGGTGCTTTAAAATCCACAATCGTTCCAAGTGATGATATCAATCTTCACTTTACCGGTGACTTCCACGCTTTAACTTCTACCATTAATCTTATTTCCGCAATCGTGGAAAATAGTGTCTTCCAAGGCAATTTATTAAATATCAATCCTGATAGAATCGTCTGGACAAGAGCATTAGATATGAATGATAGATCCTTAAGAGATATCACTGTTACCAGCGCTGACTCCAAACATTCCATCACTCATAAATCAGAATTTGTCATCACCGTTGCTTCTGAATTAATGGCCATCTTCTGTATCTCTAATGATGAAGAAGAATTCTTAAATAGAACTGAAGATATCATCGTGGCTTATACCTATGATGAAAAACCAGTTACTGTCAGAGATTTACATATCCGTGGCGCAATCTATAAATTAATGCACGCGGCGATGAATCCAAACTTAGTCCAAACCTTAGAAGATAATCCAGTTTTCGTTCATGGCGGACCATTCGCTAATATCGCTCACGGATGTAATTCCGTCATCGCTACAAAGTTAGCTCTTAAACTTGCCGACGTTGTCGTCACAGAGGCCGGCTTCGGTGCTGACTTAGGTGCAGAAAAATTCTTAGATATTAAATGTCAAAGAGCAGGCTTAAAACCAGATGCTGTCGTTTTAGTGGCTACAGTGAGAGCTCTTAAACTCCATGGTGGTGTGAAATTCGACGAATTAGATCAAGAGAATATCGAAGCTATGAAGGCCGGTATTTGTAACTTAAAGAAACATGCTGAAAATATGAAAGGCTATGGTGTTCCAGTGGTTATCTCTGCGAATAGATTCCCCAGTGACACTGATGCCGAAATCGCGGAATTAAAAGCCTGGTGTGTCTCTAATGGTTATAAGTTCGCTCTCAATGAAGGTGCCATCAAAGGTTCTGAAGGAGCAGTGGAATTAGCAAATACAGTTAAAGATATCTTAGAGAATGAGAAATCTAACTTCAAAGCCCTCTATCCTATCGGTGATGAGAAGTTCTCCATCAAAGATAAGATTGAAAAGATTTCAAAAGAAATCTATGGTGCTGGACAAGTGGTCTATACCGAAATGGCGGAAGAACAAATCACTCAATATGAGAAGATGGGCTATAAAGGTTTAGCGGTCTGTATGGCTAAGACACCGAACTCCATTACTGATGATGCTAAAGTGTTAGGTGCTCCTACAGGATTCACCATCACCGTTAGAGAAGTGAGATTATCCGCAGGCGCGGGATTCATCGTTCCTCTTACCGGTGCGGTCATGACTATGCCTGGACTTCCCAAAGTTCCCGCTGCTGTCAAAATGTAATAATTTTTGAAAAGAATAATTAAAAAGTTCCCTATGTATATAGTAGGGGGCTTTTTATTATGAGTATTCTCCGCATCTCAAATATCTCCAAGAAATATGCGATTGGAGATGATAAGACTAGAACCGTATTAAATAACGTTTCTATCTCTTTTCATGCGGGCCTCACCGCCATAGTGGGAAAGTCGGGAAGCGGTAAGTCTACGATTGTGAATATGATATCCCTCTTAGATGAACCCACAAGTGGAGTGGTCTATTACCAAAATGAAAATATTCAGAAATGGGACAATAAGAGAAAAGAAATATACCGTAACAACGATATCGGTATAGTCTTTCAACATTGTCATTTATTAGAGAATCAAACAGTTCTTTTTAACGTTATGCTTCCTGGATTAATACACGGTAAAAACAGAAAAGAAGTGGAAATTGCGGCGAAAAACCTCTTAAAAGGCTTGGGTTTTGATGATTTATTCATCTATCGTAAGTGTGCAGATTTAAGTGGTGGAGAGAAAGGTAGAGTAGCCATACTTAGAGCGTTAATCAACGATCCTAAGATTATTATCGCTGATGAGCCAACAGGGGCTTTAGATAGCAAGAACTCATTGCTGATAATGGATATCTTAAAATCCATCAGTAAAGACAAGATAGTTATCCTTGTTTCTCATAATATGAAACTAGTGAAGAAATATGCCGATAGAATTATCACTATTAAAGATGGATGGATTGAAGAAGATAAAGATAACCAAGGACCAATGCCCTTTGGTTTAAAGAACAAAAAGGTTGTACGTAAGAAAAATAATCTCTGGATTAAAGAAATATTTAAGTCTAACTTCAAGAGAAGATTAATGAGGAACATCATATCGATATTATCTTTGATAATAGGTTTAGTGTCTTCGATGCTTATTATCGGTTTCTCTGAAGGCAATAGAAACAGTGTTATCAATAATAGTTATCAGCAATTTGATTATGGTGTGGCAACGATATATAAAGAAACTTCTCAAAGCATTCCTGGAAGCAAGATGTCGCTTGTGAAGATGTCGAGACCATCTTTAGAAGAGATAGCTACATTGCCCCTAGATGGATTTGTTGTTGAACCCAATTGCGATACTTTATTATCACCATATCCTCTTATCAAAAGTGGTGATGAAAAGTTAGATAAGATATCATTCTCTTCTATCTATTCTTTTGTGGATGATTCCATTGATAAGAATCTTCTTAAAGAAGGAGGAATACCTTTAACAGATAATCAATATGAAGTAGTGATTAATAATGCTGCTTATAGATACTTAAAGAAACTATTTAATAGCGATCCTATTGGATTGGAGTTATCTATCCATATGGATTATGAATATCATTACTATACTGGCGAAGAGGATAACCCCGTTATCACTGATTACTTTATCTTAGATAAAAATGTCCATATCGTGGGAGTGACTAAGGATTTTAATTTCTTATCAACCCCGAAGATGTTTTATTCTTATGTGGCTTATAAAGAGATATTGGAAACAAGTTTATTAAATAATCTTTCTTTATATTTAAACACTGATATCTCTTGGTATAATCGCTTATTCGAAGCGATGTCTACAGAGACACTTAGTTCCTATTCTTTTAGATTATTTTTAAAAGATATTAATAATAAAGATTATATAAATAATATCGCTCAAACATTTAACCAAGATATTAAGGTTGATTGTACTTCTATAACTATTGCGAACACTCTATTAGATTTGATGAGCGCTGCGACGATGGGAATGGAACTATTTTTATTTATCGCCATTATGGGAACAGGATTGATATTGGGAATTATTTCCTTTTCTTCCTATTCGGAAGATAAGAAAACCAGCGCGATATTAACTTGTCTAGGCGCTAATAAGAATGAGATATTTTCCATCTATGCTTATGAGAATCTCTCATTAGGTTTTATTGCTTTAGGAATTTCGCTAGCTTTGTCTCCCTTTTTGATGTGGGGAGTAAACGCACTAGTGGAATCATTAACATCTTTTAAGAACATTATTTCTATTCCATTTCTTTCCTTTTTGGATATTCCTCTTTTGTTTCCTTTGATGCTAATCGCGGCCACACTTTTAATCTGTTTGTTATCAACTTATATACCTCTATTCTTTTCTAAGAAATTTTCTCCAAAGGAGGAACTGATGAGCGAATGATTGCTTTTACTAATGTTAAAAAGAGATTTGGAAATCATCTTGTTCTTAATAATATCAATCTCAAATTGCCGAGATTCGGTTTGGTGGTTATCCAAGGGCCATCTGGATGTGGCAAGACTACATTACTCAATCTTCTATCTGGACTGTTACCATTTGAGGGAGACATTGATATAGATGGGCATCATATAGATATGATGAACAAGAATGCTTTGGATGAATATCGGTTAAAGAATTATGGATTTATCTTTCAAGATTTCAAATTATTTGAAAATGAATCAGTGATGAATAATATCATCTTTCCCTTAGAAGCTATATCCAGTTCTTCTAGAGAAACAAAGATGAGAAAGTGTTTGGATTTAATTAACATTGTCGGCCTTAAGAAAAACGTTAAGCAGAAAGTCGCAAAGCTTTCTGGTGGTGAAAAGCAAAGAGTGGCGATTGCTAGAGCCTTAGTTAATAATCCGAAAATCGTTTTAGCGGATGAACCTACAGGAGCATTAGATACAGTGACCGCAGAAGAGATTATGAAAGTGTTAGAAAAGATTTCTTCTAAATCATTAGTGGTAGTGGTTTCTCATGATGAGGATTTATCTAAGAGATACGCTGATCAAATCATAAAGATGAAAGATGGAAAGATTGTTAAAACAATCTATCAGAATAAACATAAAGAAGAAAAGTATATTCCTGTAGCTAGATTACTTTATACAGAGAAGAAACCATCTGTACCATCTTCTTTCCTTTTGAATCATACGATTAATTCTATTAGACAGAAGAAGTGGAGAACGATGATTTGTAACCTGGTTACATCTTTAGGACTAATTGGTGTGGGCTTAGCTACATCGTTATCTTCTTCTATATCTTCAAATATTAAAAAGTCATATTCCCAAATACTTGATGATAACAAATTAGTTATCTCGATGAAGAACAACGATAAGACTATCTATGGCCAATACGCTACAAACTATTTTGAGGCTAATGATATCGCCACTAAATATAAAGATGATATCTATGATTTCGGAGTAACTTATCAAAATGATTTTGAATCATTCTTCCCTCATAGTAACTGTATCGCGATGGCGGATATCAGTTACTACCATGTCGTAGAAGGAATAAACATTAGACACGTTAATGAATTCAGATGGTTAGATGTTGAGACATTACCTACTATGTATCCAGAGACAATTACATATGTAGAAAATGATGAAGCAGTTTTAGCGTTGACCATTGATATGATTTATGACATTTGCTTCCAGTTAAGAATAGAAAGAAGTGTCACTTCATTATCTAGATACCTTCAAGCATCACCAGTAAAATTTTTCTTTGATTTAAGAAATGATGACTGGCAATATAGCGACCAACAAATCTTCAAAATGGTGGCTTTTACTTTAGAGAAAGAGCCAGGTATTTATCATAACAATCACATGTGGAATGAATACATGTTGGAGACTAGAATGAGGTTTCCTTCTGAAGATAATATCAGTGGTGTCGCGGAAGTTCCATGGATGCTGAAAAAGATATACTACTTATATGTTAATGACGTCAATGAGAAATTCTTGGCTAAAGCGAGGATGGATGAATCGTTAGAACCTTATATCTTTGAGATCGCAAATAGTTATTACTTTCCTCTATTATTTAGGAATATTGCACCAAAAGACATCCAAAGAGTGCTTATTTTCTCAAATTCTCTATCCATGATACCGATGTGGTACTATAAATACTTCCTCGATATATCCCCTGATATTTCTTCTCCTATATTTGGTAGTTATGGAGGATATTCTATTTATCCTTCATCAATGATGTTTGGTTTTTCCAATTATATGTATTTTTCTGGGGATAAAAACTCACTCGATGACGCTATTGATATCAGCACAACATTATCAGTGGAAGCTAATGAAAACATTGAATTGCCTGAGGGTGTTTTGTCTGGTCATTTTTCGCAGTCAATAAGTGGTGGAGTTAACTTCGGCGTTCTCAAAGATTCTCTCATCGCTGGAAGAGAACCAAACAATTATAGCGAGATAGTTATAACCACAAAAATGGCCAACAGCCTTTTAGTGGATTCCCCAATTGGGTCCACTCTCCATCTTGGATTTATGTCTTCGCAAAATCTTTCTTCAAATGGTAGCATCATGAGACAATTCAAAACTGTTGAACTAACAATCGTAGGTATTGTGGAAGGAGAGAAGAATCAAATCCTTCATCATATGGATTGGCCTATTGGTTTCTTTCAAGTGATGTTGGGAGTATCCGCTTTTGATTTAGGAATCTCCGCTGTAATGCTTGATGTTAATGATGATAAGAAGATTGAGGAGATTGATAAAAACTTTAAAAGAGCATTTCCGGATTTTGATGTCTCTAATCCGATGAGCGATATCAATGATAGTGTTAACCAAGTCTGCACTTATATCCAAATTGCTTTATCTTGTTTCTCCATTATCGCAGTGGTGATTTCCACATTGTTACTTTCAATTTGCAATTACCTTTATATCTTGGAGAACAAGAA
The DNA here is from genome assembly GCA_045130875.1 of Bacilli bacterium. GTDB lineage: Bacteria > Bacillota_I > Bacilli_A > RFN20 > CAG-826 > RUG13091. The sequence continues at coordinate 210,192 of JBGUQI010000022.1, read as the reverse complement.
AGACATCGGACTTGTTAGATGCTTAGGAGTTAATAAGAAAGAAGCTAGGAAGTTCGTTATAACACATAGTGTTATTATGTGTTTAATCTCCTTTGTGTTATCTTCTATTGAACTATTTTTAACTTCTCTAATTATCAACTATGAAATGGCCAAACAGATGGGTACTGATTTCTCATTATCATTTAACACGATGTCTTTGGTGTATATGTTTGTCTTAGCATTTTCCATTTCTCTGTTCTCAAGTTTAGTTATTTCTTATAAGTTAAATCGTCTCGATCCAATCACTGCTTTGAAGCAATAAAGTGAATCATTATTGTATAAACAAAAATATTTTTGTTTGCGTTAATAATGCCGTATACTTATAATACTTACGGACTAAAGAGGTTTGTATTATGGGATTAAAAGCAGGAATTGTCGGATTACCTAATGTTGGAAAATCCACTTTATTTAACGCGATTACCAATTCGCATGTCGAAGCGGCGAATTATCCTTTTGCGACGATTAATCCCAATACCGGTGTCGTTAATGTCCCTGATGAGAGATTAGATTTCTTATCTAATTTATTCAAACCCCAAAGAACTATTCCCGCGACAGTGGAATTTTATGATATCGCTGGATTAGTGAGAGGCGCCTCCAAAGGAGAAGGTTTAGGAAACCAATTCCTTTCTCATATTAGAGAATGTGACGCAATCGTGGAAGTCGTCCGTTGCTTCAATAGTGAAGACATCGTTCACGTGGAAGGCACAGTCGATCCTATCCGTGATATTGAAGTTATTAACTTAGAACTCGTTATGGCGGATTTAGATACCGTTACCAAACGTATCGATAAGATTGTTAATAAAGCTCGTATCCAAAAGGATAAAGAATCTATTTTAGAAATGTCTATCTTAACTCCTTTAAAGGAAGCTTTAGAACAAGGTTATCCCGCAAGAACAGTTTCCTTTAATGAAGAGCAAGAACAATATTTGAAGAGTTATCATCTATTAACTAAAAAGCCCATCATCTATGTCGCTAATGTGAGCGAAGAAGATCTAATGGATTTAGATAAAGCCACAAATTATCAATTAGTGGTGGATTATGCTCATAAAGAACATAACGAAGTTATTCCTGTTTCCTGTGAAATCGAAAGCGAATTATCCGAATTATCACCAAGTGATAGAGAAGAATATCTCCGCGATTTAAATGTCACAGAATCAGGTTTAACTAAAGTTATTAAGGCAACTTATAGATTATTGAATCTATCCACATTCTTTACCGTCGGTGCGGATGAATGCCGCGCTTGGACATTCAAAAATGGTAGTAGCGCTCCCGAATGTGCGGGTGTCATTCATACCGATTTCCAAAGAGGTTTCATCTGTGCGGAAGTTTATCCCTATGAAGCCATTCATGAATTAGGTAGTGAAAGTGCCGTTAAAGAAGCGGGAAGATTAAAGACCGAAGGTAAAGGATATTATCCAAAGGATGGAGATATCATGTTCTTCAAATTTAATGTGTCAGGAAAGAAATAATATGAGAATTGGATTTGCTAGTGATATACATCGTTTAGTGGAAGGTAGAAAACTCATCTTAGGAGGAGTGACTGTTCCTTATCATTTAGGAGAACTCGCTCATTCTGATGGTGATGTGGTTTACCACGCTTTAGCGGAATCAATCTTAGGAGCTTTAGCACTTGGTGATTTAGGAACTCATTTTCCAGATAGCGATCCTCAATATAAAGACATCGATAGTGCAATCCTCGTTCAAAGAGTAGTGGCAATGATGTTTGATAAAGGTTATGAAGTGAATAATGTTGATATTTCTATCACCTTAGAAGAACCTAAACTCAAATCATTCATTCCCTTAATGAAAGAGAATGTCGCTAAGTTACTAAAAGTAAAAGTGGATGCTGTTTCTATTAAAGCCGGCACGAATGAGAAATTAGATGCCATAGGCAACCTCTTAGCGGTAAAAGCGGAATCCATCATCTTATTAAAAGAAAAAGAATAAATTCTTTGTATTCAAAATTTATACCAGTATAATAAAAGGTCACAAATATGGACGTTGTTGAAAGTTTAAAACTAAATATTCAAAAAGCATTTCTCGCCCTCGGTGTAGAGATATCTTTAAACGATATCATCATCGAACACAGCAAAGATGCCTCTCATGGTGATTACGCCACAAACGCAGCAATGAAGAATTGCCGTCTTTTAGGTAAGGCCCCAAGAGATGTCGCTAACATGCTTATCGAGAAACTCGATATGAATGGCATTGAAAAGGTTGAGATTGCTGGTCCTGGTTTCATCAACTTCTTTATGAAGAACGATTCCTTACAACCCATCGTGAAAAAGATTATTAACGAAGGTGAAAACTTTGGAAGATCTCCTTCCAAGAACTTCAGAGTCAATGTCGAATTTGTAAGTGCCAATCCTACAGGCGACTTGCACGTTGGACACGCTCGTGGCGCAGCTATCGGTGATTCCTTATGCCGTATCATGGATTTTGCCGGTTATGATGTGACCAGAGAATATTACATCAATGATGCCGGTAACCAAATCGACCATTTAGCGGAATCCATCCTTGCCCGTTATAAACAAGAATTAGGTTTAGAAGCGGAAGTTCCTGAAGATGGATATCATGGTGAAGATGTCATCGTTGTTGCTAAGAAAATAATTGAAGAAGTCGGTGACAAATTATTAAAAGAAAAAGATCCAATTCCTTTCCTCAAAAATCGTGGAATCGAACTTGAATTAGATAAAATTAGAGAGGATTTGAAGACTTTTAGAGTTCATTTCGATGTTTTCTCCTCTGAATTAAAAGTGAGAAGTAATGGTGCGGTTGAGAAGGAAATTGAATTCCTTAACGACCATATCTACAAAGAAGATGGCGCTACATTATTAAAGACCACAGACTTCTTGGATGATAAAGATAGAGTCATCGTGAAGAGCAATGGTGACTATACCTACTTCTTGCCCGATATCGTCTATCACGTTAATAAAATCTCTCGTGGCTTTGATCAATTAGTAGACGTTCTTGGTGCTGACCATCACGGTTATATCAATCGTATGAAGAGCGCACTTATGATGCACGGGTATAAAGCCAATGCCTTAGAAGTGGAACTCATCCAAATGGTGAGATTCATCAAAGATGGCGTGGAGATGAAAGCCAGCAAGCGTACAGGTAACGCGATTACCTTACGTGAGATATGCGAAGACGTCGGTGTAGATGCAATGCGTTATTTTTTCGCGATGCGTGCTGCCAGTGCGCACATGGACTTCGATATGAACTTAGCCATTGAACAAAGTTCAAACAACCCAGTCTTCTACGCTCAATATGCACATGCGAGATTATGTTCCATCTTAGAGCAAGGCAAAGATATCGGTTTAGATATCGAAGCTTCTAGGTTAGAGAAACCAAGCGAAATGTCATTATTGAAACATCTCGCTAACTTCCCCAATGTGGTCAATGATAGTGCGAAAGAAAGAGCGCCTTATAAGATTACCAATTATATTCATGACTTAGCGGGTCTAATCCATGAATTTTATACAGAATGCCGTGTTATCGATAGAGATAACATCGCAGTCTCCTCATCCCGTTTAGCTTTATGTAAAGCCAGTGAACAGGTGATGAAAAATGCACTTAACTTAATTGGAGTGAGTGCCCCAGAACGCATGTAATAAAGGAGTTATACACATGGCAAAATCATTATTAGATTTAGCATACGACTATATTAGTCGTAGCAAAGACGCTGTTGCGTTTAAAGACTTATGGGCTTATGTCTGCCAAGAAAGTGGTTTAGATGAAGCAACCGCCGCAAAGAAGATCTCCCCATTCTACACAAACTTAAAAATGGATGGCCGCTTTGTGACCTTAGGCGACAATACTTGGGATTTAAGAAGCCGCAACACATTTGATAAGACTCACATCGATATGAAAGACGTCTATTCTGAAATCGATAGCGATATGGATCATGATATCGAAGAAGATGATGAAGAAACCGAAATCTATCAAGAACAAGAAGAAAATAATGAAGAAGAGTCTGAAGAATCTGAAGACGAAGAAAAGAAAAACGAGGACGAAGCTGAGGCTCTCTAATGTTTGAAGAACTACGTAAAATCATTGAAGAAAATGATTCTATCGTTATATTCGGTCACGCCTTCCCTGATGGTGACTGTTATGGCAGCCAAGTGGGATTACGTGAAACTTTGCGATTAAACTATCCAAATAAGAAAGTCTATGCGGTAGGAACGGGTTATCGTCGTTTCTTTAAGATGATTGCCCCAATGGACCATGTTGAAGATGAGACCATTAAAAAATCTTTAGCTATACTCTTAGATGGTAATGACTTATCACGTATGGAAGACCGCCGCGTCTATGATGCGAAGGCTTGGATTAAAATCGATCATCATGTGGAAAATGATAAGTTTACCGAGGGTCCTTTTGTCCTTGATATCACCGTCAATTCCACTTGCGAATTAATCGTGCAATTCATCCAAGAAAGCGGATGGAAAATTAATCCTACAATCGCAAATGCTTTATTCCTTGGAATTCTCACTGATTCTGGAAGATTCCAATATATCGAAGATTACGCTACAGCATTCCACGAAGTAGCGTGGTTATGCGAAAATGGAGCAAAACCTGACTCAATTAACAACATTTTGAATGTTACCAATGAAGATGCTCTCAAATTTAAGGGATATGTCTATTCCCATTATAAGAAGAGTAAAGGTGGAGTGATTTATATAACCTTCACTAAGAAACAACTTCATAACTTCCATGTCTCTGCGAATAAAGCGGGTACAATGGTGAATTTGTTAGCTAATGTTCTCCATTATCCAATCTGGGCATTCTTCTGTGAAAACTTAGATGGAACTTGTCATATTGAGATGAGAAGTAATGGTCCTGCGGTGCAACCTATTGCTGCGAAATATGGTGGCGGTGGTCATCGTTTAGCCTCGGGTGTTACTATCCCAAATATGAATCCTGAAACTATTGAACCAATCTTAAAAGATTTGGATAAACTCATTTCGAAATATAAAGCCAAAAAGGAGAAGAAGAGATAGTATGTGGGAAAAACAACTTCGCGCAGCGATTGAAGCAGGTTTAAAAGCCAAAGCAAAAATTATGGAGATTTATGAAAGAGGCTTTGATGTTGAAATTAAAGAAGATGATTCTCCAGTGACTATCGCTGATAAAACTGCTGATAAGATTATTAGAGAATATCTCCACAAAGAGTTTCCTGAGTATGCTTTCTTAACCGAAGAATCAGAAGATAACTTAGCGCGTTTAGAAAATGATTATGTCTGGATTGTGGATCCAGTGGATGGCACAAAAGACTTTGTAGCCAAAGATGGTGGTTTTACCACCAACATCGCTCTAGCTTATAAACATGAATTAGTGGTGGGCGTTGTTATTGCTCCTGCAACTGGTGATATCTATTTTGCCAGTAAAGGTAATGGGGCATTCCATCGTAAAGATGGGTTTGATAAATTAATCCATGTTAATGATAAAGTGGATGACTTAACTTGCTTATGCAGTGTCTTCCATTTCAACGAAAAAGAGGCCGCCTTAATCGAGAAACATTCCGATAAGATTAAACACATCAGAAAGGTCGGTTCCTCCCTCAAACCTTGCCAAATCGCTGAAGGATTAGCGGAAGTTCATTACCGTATGTCAGCGGGCACAAAAGAGTGGGATACCGCAGCTTGCCAATTAATCGTGGAAGAAGCTGGCGGCCTATTCATCGAACCCGATGGTGGAAGAATCACTTATAACCGCAAAGATGTTTATAACCGCAAAGGCTATATCGTGGTTAATAGAAAAGAAAATATTCTTCTATAAGAAATATATAGAATTGAAGTCAAAATAAAACTGGCCATTGAAGACCAGTTTTTTTGTTAACTAATAAATTAGTTAGTATGCAAAATAAGCAAGGGGTGAACCTTCAACAACCTTGACTAGTTCACTAGCGCTATTTGTAGTGGAAACGATTAATCCTAATGAAATGTAATCAGCCGCATCTATAATGAGATATTGTTGTCCTTCAAATTCTAAAATTTGACCATTAAGAACTTCAACAATCTTGTTATAAACGCTTGGTTGATTTAAGTCATATGTGAGAGTGGTTGTATCAGATCCTAATGGTTCAAAATATTCAAGGCTAATTGCTCCTAATTCTAATGCGATATATTCTGCATTGTTCGCATATGGAGCTAAAGAAAGTCTCATTTCATCAAATGAAAGGAATTCATAAAATGGTGTGTAATGAGCAAAAGAATCACCTAATATAGGAGCGGCTACGAGTTCGCCGTCTTCATTTAGTACCGCTGCGGCCATTTTCGCTTCAATATAAACAGAAGAACCGTTGATGAATTGTTCTGGCATTTCGGTTGGAACAGCAATGGTTTCAGCTTCAGAAATATCTTTCATTTCGCCATATTCAAATGTGACGACATCTATTGCTCTATATGAAACAAATGGTTCTTCTAATGCAGCGCCAGTATAAGTATCATGATCAACTGTTTTTTCGAAATAACAATAATATGCTAATGGAACATTGTTTTCTCTATCAAAGAGATAAATGATTTGTTCTCTAGCTATAGAAAGATAATTGAAATATTCACCGGCATAATTAGTTGCATTGGTATAAGGATCTACGGTGAGTTGTTCTGAAACGAAAACTAGATAGTCATCATTTATGAGAAGATTTGGCGTTCCGTGAGATAATTCTGTAGATGGGAAACCATTTTGCATTTCGTTTTCACATTGAGTATAGAAATAATTTGATGAATCTTGATTAAAATAAAATTCTGGGAAATATTGATCAGAATCATAATCTCCATAAATGTAATAATAATTATCTTCATCATCATGGAGACCGAGGTATTCGTCTTGGTCTCTGTAGCTCATTACTCTATCAAAGCCATCATATTGATAAAATTCAGCTTCGTCATAATATTCGTAGTAGGTATCATCATTATAGCCTTCCAAACGCCAAAGATCGTAATCACTTGAAAGGGACCTATACTCAAAGTCGTATGACTCAACAGCACCATAAGTTTCAAAAGCTACAATTCCGGCTTTTTCTGGGTCGGAATATGCGCCGCGACCAGGGAAATATATAGCGTTATAATATTCATCAACATCACCATAATCTAGTGTCAAAACTTCATCAAAAGATAGAAATTTAGCTTCTTCGATTCTTTTTGGGATTTGAATCTCTTCTTTTGGCTCTGGTTCTGGTTCTGGACCTGGACCTGGTTCGGGTTCAGATGACTCCGAAGGTTGTTGTTCATCACTAGAAGGAGCTTTGTCTTGTTTCTTTGAACAGCCAACCACTAAAGTGGAACAAGCCAACAAAGAAATCATGATAGTCAATAATTTCTTATTCATAATTTTTCCTCCTTATTGTCTATATATTCATTTTCGTACAAAAAGAATATTGAGTAAACAAAAAAGGTGAATAAATCACCTTGTTTTTGCGATATTTTTGGCTGGGGTGACTGGGATCGAACCAGTGAATGGTGAATTCAGAGTCCACTGCCTTACCGCTTGGCTACACCCCAAATTAATCCGCTAATCTAACTTCGACAACACCGGGAACTTCTTCTTGCAAGATGACTTCCACTAAGTCTTTGATGTCGTTATTTGCATAGATGCAATCTTGGCAAGCGCCAACCATTTTGACATAGACAATGCCATCTTTGAATTCTACAAAAGTGACATCTCCTCCATCCTTTTGTAAGAAGTGTCTAATTTTATCTAATGTTGCAATAATAAGTTTTTCTGCGTCGTCCATAATTAATACCGCTAAAAGATAATAGCACAATCAAAAGAAAATGTTTATAAATATGATAATAAAAAAACCAAAACCTTAAAGGTTCTGGTTATTTGTTTGTTTTGGAAGCTTCTATTAGAAGAAGACGCCTCTGGCTTTTTCTTTAACTTCTTTAGAAGTGGTGAATGGAATACGAGTGGTATATCCACGCTTGTGGGCAACCATACATTTGCATGGCCATTCAAAGATTGCCATGTTCCATTGTTGAACGGTATCGTTATAAACTTCACGAGCAGCGGTAATTTCTCTTTGCAAATAAGAGTTTTGTTGCATCGCTTGAGCGATTTCTTGGTGAGCTTTTAATTCTGGATAATTTTCCATCGCTACTTGAATCTTGCTGTTGATATTTTCAAGAGCAGCATTCTTTTCATTTAAGCCGTTACCTTCCATGGTGCCTGCTCTCGCTTTAGCGATTTCAGTGAATGTCTCTTTATCAAGAGCCACTGATTTGTTGACTAAGGCGGCAGCATTCTCTAAGATGACCACTCTTTGTTCGAGATAGTTATCAATTTGAGAAGCATCATGTTGAATCTTTTGTTGTAATTGGCTTAAGTATTTGCCAGCATGAATCTTGCATAATACAAAGATCAAACCTGGAATGATACCTAAGATGAATAAGATAATCTCTAGTACAAGAGCACTCTTATAACCTCTGGTTTCTAATTGTTTGTCAATAACATTGACATCGCGACCCTCTTCTCTTGGCTTCGCAGTTACTTCATCTAATTCGTTAGCCATAATTAATCCTCCTTCTGACTAAATAATTTTATGATTGCTTCAGGATTGAAGCTGTTAACGCCTTCATTGAGGATAAAGGCGATTAAACCTCTTTGGAATATTATATCATCTTTAGATGAGCAATTAGCAACGAGTTGTGATAATTGGTCTCTTAAAGAATAATAACCATGTTTAGAACCACCGATATCCATAACCGCAATCATGGAAGTCTTTTCGGTTTCAATGTATTCTTCCCAAGGAATAGGAATAGTGTGAGTTAAACCATCTCCGCCAACACGGGTGGCATAATCAACGCGTGGTTCTTTTCTAAAACCGTAAGCAGTGATGGAATAGATTGCGCCATTTTTGATATTGCTAACAAAGTTAGCTTTTAAGATAACGTGAGTATCACAGTCCTCTGGCTTGAAGGTATCTTCTGGGAAATAGTTCGCTAAGATTTCCGCTTCTGTTAAAGTGATATTTCCTTTATAGTCCTCGTAATACTCTTTAACAAAGTCTTTATGTTGTTGGTATAAAGGGATAGATAATAGTGGCGCTAAGTCATAGAACAAAGCTTGGAAATAGTTTTGGTTATAGGCTATGAAAGCATCTTTTGCTTTATCAAAATCAAAGTTGTAATAGTGGTAGGGATTACCATCAAATGATTGATATTGCATATGACTACTTTGGATGATGTTGATCATCTTTCTCTTAATGAAAGTGAAGTCATCACCATAAGGTGTTTTAGAAGTAATCAAATCAATCATGCTCTTTTGGGCAAGAGGAGTGAATAACAAACGGAATTCAACTTCGTTGTCTCTATTGTAAGCATGGAATAATCCTTCGAATTTCGCATTACCTAAAGGAGTAAAGTTGCTCTTAATCTTACTCTGTTGCATCTTTGCTAATTCTTTTTCAGTTTTAGCAGTGAACTTCTCTAAGTCTTTATCACTCATGGAATTAGCGCTACTGGGACTTCTAGAGAATGATAATTTAGGAGCGGCTTCGTTACCATAGATTAAGGATGTTTCGGTTCTATAACCGGAAGCTGGTTTGGAGACGCTTGCGGTTAATGTTTGAGTGTGGTGAACAGGACGAGAACGACCTTTTTCATCATATTCATAAGTGGTCCAACTGATGGTGATAGATCCGGTATATGTCTTTTGATACATATATTGGATATAATCTCTTTCCCAAAGGATGGGATTGCCTAAGATAGAACCACTTTGGCATACGATTGCGGAGACGTTATCTTTGGTTAATGGAGCGAGTTTGAAGTTACCCACAAAGTATTTATATTTCTCAACATCATAGTATCTATCTAGTTTCAATAATGGGATTGTTTTACTCACAAGTTGAGCGGGAATTGACCAGTCATAAAGGCCATTAAGTTGGAGCATTTGTTGATTGGCTTGTTCTTTTAATTTATTGGCAATTTCCTGCAATTTAGCCATTTTTTTGCTAATTTCGCTGATTCTTTTACCAATAATCACGGAATTGAGAATGATAAATAGAACACCTAACAAGATAGAGACGACACCAAGGGAAATGAATAGTGCGGTATAGCTAGGAGCAACATTAAAAAATGGTAGTATTACAAGTACTGTTCCAGCAACAAAGAAGAGGATAGTTAAAAAGATGAGTAATCCTCTCAAGCCCTTTTGTCCATCGAGTTGCTTTTGCTGATTCTTTAAAGCATCCATGTTCTTGTAGTATTCACGACATGTCGCTCTATTAGCTTCAACATCGACACCGGATTCATTGGCGAGGTTATTGAAAAATTCCTCAACTATATCATCGTGTTTATATTTGAGTTCGTACTTGTATAGTTTTAATGGTTCAAGTAGTTCTTGATAGTTTTCTTCCATAATTATCTTCCTAATCCATTATACGCCTCTAAAGCATTTTCTAAGAAAAATTTAGCAACTGCCAAAAAGTCGTAACCATGAGTTTTACCTTCTCCGCGATAGTGTTTTACTATAGCGACATTATGCCACTGCAAAGAAATAAATATTCTCCAGAGGTAGTATCTTTCAATCTCTTCCTTAGTAGGATTGTTATCAAAATAGACTTCCAATAATTCAAATCCTTCTTTGACTTTGCCGTTACCAAAGGTAGCGATGTCATAGATGGGATCATTGTTTCCCATAAATTCAAAGTCGATTAGATAGTATTTATCATCCACACTTTTGACGATATTACTCTTTTGGGCATCGTTATGTGATAACGCTAGAGGCTGAGATTCTAATAATGCTTTGTTATCAAAGATAACATCTCTAAGCATATTGTATTCTTTACCTAGTTCTTTTTGATATTCCTTAGCTTCCTTTTCATAAGCGATAAAGCGTTTAAATGGATGATAATCCTCTTTACTTAATTCTTTGCTGGAATGAAGTGTCTTTAATAATGTAGCGACTTTATTAACATCATAGGAATCCGCTTTATCTAAAGAACTACCTTCAATGTATTCGTTTACTTTAATTCCTTTATCTATATCAAAATAAATATTCTTACTGGTAATGCCTAGGCTATAAACAATTCTTTGGTTATCTTTTTCTAAAGGACGATCAACCATTTCATTTGCTTGTTCAGTGGATATGTATAAAACATATTTCTTGCCTTTATTAGAAACAATAAAAGATTGATTCATCATTCCACCCACTAAAGGTGAGATGATTTCTGACTTTTCTTTAAAGATATCAAAAAGTAATTGTTGAACTTTAGTCATACAATTACTATAACATTTTTTCTAATTGAGTAAAGAAAAAGGACCTTTATAAGGTCCCTTACATTTGTTCTAGATGTTCCTTCATCATATCATGAACCATATCACTGAGTGCCTTAGCGGTCATTCCTTGATATTCTTCATATGTGATGACGGCGATGATATCCCATTCCACCTTAGTGATTTTGAAGGGGAAGTTCTTATGAACACGGTCTGTGTTCTTCATAGTGGTTACTACGATAGGAGCTTTCGCATGGATAGGAATATTGAATGTTCCTTCATGGAATTCACCGATTGTGGTTTCTGTTTGTCTAGTTCCTTCGGGGAATATTCCGATAGAAGCAGCGTTATTCTCGATTAATCCAATCGCTCGACGGAAGGCTTCAAGAGATTGTAATTTATCATCCCTATCCACAGAGATATAACATAGGCCAGGCATCAATCTTCCTGCGATAGGAATCTTGGTGTTTTCCTTCTTGGTGATAAAAGCGATATCTTGTTTGCTGAGTTTCTTGGTGATAATAAAATTATCAAATTTACTACGGTGGTTACAAACGATGACAAATCTCTCTTTTTGAGGGACTTTTTCAATACCTCTAATCTTGGTCCAAATAAGCGCGTGGTTAGTGATGAATCTCACTCCGGTTTCAAACCAGAATTTCGACCATTTATTGACCTTGTTATATTCCTTATCCTTTTTAATAAATCTAGAGGCGAGTAATTCGATGAGGAAAATGACACCGATACCAGCGATCCAGCCGGCGATGAATAAAACGATGGGACGATAGAAATCGAACCAGTTAATTACTTTCCAAAAGAATAGTGAGCCAGTTACGGCTAAACTTGCTCCACAGAGGAAGCAAATAATTTCTAAAAACATAAAAGATTAATTATTCAGGAATGACTAATTTGATAGCGCCAGGAATGACTTGGACAGTGAAGTTATTGCCTTTAATCATTTCGCCATCGACACAGACGTCAAATTCTTTAGGTCCGTTCATCTTAATCTCTTTGGCTTGACGATAGACAATTTTCTTTCTCTTTCTGTCTAAGTGTTTACCTTTTGTATATGTTCCGATAATCATGCCTAAGCCTAAGAATGTCATAGTCTTTAAAACACAGACATCGATGAGACCATCGGTATTGTCGCTCTTAGGAGCGCAGCGGAATTTACCACCGACATATTGGCCTTGGGCTAATGTCGCTAATAACATTTGTTTTTCATTTAATTTTTCGCCATCAGCATAGACTTCAATTTCATTGAAACGACCATGTTTCATAGCATCGTTCTTCAATGCATATTCATATGGATCTAAGCCTTTCTTTTTGGCTTTTTCTGGTAAACCGTGTTCTTTATAGTAGTTACCCATTGCACCAACGATAGCATCGAAACCAAAGTTGATGACGTTAATTGAATACATATCTTCGATATCAGGGGAAGAAATCTTGCTGACATCAACAGGTTGAGCCTTACCTTCGATTAATGGTTTGAATTCTTGGAATTTTTCTTTGCCACCATAGATTTTGACAAAGTCATTACCTGTACCGATAGCTAAAATAGCTAATTCAGCATTATCAAAACCCACTAAAGCATTGGCGGCTTCATGAGCGGTACCATCTCCACCGCAAGCATAAACTCTAACGGTTTCCTTGCTGTTCTTTTTGAGATAGTCCTTTAAAAAAGGAATAAGTGCTTTTGGACCAGTAGTTTCATAAACTTCATGTTCTAGTCCTTTGAATGCTTCTGCAATTTTGCCTTTAAAGGCATCATTATAACTGCCCGCATTACCATTCACGCAGATTAAATGTTTCATGATTAAACCTCTTTCGTATACATTTACTATAACTAGATTTTAAGAAATTAAAACATTTTTATTGTTCCTCTTTCCTTTTTTTGAATAACAAATCTTCAATTTTGTTATAGAAAATTATTAAAGGAACAAATCCTGTTATAGTCACAAAGAATAGTGGAAGGGCGGCGACAAGACCTTTATCTTGGTATTCGATCGTCACTTTATGGTCCCCTTCTTTCAAGTTAGAAATATCGACGCTTGTGAATATGTTAAATCTGGTGTTAACTTTCACTTTTTGGCTATCGATATATACCGATATTCCCTTCTCATTTGGAATGGTAAAAATCAAATCCTTATCAGCCTGTGTATTAATGGTTAAATGGCCTTGATATGATTTCTTAGTTAATGAATTATTGATTATATCAATAGTAAACTCATTATTCTTCGTTGGAGTGAGATAACTACTGAGTACATTTAAGTCTTCATAATAGAGCTCGGGTCTTACTTTAATTTCTGCATAATCTTGTGTGAATCTAATCTTCAAAGTATGCCTATGATTTGTGGTATCTTTTATGGAGAAAATTCCTTTATTCCAGTAGGTGTTTATGGGCATCAAACGGGTGTCTAAAATGAAGTTAGCTCCCGAGAAATAATTCTTCTCACTGAAATAGATGGGGAAGTTATAGGCTTCGGCAGGTGTTTCGTAATTAATTTCGATGGTATTTCCTTCTTTGACATTTTTATAAGTTCTTATGCCGAATTCATCAGTTTCATAAGGAATCGTAGTGTTAATACTATTGATGTTTAATGGTTTATAAATATCTTCATCGATTGATCTATTGATTTCTCTAAAGATTTCATTTTGATATTCAAAATGGTCAAACCAATAGACATTTCCGGATTCCGCTTTGTTTCCTTCATTGACGAACCATGATTCTGATTTATCAGAAATATAACCTAAAGTAATCGCATTTTTGTTGTAGTAGAAGTCGATATTGTTTGTGTCTTCCAAATCTAATTTTGTAAAGGTGTCATACTCCAAGAAATTAGGATGGATATTCTCACTTGAAGATTTATCTTCTAATAAATATTTAATTCCTAATAATGAATTAATCGCATATGTTGATCCACCTTCATATTTAGTGAAGAAACTGTTGTAGTGAAAACCGACCTTACTTAAATAAGATTCCACATCCTTTTTACTTGATGAGGAGAAGTTAGACACACCATTATAGGAATAGAACATTGGATTGTTATCGATTTGGTTATAATTTCCTGGTCTATTGAATGTGGCTTCCATTCTATAGAATGGAGAATTATAAGTTTCCTTATCGTATTTCTTAATTAAATTAAAGGAAGATGTGTATCTATTATCATCGAGATATTCTTCATAAGTTTGATATTGGAGAGCTTTAGTGTTCTCTCTAAATACCTTATCTCCTCCTCTATAAATAGAGGCCACCTGGACAAATAGTAAAAGCGTTATTGCGTGTGGCAAAGCTTTCTTTAAGAAAACTCCAAATTTATTATTGAAATCAAATTGATAAAGGATAGATATTACTAGTCCTACACCTGTGGTGAGGAAATACATAATCGCGGAAGGACCACTTACTGGGTAGACAGTTAATCGTTCGGAATGTGTGGTCTTGGTAACGATGATATAGACAATGACTCCCATTAATAATGGGACACCATAGTAAAGGGGATGTAATTTATGGGCATCATCTGCGCTCTTACTGGCGATATAACAGACGATAAATCCAATGATGAAGGAATATCTTCCTGGGAACCACGTTGGCTCTTTACCGCCGTGTAATAATGCCGTGGTGACACTGTGCATGCTAAAGGCTAGATAGAAGACCAATAGAGTTAATAATGATAATCTTTCTTTCCAACTAAATTCTTTATTAAAGAAATAAGTAATACAGAACACTAGTGGAACCATTCCCACGAACATAGAAATATAGGAATGATATTGTCTAATCAATCCTGGCTCCGCATAGTTATTTTCTAAGAATCCAGAGAATAACATCGAGAAGGAGAAGAAATAAGAATTAGGGATCTCAGTAAATGCTTTCGTGCCACTTAGATGGAGGAAGGCAGTTAACCAATAAGTGGAGGAGATTAAACCTCCAACTAAGGAGAAAAGAGCAAACCTAATGATGAATTTATAAAATTCACCATTTTCTTTATTAAATTTACTAACAAAGATATAGAGGAAATATAATACCGCAAATACGCAGATCATAAATCCGATATACCAGGATGTCATTAATGAATAACCAATGGCTAATGGATATAACCAGTAGTGTTTTCTTTCCTTTAAGAAATGAATTCCTAAGGCCACAAGAGGTAATATCATCACCCCATCTAACCACATATAGTTTGACATATAGATAAAGGAATAGGACACAAGTCCATATCCCACTGCGAAGATAATCTTTTGATATGTAAATTTACTAGTAAATCTCGTTAGTAAATAGAAATTAACACTGGCCAAAGCCATCTTAATGATAGATGACCACGCAAAGAAAAGTGGTAATGCTTCATCTTTAAAAAAGATGACAAAGAAATTAAATGGTGAGGATAGATAGAAAGTAAAGATGGATAAATAGTCTCCACCTAGAGCTTTTTCGTTCGTATAAATTAGTGATTCACCAGTGGTTAATATATGTTTTAAGTCCCTGATATAAGCGATATATTCGCTCTGCATATCAATCATCATAATGGTGTTATCGTGGTAACCATTAAGGGCTAATTTGTTCGCACTAAAAAGGATGATTAAAACGATAAAAGGGATCAAAAATGAAAGAAGTATATAACCAATCTCTTTAATCAATGTTAAAGACTTTTTCATATAAGTATCATATCACGCGTAAAAAAAACTGACAATTTCTTGCCAGTTTAGATTTCCATCTGGTGCCCGGGACCGGAATCGAACCGGTACGGTATCGCTACCGCAGGATTTTAAGTCCTGTGCGTCTACCTGTTCCGCCACCTGGGCAGATTGGATGGTCACTCTCCGGAGATTCGAACTCCGGACCCCTTGATTAAAAGTCAAGTGCTCTACCGACTGAGCTAGAGAGTGAATTGGCTGGGGTGACTGGGATCGAACCAGTGAGATGACAGAGTCAAAGTCTGTTGCCTTACCGCTTGGCTACACCCCAATACCTAATGGTGGGAGGGGGCAGATTCGAACTGCCGAAACCGGAGGTAACAGATTTACAGTCTGCCGCGTTTAGCCACTTCGCTACCCTCCCAGATGGGTAGTTGTGCGTATATTTGGTGGATGCTGAGGGGCTCGAACCCCCGACCTCCGCCGTGTAAAGGCGATGCTCTCCCAGCTGAGCTAAGCATCCAACTGGAATTCGCGCCTACTAAAATATGCGCTTAAATAATATATCACTTATAAATATATGTAGTCAATTAGAAAAACGCCCAATTTTTAGGCGTTTATTTTTTTAGGGAAACTTTATAGTTTAGTAACCTTTTTTACCTAGTAAATGGAACATATTCTTCTTGTAGATTTCCACACCAGGTTGGTTGAATGGATTGATGTCTAATAAGTAGGCACTCATCGCACAAGCTCTCATAAAGAAGTAGAAGAGATGACCGAGTGTTTTAGCATCCAATTTATCAATGGTAATGACATTACAAGGAACATGACCATCTTCGACATGGGCTTTTAATGTTCCTTCAAAGGCTTTTTGATTTACAAAGGCTAAGTTTTTGCCTTCTAAATAGTTAAGACCATCGAGGTTTTCTTCATCATGAGGAATGAGAACATCATCATTTGGTTCTTTGATATTGAGGATGGTTTCAAATAATAGTGGTGTGCCATCTTGAACAAATTGTCCAAGGGAATGTAAATCTGTGGAGAATGTTACAGAGGCAGGGAATAAACCTTTTTTCTCTTTACCTTCTGATTCACCGAATAGTTGTTTTAACCATTCACTGATTTGTGCCATTTGTGGTTCATAGGTGACATATAATTCCACGGGTTTATTGTGGCGATACATATAATCTCTAGTCACAGCGTAGCGGTAACATAGATTATTCTTTAGGTCTTCATTGTCATATAATTCACGAGCTTCCGCTGCACCTTCAAGCATAGCTTGGACATCAATTCCTGCAACAGCAAGTGGGAATAATCCAACGGCGGTAAGAACGCTATAACGGCCACCGATATTGCCTGGTAAGACATAAGTGGCATAGCCTTCTTGATTACACAATGTTTTTAAGGCACCTTTTTCTTTATCGGTTGTGGCATAGATAGCTTTTTGAGCGGCTTCTTTACCAATTTGGCTTTCCAATAATTCTTTTAATAAACGGAAGGAGATGCTGGTTTCAGTAGTGGTTCCGCTTTTGGAGATGACGTTGATAGCGAAGTTTTTGCCTTCGAGATATTTTAAGATTTGACTAACGTAGTTAGGAGAGAAGGTCTGACCCATGAAGATTATTTCCATCTTATCATCGCTTTTTAGGCCTTTGAGGGCTTCTAAAGCCGCGCGAGCACCTAGATAACTACCCCCGATACCACAGACGACGAGAATGTCGAAATGGTCTCTTACGTATTGAGCGTCACTTAATAATCTACTTAATTCTTCTTTGTCGTAATCAACTGGCCAATCAACCCAACCTAAGAAGTCGTTTCCGGGACCAGTCTTTTCATCGATCATCTTATTGATGACACTAACTTGTTCTTGGTATGAAAGAACGATGTCTTCATCCATCTCGTGATTTAAATCTAATCTAATCATCTTTTTCTTCCTCTTTAGCTTTCGCTAATGTTTCATTAATCCACTCGGGAAGTTTGTCCGCGAGGGGTTTAAAATCTGTATCAGTCGCTTGTGGGACATTTCTGATATTATTGCTATGAGTGGAATAGGCTTCTTCTTGAGGAACTTTCTTTAAAGAAACTCTTAAAAAACCATTGTTTTCATCGATGCTCACAATCATCACTTTCATCTGATCACCTTTTGTGCCGTATTTTTCGATATCACGGATAAAAGAATCAGAGATTTCTGAGATGTGTAATAAACCACACACGCCATCATCGAATTCGAGGAATAAAGCGTATGGTTTTACGTTGATGACTTTGCCTAATATAATCTGTCCAACTTCATATTTCATAATGAGTGTCCTACTCTTCGGAAATATCTTATCACTTAGTTATAAAAAAAGGTAGTCGATGCTACCTTTATTTATTGGCTAATGCTTTCTCTCTTTTATCCATCTCATTGGTGAGAGCGATTTTATCAATGACCAGTTTGACGACTTTCTCCACGTCACTTCCCGCACTATAATCAGCGCGGCAGATGTAATTACATCTTCCATCAGTGTATAAGTCTTTTACTTTATCACTATCCTTTTCAGGATAGATAGCAATACTTGTACCATCGTTATGTTTGACTAAGGTCATACACGCGACATCGGTCATTCCATCACCTAAATAGATGATATTGCGGTAGGGGATTCTTCTATCTCTATTCTTTTCATTAACAGAGTTATCGTTAGTGACATCCACCGCGCCTTTAGAAATACGGAAATAGAATTGTGTTTTCTGAGTGTAGTTAATCGCGAGCTTTGGCCACACGGGATGACCATTCTCATAATAGAATTCACAACCCCAAGCTTTGGTGAAGTAAGGATAGATAGAACTTCCTTCGACGATTTCAAGAGTGCCGGAACTCACTAAATAGTGTTCCACGATAACCCCTTTACTCTCTCCATATTCATTAATTCTTTTAAACCATGTTGTTACGCCAGGGAAAAACTTGATACTTTTACCACAGTCATTGAGATATTCCCTAGTGAGATCGATGCCTTTTTCTTTGCATTTTTCGACCATCATATACATATAGGAAAGAATTCTCTCAACACCGGTTTTATTGGTGAATTCAGAAGTGGAACCCCAGAATTCTTCAGGACTCATTCCGAGATTTGGAATGAAAGCATAGTTTTGCATATCAGTAGTGGACAATGTTTTATCAAAGTCATACATGATGCCGATAATTGGTTTTGCCATAGTTTTACCTCGGTGAAATAATATCACAAAAGTCGATATTATTGGTATTTTTTCTTCTTAAGAGATACAAAAACATTTGTATTTTCTTTGTGGTTGACTATGATATATATACCGAAAAGGAGGAAAAGTATGCCACAACCATTATTGATTACATTAATCGTCATCGCTAGCATTGTCGGTATATGGTTCCTTTTACTTGTCGTCAACCTCATCTTTGTGTTCTCCTATCTAGCGATATTTAGAAAGCACAAAAACGCTATCGCAGTTATCCTATCCACTAAGTATGAGAACATCGGAAAACTCATTGCCATCATCAAACAGTCAAATATCGAAATTGATGGAAAATTAGAGGCAAATTATCAAGAAATTCCGCAAAATGCGTTTGAAAACCCAGAATCAGAGGTCTATATCAAAGCGAAGGATACATTATCCTACTTAAAAGATGAAATAGTCTTCATCATTAATAAAAATCCAGAGCTACTAAATAATCCTGAATTCGTACAAGCGAAAAACAATGTCAATGATGCGGATCTCATCTATCGTAGTAACGTTGTTATGTATAACGCAGACGTCCTTGGATATAACTATTGGATAAGATTCCTCCCCTGTCGATTCGTATTTAAATTATTCAGATATAAGAAAAAAGAAATCATCTCCTAACAAATTGTTGAGAGATGATTTTTATTTATTGTAAAATTGTTTGTAACAATCAAAGAAAGGTCATTTTATGAAAAAACAATTAGAAATGAAATTTGAAGATTTTCCACTTAATGTTCCAAGTGAGAAAAGAATTATCAACAAGCTCGAAGATTTATTAAAAGATTTAGAGGAATGCGGTAGTGCATTAACAGCGAACCTCGCGATTAAACACTGGAATAAATATATGACTCAGTTACACACTGATGCCTCTATCATTTATGTCCGTTATTCCTGCGATACTAAAAATCCAGTCTATAAGAGAGCCCAAGAAAGAGTGGATGAGATTTCTCCTATCATCTCTAACTATGCGAATAAATTTGCCAAGATTTTAGTCAAAGCCAAATACCGCAAAGACTTAGAGAAGAAATATGGTAAATACTATTTCCAAATGATGGACGCCTCTTTAAAGGCCTTTGATGAAAAGATTATCCCTGAATTAATCCAAGAGAATAAATTAGTCAGTGAATATGATTCTGTCCTCGGTGGTGCGGAGATTGAATTCCGTGGTCAAAAACTCAATCTTTCCCAATTAGGGAAATACACCCAAGATGTCGATCAACAAACCCGTAAAGAAGCCGCTATCGCGATGGACAAATGGATTGGTGAACACGAAGAGAGATTAGGCAAGATCTATGATGACCTCGTGCACTTAAGAGATACCATGGCGAAGAAACTCGGTTATAAGAACTTCGTTGACCTCGGTTATTTGAAATTAGGAAGAATGGATTATAACTCCAAGGATGTGAAGAAATACCGCGCTCAAATCGCAGAATGTGTTGTGCCAGTTTGTGAAAAACTCTATAAGAGACAGATGAAAGAACTTGGTATCAAACATCCTCAATACTATGATTACAACTTACAATTCAAGACTGGTAATCCAATGCCTGCAGGCGATGCTAAATATTTAGTTAATGTCGCTCATGAAATGTATAGCGATTTAGGTCCAGAGAGTAAAGAATTCTTTGAATTCATGATGGAACATGATCTCATGGATTTAGAAGCTAGAAGCGGCAAGGCTCCTGGTGGATACTGCACCAGCTTCCCACTTTATGAAGCCCCATTTATCTTCTCTAACTTCAATGGCACTTCTGGTGACGTTAATGTCTTATGCCATGAAGGTGGACATGCTTTACAAGCATACTTATCTTTCCCCATCAAGATTCCTGAATATCAAAGTCCAACCTTAGAAGCTTGTGAAATTCACTCTATGAGTATGGAATTCTTCGCTTGGCCATATATGGATAAGTTCTTCGGTAAGGATGCCGCGAAATATAAATTTATGCACTTATCTGATTCCATTGAATTCTTACCATATGGTATTACCGTTGATGAATTCCAACACTGGGTCTATGAACATCCAAATGCTACACATGCGGAAAGATGTGCCTTCTGGAAATCATTAGAAGAGAAATATACTCCTCATAAGAAATATGATGATACACCCACATTCGCCCATGGTGCCTATTGGTTAAGACAATCCCATATCTTCTCTGTTCCATTCTATTATATTGACTACACACTCGCTCAAGTGTGTGCCTTCCAATTCTTTGTGGAAATGAGAAAGAATCACGAAAAAACCTGGAAAAAGTACATCAAATTATGTAAATTCGGTGGACAAGCTCCATTCGTGGCCTTGCTCGAACACAACCACTTAAGGAACCCATTTGAAGATGGTAATGTGGCCAAAGTCATCAAGCCATTAGAGAAGATCCTTAAGGAATTTGATACCAGCAAGTTCTAAGAAAAACAAAAAGAAAACATGTCGCATTGAACGACATGTTTTTTCTTTCTAATTAAGATTAGGCGTTATCCGCTAAATCGAGGATGAGACCTAAGGCACCGAGAGCAGCAGCTAATGCGCCACAGCCACCGCCAACCATTGCGGCCCAGCCGACATAGACTGTTTTATAAACGCTACCATCAGCGAAGTTTTTACGAATTAAGAAGATAAAGACTGTACCGATAATTAAGCAGATAACAGCAGCACCGGTGACAACCGCGGACAAGATGTCGTGTTCTTTGAAGTAAGGAACTAAAGCGGCAAGGAGAAGGATTAAGGCGCCAGCGCCTAATAAGATGTATCCCGCTAAACCGATAGCGACACCACTGAATTCTCCACCAGTGGCTTTATATGTGCCGCCCACTAAAGCTTGGATAGCGAATGTTTCTTTTGAACCACCAAACCATTCAATGGTTACTTGTGGTAAGAACATCATGACAACACCAACAACTGCTAAGATCGCGGCGATGAGTTTTAAATACTTTTTCATAAAAAGACCTCTCTTTTATCTTTATTATAATAATCGCACATGAATATTAATTTCAATAAACAAATGTTTAGCATCTTTATTTTACTGAAATAAAAGCCCCCATGATCCACGGGGGCATTATTGCAATTTTGGTGCGCGGGATGAGAATCGAACTCACACTGGAATACCAATACGCCCCTCAAACGTACGCGTCTACCAATTCCGCCACTCGCGCATTTTATGTGCTTGTTTATAATATGAGATATTGAAATAAAAAACAAGATTTTATTTATAAAAAAAGTGAGTTGCCTCACCTTTTATTGTCCGAGAATTCTCGTGATTCCCATGTTTAATCCACGGGATTTTGTTTCATCCCATAAGACTTCGCCAGAGGAGACAGAGATATATGCTCTTTTGGCGTTTTTGATTTGGACTTCATTCATCTCATCGATTTTCGCTTGTAATTCACTAGGAGCAACATCTTGATAGACCCAATAATCTGTCACGCCATTTTTATCTAAACGATCCCAACCAATAACAATATTCATATTGAAATCGACTTGATCGATGTTTTTAATTTCAAAAACAGCATTGTCTCTATCAAACATATAAGAACCTTCGTTAAGGATTGTAAAACTACCATAACAAAAAGTAATATCTGTTCTTTCTAAGTAGTTATTGAAATAAAAATAATCTCTACCAATAAAACCTGATAGTGGAGTGTCTAAATCGACTTCTTCACCGCTTTCAGATTCAACGTTTTGATTAGATTTGTTGTTTTGATTAGTACAACCAATCATAAATGGAACGGCTAAAACGGCAAGTAATAATTTATTTGCTTTCATCTTTATTTTCCTCCTGAACATTTTCTTTGTTCTTTGGCTCTTTATATAGAATATATTTTCTTGTGAAATAATTAAAGACCAAACCCACAAGGGTCTTGATACAGAATGAGATGAAATAAGCCCAGAAGATAAATGTTCCTAAGAACTTGATACCATTGGCTTTGATGAGTTCCATCACTGATAAGTTAACAATGCTATTTTCGTTTCCCCAAGCTGATACCACGATGAGGTTACATAGTAACATCGCTCCGATGGATAAAAGCATCGCCGCTAAAGAGAGGAGGATGAATAAAGTGATAAATAACTTGGATTTAGTTTTTACATTCTTATCGACATTTTGGTAAACCCAGAATGTAGAAATCAAATAATTAACAATGACACCGAAGATAAAACCAACAGCGGTGGAAATAATGGTGACCCATATTTCACTTAGATGGTTATGCAATAAAAGAACCATTAATTGGCAGAACAAATAATCAGTTAAAGCAGCGGCCACACCGCATAATAAAAACCTGATTAATTCCCATCCTCTACTAGTTTTTCTATCTGTCATATTAGAATAATCCGAATGCTTTACTTGCTCCTAGAGCAATTCCTAAATAAACCAATAAACTAACAACGTCCACGATAGTGGTTAAGATTGGTTGAGCGACAATCGCGGGGTCTTTCTTTAATGCTGCGACACCTAAAGGCAACATAACCGCTACACTCTTGGCTAAGAATGATCCAACAAATAACGTTAAGGAAACAATACCAGAGATGATTAATGTGTGCTGAGCAAATTCTGCAGTCCAACATTTACCATTCCAAATGGTAGCGGCTGCTCCATCAACGAAGACTTGTTCATTGGTAACGATGCCGGTGTATTGTTCAACGGTAAACCAGATGAAACCAAATACCGCAATACAACCAGAAACGATTAAGGCGGTTAGAGCCTCTTTACCAAGGATTTTCCAGAAATCTCTGGGGCCGAATTCTTTAGTACCAAGGCCTCTAATCATTAACGCAATGGTCTGACCACCTGTATTACCTCCTGTATCCATTAATGTGGGAATAAAGGAAATTAATACTGGAATTGCAGTGAAAATTGCGGTTTTTTCAATTCTATCTAATGCCATTGTGGTGAATGTACCAAGGATGATTAAGATAACAATCCAAGGAACACACTTGATGGCCATTTTCCAAAAAGGAGTATCCAAATAGGAATCTTCTAATGGAGCAACGTGGCTTAAAGCAGCAACGTCTTCGTTGGCCTCTTCCACGATAATATCAACGATATCGTCGATGGTGATGATACCGACAATCTTGTCTTCTTTATTTAAGACCGCCATCGCGGTTAAGTCGTATCTCTTAAATTTATTTGCGACATCTTCTTGGTCATCATTAACGTGACAAGAGACAAAGTCTCTATCCATGATGTCTTCTAAGGTTTCATGATCTTTAGCAAAGATTAAATCATCTAAGCTCACTGTACCGACAAAGTTTCTCTTTGCATCTCTCACAAAGATGGTGTAGACGGTTTCCGCATCTTTACCTTTTTCTCTAATTTGCTGGATGGCTTCTTTGACTTCCACGGTGTTCTTCATTTCAATGAACTCAGTGGTCATGATGCTACCAGCTGTATTCTCTGCGTAGTTCAATAATTGGTTGATGTCTTTTCTGATGTCAGAAGGAGCTACTCTTAAAACACGGGAGACTACGTTCGCGGGTAATTCTTGTAAGGCGTCGACAACGTCGTCGGTATAGCTTTCTTCTAGTAACTTAATTAAGTCTTTATCGGAGAAAGCATTAATAATCTTTTCTTGCTGGTCGGAAGAGAGTTCAGCGAATAATTCACCAGTGTACTCACTGGAGATAACTCTAAATGGGTAGATTAAAAGAGAGACCTCATCGATATCATCCATCACTTCGGCAATATCGATAGTAGGAATAGTTTCAAATAATTCTCTAAGCTTTCTAGTGTTTTTAGACTTAATAGCTTCAAGAATCTCTTCTCTAACTTCTCTTTCTTCTAATTCTTCCATTTTCTTTCCTCTCCATAATTTTTTACAAATTATAGTTTTATTTCAATACAAAATTGAAAAAATGCTTAATTAGGAGAAATATATGATGCGTTGTTATACACATTTATCTCGTGATTTGATAAAATATTTCCGCATATAAAGGAAGTAAAACCATGAGAGAAATTTTAGTTGAAACAAGTGCAAGACATGTACATGTTAACAAAGAAACATTAGAAGCTTTATTTGGCTCTGGCGCAGAACTCGAAGTCAGAGGTATGCTCAGCCAACCTGGCCAATTCGTCAGCAAACAAAGAGTGAACGTTGTCGGTTATAAAACCGATAAAGCCACTGGTCAAAAAGTCGAATGCGTCTTAAAGGGCGTTTCCATCTTAGGACCATTAAGAAAAGCTAACCAAGTCGAATTATCCGCGACTGATGCCAGAAGCATTGGTATTGCCGCGCCTATTAGAGAAAGTGGTGACACCGCTGGTAGTGGTGCTTGTAAATTAGTTGGTCCTGCTGGTGAAGTCGAATTATCAGAAGGCGTTATCGTCGCTAAGAGACACGTCCATATGACTCCCGCTGATGCCGAAGAATTCGGTGTCAAGAATGGTGATGTTGTGAGTGTGGAATTACATACACCCGATAGAGCTCTCACCTTTGGTGATGTCGTGGTTAGAGTTAGAGATGACTTCGCATTAGCAATGCACATCGATACCGATGAAAGCAATGCTGCTTGTGCAGGTGGAACTGTTTACGGAAAGTTAATTAAATAATGAAGACCGTTTCCATCAAACCACAAAACGTTTGTTCTAGAGAGATGATTCTCGACATCGATGATGATGGAAGAATTGTTTCCGCGAAAGTCATCGGTGGATGTATGGGAAATCTCCAAGGCATCTGCCGTTTAATCGAAGGCTTGAAATCTGAAGAAGTCATTAAAAGATTATCCGGAATTAAATGCCGTGGCAGTAGAACTGGAGAGACCAGTTGCCCAGATCAACTCGCTAGAGGATTACAAAATCTCTAAAAAACATTTTAATGTTTATTTTTCACTAAAAAACCTTTAATATATTAATGCTTATCAAGAACTGTGTAACAGAGAATGAAAAAACACAGTAGCAACTCTCAGAAGTGAGTAAGTGCTCTTCTCTAGCAAGGCCCCATAACCTTGAACGATGAGTGAAGGAATAAATAATATGCCTTTCCATAATTATGGGAGGGCATTTTTTATAGGAGTATATCGTATGGAAAAAAGAAAGATTCTATTCACCAGTGAATCAGTCAGTGAAGGACATCCAGATAAAGTCTGTGACCAAATCAGTGATGCAGTTTTAGATGCTTGTTTAAAAGTGGATGAGAAATCACATGTCGCATGTGAAGTTTTTGCCACGAACAATGAAATTATCATCGCTGGAGAAATCACTTCTAAGTGCAAACCAGACTATGAAAAGATCGTTAAAGATGTCTTAAAAAACATTGGATATGATAGACCAGAATTAGGCACAGATTACCATGATGTTAAGATTGAAGTGAAGGTTAAAGAACAAAGCCCAGATATCAATCAAGGTGTCGATAAAAAATCTCCTGAAGAACAAGGCGCTGGTGACCAGGGAATTATGTTCGGATATGCGACGAAAGAAACCGAAGGATATATGCCTTTAGCGATATCAATTGCTCATAAATTAGTAAGAGAAGCAACCGCACAAAGAAAAGCTGGCTTATTTAAAGGTGTAAGACCTGATATGAAGAGCCAAGTGACTGTTGATTACACCAATCCTAATCAGATTAGAATCGATACAGTTCTTATGTCTGTACAACATGATGAAGATGTTGATTTAGATGAATTTAAAGAATACATTCACAAAAATATTATGCAAAAAGTGGTCAAATCTTTCGGTTTTAACTTAGATTTCAAGTATTTAATCAATCCAACTGGTAGATTTGTCATCGGTGGTCCCGCTGGGGATACAGGCTTAACCGGAAGAAAGATTATCGTCGATACTTATGGTGGTACCGCTGAACATGGTGGAGGAGCTTTCTCAGGTAAGGATCCCTCTAAAGTTGATAGAAGTGCAGCCTATATGGCGAGGTATATCGCTAAGAATTTAGTGGCCGCAGGTGTGGCGGATAGATTACAGGTCCAATTAGCCTACGCAATCGGTGTCCCAGATCCAGTCTCCATCGGTGTCAAAACATACCATACTGCCAAGTATAGTGATGAGATTATTCTAGATATCATTTATAGGTTATTTGATTGCAGACCTGGAATGATTATCAAAAACTTCAATTTGACCCATCCAACATTCTCCTATCAAGAACTTTCTAACTATGGTCATTTAGGTAGGCCTGACTTAGATTTGCCATGGGAGAAATTAGATAAGGTTCAAGAAATCAAAGAATTATTATACAAATTGTATTAATAACCATAGTGAATATTTCACTAAAAGGTTTATAATAAAGATGATGAGATCTCTCTGTTTTTTGGGAAGGGAGGATAACATATGAAGTACCAAATTATCGGAAAAAACATTAAGATTACCGATGGCATTTCGGCTGCCGTCGAAAAGAAGCTCAAAAAGATGGACAAATACTTCCTCATCAATGATGAAGTAGAATGTCGCGTGGTCTGCAGCGCCCATGAGCTCGAACAGAAAATTGAAGTGACAATCTTCTTACCTCAAATGCCACTTCGTGCTGAAGTCAGTGATACTGATTTATATGCTGCTCTTGATATTGCGGTTGATCGCTTAGAAGGTCAAATGAGAAAGATTAAGACCCGTATGGATCGCAGCAATAACAAAATGTCTCTTGCGGAATCCATTAATTTTGAACAAGTGGAATCTGAAAAAGAACCAGAAGAAAAAGAAGTTATTGTTAGAGCTAAATCATATTATCTCCAAGCTATGGATATCGAAGAAGCCGTCACCCGTATGCAAGCCTTAGGTCATGATTTCTTCCTTTATCTTGATAAAGAAGATGATAGAATCTCCGTCGTCTATAATAGAAGAGATGGTGGATATGGTGTCATCCAAGCGGAGAACCCCATTAAATAATTATTCTTACTTCAAAAGTATGAGCGGACTCTTATGAGTTCGCTTTTTCTTTTGCTTTACACCCGTAAGTGTGTATAATACACGTGTATGTGTAAAATCCTTGCCTGTGATTTAGATGGAACATTATTCTACCCTCGTAGGATGACAAGATGCATTCCTAAGAAAAATGTAAAGTTCTTGAGGAGATGGATCGATTCTGGAAATAGGGTAGTCTTTATTTCTTCTCGTAGTACGGAATTTATCAGTAAGCTACAAAAGGAAGTTCAAAGACCATTTGACCTCTTACCTTGTAGCACCGCTCTTATGATTCATGATGGTGAAGTCATCAAAGACACACCGATGAACAATAAAGAACTGAGTGATATCTTCTGGAAGATTGATGAGAAATATGAACCTCGTGGAGTCCTCCTAACATCTGAGGGACACCCCTGTGTCATCTATAATCCGAAGAGAGTGGGATTCTTCTTCAAACTCTTCTATCAATTATGGTATTGGTTCCAATTCAAATATCGTGAGCCTAAAGAGCAGAGCAACGAACTCTTTCTAAAAGAATTAGAAAGTGGTAAAGTTTATAAAGTTATGACTTTCTTCGGTTTTGGAAAGAAGAAAGGAGTTCTCAGTAAGGAAATCAATAAAGCCTTAAGAGAGAACTATCCGGAGATTGAATCTTCCTGGAGCCTCATCGTCAATGAACTCACTCCAAAAGGATGTAGTAAAGGTGAAGGCTTAGAAGAATACTGCCGAAGATTAAATATCAACAAAGACGATGTCTATGTTGTCGGTGATAGTGGAAATGACATTACGATGTTCCAAAAATTCTACGAACATAGTTACTGTATGGCGCATGCCTATCCAAGTGTGAAGAAATACGCCAAAGAAACTATCACACGTGTCTATAAATTAGACAAGCTTGTATTGAAAGGAGAAAAATAGTCATGTTAAATAACACAAATCAATACATCTTCAATATCTACCATTATCTCTTAAACTTAAGAGACACAATGGAATACGCCATCGAAAGAGAACACTCTGTTCAATTATATGAACAAAGAAAAGGCGTTCTTACCAAGGGCATCGAACACGGTTCTGCATTAGGTAACTTCTTTGAAAACAACAAAGAACAAGGTGACAAAATTAAAGAAAAAATCAACGAATTCCTCAATGATGTTTATGGCGATGATAGCCTCATCTTAAAGGTTACAGAAGATGGCAAATTAAGAGTGGATCACACCCAACACATCAAAATCTTTGATCAAGTCGTCGGTTTACAAGAATCCGTGAGAGACATCGTTTATGGTTATCTCAACTTTGCGAGAAGCAAAAATGAAACTGAACCAGAAATGGTTAAGTTAATCACCTTAGATGAAAGAATGACAAGATTAGTCATCGCTATGCTCATCATGAGAGACTTTGAAAAGAGCTTTGGAGAATTCCAAAAAGTGATGGGTGAAAGCAAAGGACAACCCACTCCACAATCTAACTTCATCGTGCAAAATGAAATTAGCAAAATGGCTTCTTTATTAAGATTCTCAAGAGCCCATGCGCATTGCACAGATAATGACACCTTAGATTTATTAGATGATGTCAACAAAGTTATCGAAATGACCGAAGGTCGTAGAGATAGAAGAGATAACAAATCATTCCAAGAAATCTTTAACGATATCAACCATCGTTTAAACGATAAAGTCGCCGCTATCGAACCAATGTGGAAAGAATGCTACGAAGGCTTATTCAAACAGATGGTTGAGATTGCAAAGAATAAAGAAAATGAATCACAAGAAGCATAAGCTTCATAGGAGTATCAAGTATGGCAAAAATTAAAGATCCAAGTAAAAAACGTCAAAACAAAAAACTTCCCTTACATCCATTTGAGATCATTTGGTATGTTCTCTGTGGTCTTGTGGGACTTTGGGGCTTAACATATATCGTCTTCGGTATTGTTGCTCAAAATCTTCCTATCTCCTCTGAATCTGAAGGCTTTGTAAAAGTGAATGAAGATTTCGCTAAAACCTTTAAACTAGATTTCTTAGGTTGGGGCTTAATTATTCTCGCTATCGCTTCCGTCGCGGCAGTTGTTATCTTATTACTCTTCTCCTCTAAAGTTGATAGAGATTATGAAAAGAATGTCAGACGTGCTCAACGTCTTGCCCAATTAGAAGCGGAAGAAGAAAAACTTGAAGCTGAAGAACAACAAGAAGTTGTCGATGCGGAAGTTGAACCCGTGAAAGAAGAACCTGCTCCTCAAGAAGAAGAGAAGGTTGAAGAACCAAAAGAAGAACCCGCTGAAGAGGTTCAAGAAGAAACTCAGGAAAAACCTGAAGAAAAACCAGAATAAAACGAAAGGGGCGTGTTTTGCGCCTTTTTTGTTTAAATGAAAGGAGATTATATGAAAAAGAGTCGTATTATAATTCCCGTCTCATTATCCGCATTAGTGCTATCGGGTGGTGCACTTTTGTTAAGAAATCAAAATTTCCAAGAAGCAAAAGCCTATGATTATATTTCTACACTTCCGACCACAATTGATTTAAATGATTCTTCCACTTCTGAAATTAGAAGTTATTATTCTTCTTTGAATAATTTGTCCGCTAACGAAAGAAAGGGACAAAACCTTTTAAAGAATTTAAAGAACGTTTTATCTAATGGTCAAAAGTATTATTCCTATGATGTTAATTATGGAAATATCATTTGGCAATTATATGAAATAACCGATCGTGATTGGGCCAAATCTCCTGCCTCAACTACTCAATATGGAAGCTATAATTCTTCCACAAATAAAATCACCAACTATCAATATGGAACCAACTCCGATAGTAAAAACAATCCTTATCTTCATTCATTGTATATAAATAGAGATGTTAACAATGAAGCGAGAGCCTGGGGTGCTCACAGCCAATCTGGTTGGGGTATTAACCGCGAACATGTATGGCCAAAATCACTAGGATTTAATAGTAGTGGTCATGGTGGTGCAAGAGGTGATCCTATGCACTTGATTGCCGGAAATGGTTATGTAAATGAGGTGCACTCTAATTATTGTTACGGCTATGTTGGTGCCGTTACCACTGATTGTGGGAGCGAGCTTTATTACACCTCCGGTAACCTTTTAGGTACATCTGCCACAATCGGTCGTGGTACTGTTTTTGAACCACAAGATAGTGATAAGGGTGATATTGCTAGAGCCATATTCTATATGGCTGCTAGATATAATAATATCGCAGGCAATGACAATAATATTGATCAAGATAATCCAAATCTTACTTTAGACGATGATCCATACTATAAAACTGGAAATTCAACTGCGGATGAGGCATATAGTCTTGGTGTATTACATGACTTATTAGAATGGCATAAGAACGATCCTGTGGATCAATATGAAATCCATCGTAATAATCTTCTTTATAAAAATTATACAAACAATAGAAACCCATTCATTGATTTCCCAGAATGGGCAGATTATATCTGGGGAACTCCAGAAGCAGGTGTTACTTATAGTAATCCTACTGGAAGTGCCTCTCCATCCACTGATATCATCAATGCTTATCATGATGCTCCAGCACCAACATCAATCACTTTAAGTGAATCCAATATTTCATTAGAACAAGGGGCCACAATTAGTGTGGTTGTTAGTAGTGTCAATCCTTCTAATGCATCTAGAGCAGTGGAATGGAGTAGTGCTAATAGCAATATTGCTTCCGTTAACAGCAATGGTGTTATTACTGCTGTCGGTGTTGGTTCTACAACCATTACTGCAACATCATCTATGGATAGTAATGTTAAAGCGACAGTCAATGTGACAGTTACTCCATATGTGGCTCCAAATGATGGATCACCAATTAATGGCATCTCTTATAAGATGTATCACGAGAAAAATAGCACTAGAAATTATGGTATGGGTTATGTAGTAAAGAATTATTACGGAGCAAGTACCACTACATATAGTGATGGTGCATATGTCTATTTTGAATCCGGTAATGGTGGACAATATATGTACTACATGAATGGCAGTACCAAAACATATATTACTATTACTCAAAACGGTTCCTATCGTAATTATGCTGTCACAACATCGACACCAAGTGTTGCTTGGTTGTACGATTCCCAAAAAGACACAATTTATTCAGAGGTTGGCGGAACTAATTATTATATAGGAGCAAGGAGCACTGATGATTATACTACAATAGGTGCTTATACTGCTAGTAATGCCGCTTATCCAATTCATCTAGAAAAAACCGCAGAATTCTTATCATATCAAATCATTAATAAGATTACTTGCGATGGTGTGGGAGCAACTCCTCCAACATTCGCTAGTGGTTGTTCATGGAACGATCTTTCTAACGTTTATAGCAGTTTGAATGAGGTTGAGAAGAACATTCTTTTGAGCGCTAACGCTGATATGAGTGGAACCCTCATTGAAAGAGCAATGGCAAGATATGATTTGATTGCGCGTAAATATAATTATGGCAACTTTATCTCTCGACCAAGTGCTAATCAAATGAGATTTGGTTTTATGCAATTTAAAGAAAATTATACAATGCTCATCATTTTGGTTTCCGGTTCAGTCGTGGTAATCTGTGGTGTAGCATTCTTATTAATAAGAAAGAAAAAGAAAAGATAGGGGATATGATTATGGAAGAAATTAAATTAAGCGTTCTTTCTAAAGATTTAGAAGAATATCGCAAAGAAGCAAAAAACACAGTTGTTAGACATGCGATGAGTCAAAATCCTTTGAGCTCTGTGGTTAGAACTCAAGATGAGATTGAAGATGTCAATTTCAACTTAGACATTAATATCAAGACTTTATCCGCTGCTAATCAAAAAGCTTCTGGAAGATGCTGGATTTTTGCAGCCACAAACGTCATCAGAGAAAAGATTGCTAAGGACTTAAAAATCGGTAGTTTTGAACTCTCTCAAAGTTATATTGCCTTCTATGATTTGTTAGAAAAAGCAAACTATACATTAGAAGTTATTATCGAGTTAATTAACAAAGATCACGATGATAGAACTTTAACCTTTATTGTGCAAAATGGTATCGGTGATGGTGGACAATGGGATATGTTTGTTAATGTCGTAAATAAATATGGTTTATGTCCCAAGCATGTCTATCCAGAAACTATGACTAGTAGCAGAACTAGAGACACTAATAGTCTTATCAATTTCAATATTAGGAAATTCGCTAGTGATGCCAAAGCTTTATATGAAAGCAAAGGCATTGAAGCAGTAAAGAAATTAAAGAAAGGCTTGATGAAGAAAATCTATTTCTTATTAGTCAGTGCTTATGGCTTACCACCAGAGAAATTCAATTTCGAATATACTGATAAGGATGATAAATATCATAAAGTTAGTGATTTAACTCCTCTTTCCTTTAAGGAAAAATACGTTGGTAATTTCCTTGATAACTTTGTTTCTATCATCAATGCTCCTACAAAAGAAAAAGCCTTTAATAAGTCCTATACTGTTAAATACTTAGGTAATGTTGTGGGTGGTAAACCAGTTACCCATTTAAACCTCGATATGAAGCGCATCAAAGAACTCATTCTCAAACAACTTAAAGATGGACAAATCGTCTGGTTTGGTAGTGATGTCGGTTTCTATGGTGAACGTGATACCGGTATCTGGGATGACCGCTTATTCGATTACAAATCCGCAGTGGATTTAGATTATAAAATGGATAAAGGTGAATCTTTAGATTATCGCGCTAGCGCAATGAACCATGCGATGTGCATTACTGGTGTCGCTTTAAAGAATGGCCGTCCAATTAAATGGAAGATTGAAAACTCCTGGGGCACCACTAGTGGTGAAGCTGGTTATTATTTAATGTCCGCTTCTTGGTTTGATCAATTCGTCTATCAGGCCGTTGTCGATAAGAAATATTTGAGTGAAGAAGAACTCAAAGCCTATAACAGTAAACCTATTGAACTCAAACCTTGGGATCCAATGGGCTCATTAGCGGATTAATGGAATATCAACACGTTACTCACGAATCTATATCTCCTTATATAAATAAGGATTCTAATATTTTAATTCTCGGTTCTCTCCCGAGCATCAAATCTCGAGAATTTGGATTTTTCTATGCGCATCCGCAGAATAGATTCTTTAAAACTATCGCTCATGTCTTTAATGAAGAAGAACCAAAGACTATTGAAGACAGAAAAGCATTTCTCAAAAGAAACAAAATCGCTTTATATGATGTGATATATGAATGCGATATCGTCGGTAGTAGTGATTCTTCTATTAAAAATGTTGTTCCAATTGATTTATCTAAGATTCTTAATGAATATCCGAATATCAAAAGAATCTATACCACAGGAAAGAAGGCAAAAGATTATTATGACAAGTACCTCTTATCTCAAGTAGGAATAGAAGCTATACCTCTTCCCTCCTCCAGTGGAGCGAATGCGACGATGAGACAAGAAGAGCTGGAAAAACATTATAAAATAATCCTCAAAAAATAAAGTGTCAAAATGGCACTTTTTATTTTATATATTAATATTTATAATATAGATATGACTTTAAAAGAATTAAGAATATCTAAGGGTATCAAGCAAGAAACGGCTTCTAAGATTTGTCATGTTCCTTTAAGAACATATAAAAGATATGAGAATGATGCTTCTTATGAAGGATCTTTTAAATATAATCAGATGTTTGAGTTGATTAATAATTGTTCCTTTATCGATGAAGAAAGAAATAATAACAAACCATTAAAGATTGCAATCGCCGGAATCGGTTATGTCGGCCTTTCTCTCGCGGTACTTTTCTCTCAAGATAATGAGGTGACAATCACCGACATTATCAAAGATAAGATTGATTTAGTTAATAAAAAGAAATCACCATTCAGTGATAGTGATATCGAACACTATTTAAAGAATAAGAAACTTCATCTTTTAGCCACGTACAGCGATGAAAAAGCTTATCAGGATAAAGATATCATCATCATCGCTACACCGACGGATTTCAACCCTTTAACTAATAGTTTTAACACTAATGCGGTAACGAGTGTTATCGAGATGGTTAATAAAATTAATAAATCCGCTTTAGTGGTCATAAAATCTACAATACCAATTGGCTTTACTAAAGAGATGAGAGAGAAGCATCCAAAGTTAAATATCATCTTCTCTCCTGAGTTCTTAAGAGAAGGAAAAGCTCTCTTTGATAATCTCTATCCCAGCCGCATTATCGTAGGAAGCGATCATGTCACTAATAAGGTCAAAAGATTCGGCACTCTTTTAGAGAGACATGCGAAGAATTTAAATAAAACCATTTATATGAGTAGTAGTGAAGCGGAAGCAGTGAAACTGTTCTCTAATGCTTACCTTGCTATGCGTGTAGCCTATTTTAATGAATTAGATAGTTATGCGAAAAAGAAAGGTTTAGACACCGCGAATATCATTAAAGGTATGAGCAGAGATTCTCGTATCGGTGATTACTACAATAATCCATCTTTTGGTTATGGTGGTTATTGTCTACCCAAAGATAGTGAGCAACTCCAAAATAGTTTTGTGGATATCCCGAACAACAATCTTATTAAAGCCATCGTGGATAGCAATCAAAGTAGAAAAGAATATATCGCTGATGACATCATCAGTGAGGCGATGTCTATAAGTCATAAACCTAAAGAAGAAATCGTTATTGGTATCTATTCGTTAGCGATGAAATCAGGGTCTGACAATTATCGTTCTTCCGCGAGTGTGGATATCATGAACCTCTTAATTGAAAAAGGTGTAAAAGTCATCGTTTTTGATAGAAATTACCCAAAAAGTGTGGCAAATCTTGAATATTTTAAGCAAAATAGCGATTTAATTATCACCAATAGATATAGTGATGTCTTAAAGGGTGTTAAGGATAAAGTCTATACACGTGACATTTATACCAGAGATTAACTTGTTGTAAAAAATAATATCCATAATACAATAGTAAGAAGGAGAGTATATTGATATGAAATTTTTAAGATGTGAAGTCTGTGGCAAGATTGTTGCCATGGTTAATGATTGCTCCAGTTGTCCCACAAAATGCTGTGGTGAACCAATGAAAGAAATTATTCCCAATACCACTGATGCGTCAGCGGAAAAACATGTTCCAGTAATTAAAGTTGATGGTAGACACGTAGTAGTGGAAGTCGGTAGTGTCGCTCACCCAATGGTGGATGTTCATTACATTGAATGGATTGCCCTAGAAACCGATAAAGGTAACCAAAGAAAGAAACTAAAACCAGGCGATGCTCCACGCGCTGAATTCGCTTTGTTAGAAGGCGAAAAAGTCATTGCGGCTTATGCCTATTGCAATCTCCATAGTTTATTCAAAGCTTAATCTTATCTAAAGATAAAAAAAGTCCCGCTTCTTACGAAACGGGATTTTTTGTTTGTTTGATTATTATTAGGCGTTAGTTGGTCTAATAGTAATAACAGCACCGACGTTCATGTAAACACCAGGTGTACCGGTTGGCATGGTGGCATCAACTTGGATGTGAGCAGTTTTGCCTGCTTGTTCTTGACCCATGATGAATTCAGCAATGGAAGCAATATAAGCTGGTTGAACCACGGCAGGGTCTTGACTTCCTTGGGCTTTTGTGGCGATAGCCGTGGCTAATTCATCATCGGTTTGGCCTAATGCTTTGATGATGGAATTATTAGCGGCATAAACGCTAGCAACATAAGCTTTTAATGGATTTGTGGAAGCATAATCGCTACGACCATAAGATGTTGGATCAATAATGGATTGCAAACCATTGAGAGAAACTGTAGCGTATGGAACATTGTTTCTGTTTTCTTCATTTGGTTCTTGGACTAAGACTTCGAAGTTGAAGTTCTTTTGAGAAGCATCAGCATAGATGGTGTGGTTGAAATTACCAACTGTGCTATTGATTAAATCAGTAAATTGACCTAAAGATCTTAAACCATAAGCAGTAAACCAAGCGGATGTTGGGGTTAAATAGTTGTCAATGACACATTCTGCATCGAGGACGAGGTTTCCTTGTTCACCGACTTTTTCATCGTTGATTAACCAGAAGGCAGCACTACCTGCATTGGTGAATAAAGTGTTGTAACCTTTGATATCTTGACATTTCCATGTGGTAACGGAACTACCCCATGTATTTTGAATGATAGAATCATTGAGTTCGAGGACGGATCTGCTGTTATAACCAGCGATACCATAGACACCGAAATCTAAGATACAGTTATTAACTGTAAATTTGTGGGAGTTAGCGATAACATCGATTAAACCAGTGGATTCGAAATCTGGATCTTCTTCACTACCGGTGTTGGAGTTACCACGGATATTCCAGTTATTGAAGGTGACTTGTTTATTTTCATCACCATATTTTTCACCACAGATTCTGAAGATAGCTTCTTGTGGATTACAGACCAAATCATTGATTAAACCGGCTTGAGTGCCTTTCATATCATTGAAATCAAATGGTTCTTGTCCTCTCCATGCGACTGGTGTGGCTTCTTCTAATGTAGCGGCATCGCCATCGAAGTGTTGAGGAACTTCGGAAGCATCGAGAATCATATAGTTACCATTGACGATTAATGGTTCGTTATTAGCGGATAAGTCTCTACGAATGTAGACAGAACCTTGGTATTTTTCCGCACAATCATCACTGGTTGTGTTGTATAAATAGGTTTTTCCTTTTGATTCATAAAGTTGATAATCTTCAACTTCGGCTTCGAAGGATCTTAAGATGTTTAATTCACCTCTAATGCTGATGTCTTCAAAATATTTTCTGAAATCATCGGAATTATAGATGTTGTAACCTTCGTTAACTTTGACTGTTTGTTCGACTTTTTGGCCGTTAGCATAAGCTTTGACGGTAACTGTTTGACCAACAGCAGCTTCTTCAAATGAAACGGTTAATTCATCTTCATCAATGGTGGCGTATTTGGTGGCACCATTAGGACCGGTAACTTCGATGTGAACGTTATCGGTATCGTATAAATGGGCAGCTTCTAATTCATCGAATGGAAGAACTTTTTCATCGATGTCCCATTCATCATCAACTTCGGTGAATGTCTTATATCTAAGACCTGCATCGACTTTGAAGGGGTTTTTAGTCCCGGCAACATAAGCATCATCTTTTGCGCCACGGAATGGAGCGGCTAATGTCGCTAAGTTCATATAGTCTTTACCTAAAGCCACGGAAACTTCGCCTTGGCCTTTGTAAATACCATAATTAACACAGACTAAATAGTCGACTTCGCCATCGGTTAATTTCGCGGTACCAGCATCTAAACCAAAGATGACTGTCTTTTCTTCTTCTTCGTCGTATTGAATGTGAACAACTTCACCTTCAGCACTTTCAGAATCACCAGCGAATCTTAATTGGCCTTCTGCTGCAGCAGTTTTACCTGTTTCTAACTCAAGTTTGAGTTCTGTGTCGCCGCCTTGACTTTGACTGTCGCTTTTGCTCTCGCTATTATTTCCGCCATGCTTACATTGTGTAAGAGCTAACGCGGAACAAGCGAGGAAACAAGCGAGAATAATTTTCTTATTCATTTTGTAACCTCCTTAATTGGTTTCTAATAAGAATAGAAAGAGAATGTATGGGAAGCGGTTTTGTTCCCATCTACACTCGCTATATTAACACGGAATGAGGAATCAGTAAAATCCACACCGAGGAAATCGATAATAATAACTCCTTCCTCATCCGAATTAAACGATATTTTATCGCAATTTTCATTTCCGTCAAAGACAATACTAATTTCTTTATTAGTAGCGTTGGCGGGTTTGATGAAATAATAGACCTCTAAAGTCTCTTCTTGCACTTTGTTATTTGTCGTATTTCTCTTCACTCTATCTTCTTCTCCGCCATCTTTATTTTTGACGAACATCACTTCTTCCACAGGAATGGTTTTCACCCTCTTTGTGGCTTCCATGCCAAAGAACGTCACAATGGCGATTGAGACGATAGAGATGAGCATAATCATGATAAAAGTAATTTTTCTAGTCATATTACTCCTAACTCAATTCATCGAAATAGACATTTAACTTCTTGTTAAATAGCCATATACGTGTGCCTAGATATATTATGGCAATAATTAACAACGAAGGCCAACGATAAATTCTATCTTTTTGTCCTTGTCCATATAATGCGACTCTAAAGAAGAAAATGGCGAGTACTGCAGTTAAAACTGATAAGATGATGCCGACGATTAAAGCTTTAGTGACATTAGAGGTATCTTGATCACCAACTGCGTATTGTCTGATCTTTGGATTAGATAAATCAATTTCAAAACAATAGAACAAGTGACCCACACCGACGAATAATGTGATGAGGAAGATATATAAAATATCAATGTCACTTAGTATATAAGCGGAACTAGTGTTCATATTAACAATCTTTAAGGCGATAGCCATACCAGTAATGGAAATGATACAGAGGATGGCATTTAAGAGAATCTTTGCATAGCAAATCTTTGATGTATTCAGTGGTGAAACTTTTAAGAGATAGAATTCTGAACCCTCTCTTGATAGTGCATTAGCACTAGAGACATTCGTGGAAGTGATGATAGTGAGTGATAACAACAAGTTCACACAGACGATGATCATCGTTCCATAGTCAGAGATATTCATTAGCATGAAGAACTTATTCAAACAATAAGTGGTTAATGGTAAGACAATCGCTAAAACAAAGGTGAGGATAGCTCCATCGTCACTTCTTAGATAGGTCTTCACTTCTTTGAAGAAGAATGTCAAAAATACATTCTTATTGAGTTTATCTTTAGTCACTCTCTTCTTAGAAGAGCCTCTTTCTGCTGCGCCTGAAGAAAGCTTGAAGAAGAACTTCAAGGAGACAAAAGCGTTAAGCAGCACAAGTAGTGCGATTAATAAGATAAAAGCAAAGAAGTAGACAAAGAATTTCCATAGGACATGATTGATTAAGAAGTTGGTCATGGAGAATCCAAGTGGTAGATATGGAGTGATAAAAGCAAAGAAGTTAGAGATGTCTTGGATGATGAAATACCACATGTTATAGACGAGATTGCTCGCTTTTTCGGAAGCATCAGGACTTGAGGATTGAGACATCTGTGCTTTTAATAAATTAATTAAAACAATAATCAATGCAAAGACAGCGATAGTGGCTAAAATAGAAGTCACAATCTTTGCCACTGGATATTTCTTAAATAAGGTATCCACTAAAGAGAAGATGATGGAAATTAAACCAGAGAGTAAGACTAAGATAGGTGGTAAGAAGAGGAATATCGGAATTATCTTAAAGATAAAGCCAATATTTAATATTGCATTAACACCATCAGTTAAGGTCTTTTCCTGGAGATAGAAGGCGATTAAGAATGGCACGATAAAGAATATGGCTTTCTTAATCTCTCTAATGTATTTCACCAATAACTTAGAGATAAATATCTCTTCTGGTTTAACAGGATAGACAAATAACATTGCATTATCTTTAGCCTTATAAAGTGTATTTACAAGAGATGCTGACATCTCAATAATGGTGAAGATACAGTAGACAGATAACACTGTTGCGAGATAGTGTTGATCGAATCTTCTAGTGATTAAAACACTGCCTTCGAATATTTGAATGAGGAACTTAAATAAGAACACTAAGCCAACAATTAAAGCGAGTTGGAGCAACACCAAAAGAATCTTCTTCCAAAGAGTGGTTGTGGCTTTGTATCTCCTGCTGTTAGTGATCTGTAAACTGGTTAAGTTATAGACTCTTTCAGCAGCGGGATGTTTAGCTAATTGCTTATGAAAAGCCGCACTCATTTTAGGAGTAAGGAAAAAGACAAATCTCGTCAAAGACTTGAAAAATGCACCGATTTTGTCAAAAAATCCTCTCATTTTTACCTCGATTCTGCGTTAGTGACATATTGGAGATAGATGTCTTCAAGTGACTTACCAGTCTTCGCTATTTCATCTAGATAGCTCTCGAAGATAATCTCACCATGAGAGATAACTGCAATTCTGTTACAGACGTTTTCAACGACATCGATAACATGGCTGGAGAAGAAGACGATATTGCCCTTCTTAGCGTGTTCTCTCATACATTCTTTAATTTGATAACAACTCGTGGGATCTAAACCGGTTAAAGGTTCATCTAAGATCCACACTTTGGGTTCATGGATTAAGGAAGCGATGATAGTGATCTTTTGCTTCATACCATGAGAATAAGATTTGATTGGTTTATCTAAAGCATCACTGATTTTAAATAAATCAGCATATTTAATTAATCTCTCTTTTCTTTCTTCAGTAGAAACGAGATATAAGTTTGCGATGTAGTTGATGTATTCTCTACCGGTTAATCCTTCGTATGTGGCGTGGTTATCAGGAACATAACCGATTAACTTTTTGGTTTCTAATGGGTCGGTAGTGATGTTATGACCAAAGACTTCGATGGTGCCGCTGGTAATGGATTGGGCACCAATTAAACATTTGATAAGGGTGGATTTACCCGCACCGTTATGGCCGAGGAAACCAAAGATATCACCAGGGTTAACAGTTAAAGTAACGTCGTTAACAGCGGGAACTTTGTCTTTATCATATGTCTTTGTAAAATTCTTAATTTCAATCATATCTGTCTCCTCAAAGGTAATTCCATTTTTCTTTCTTAAGGCAAATGCCTTCTGTTCTAGCTTCTTCTTTTTATTTCTCACCATGATGTCGTAGTGGGTATCACTGATGACAAATCCTAATGAGAAGAGGCCCCACACTCCGAAGACGAAGGCCACATATACAATGTATGTCAGTAACCAATAGAGCCAATAGACGATATGTCCATTGAAGTTCCACTGATAGTCTCTCACCTGATTAACTTTTAAGAAATCAGAATACTTAGCGGTATTTAAGAAGAAGTAGTTAGCACCTTGTCCAGTGGTGGAGTCATAACCGATAAGGCAGTCGACAGTGGCCACTAAGAGGAAGTAGCCAGTGAATGTCGCAACGGCATATAACACATATTTGACCTTAGGTCTGGGGAATAAATCTAAGCCTCTAGCTAAGAATGGTAGAGCGATAACCCATAAGTGGTTTTCCCAGAAATGGATGGTCCAGCTATAGAAGGCATCACCAGAAGTATCTGGTAAGATGACAGCGAAGAAAGCACCTAAGATGTTAATTAAATAATTAAAATAGAATAATGGTTTGCTCTTGAATATCATCGCGGCAAACATGATGATGACTGCGGTATTACATAAATGTAAGGGGAAACTATTTACGTCATCAGTCTTCACACCTTTAATGATACAATCGATAGCGTGTTCATATGTCCCAAAGGAATATTCATTGAAGTAACCAAAGAATACCGCCATAGAGATAAATAAACAGATGTAGTGGCGGAGTTCTGGTGATCTATTTCTAAATAAGAACATTCCAATAAATGGAATCAAGAAACAGGAATAGATAAATAATCTATGGATCCTGGTGAAATCAACAGGCTGTTGTTTGGAAGGACCAAAGAAACAGAGTAATGTATTGTGTGGTGCAAACATCACATTGGCAAACATAACAATAAGGACCACATATAAAATATCTAAGAAGAAAGCTTTCTTCTCGAATTTATATTTATATTCTTTATTTATAATCGCTTCTGCCCAGGTGAGTGCAACGATTACAAAGACTAAAGCATTTTGAACAATAAATTGGGTGACACGATAATATGATTTCGCATCATTGACAAAGTTCTCACCCATATAGGCGGTTAATGTGTCATATATGAATACAAAATTAATTACTAAAGCGATAGGGAGATAGTAACGAGCCGCTCTCTTGAGATACTTCATAGGGAAGAACGGAGTGACTATCGCTAAGCCCGCTGATCCACAGAAGATAATTCTCGTGATGCCTAAAAGAATACGATAAGGAATATCGGGAGCAATGGCTTGCATGTTATAAATGTTACGACCAAAAAAGTCAGTGCATAATGCTCCCCAAAAAAACACAACACCCAAGATAACAGCTATCACTTTAG
The DNA here is from genome assembly GCA_045130875.1 of Bacilli bacterium. Lineage (GTDB taxonomy): Bacteria > Bacillota_I > Bacilli_A > RFN20 > CAG-826 > RUG13091. Next base: position 167,344 of record JBGUQI010000022.1, on the reverse strand, counting down.
CGGAGATGCTGATAATTTTTCTATAATTGATGCTAGCTATTTTAGACATAACAATGTTACGCGATTGATTAAATATTATTTAATTAATTTGAAAAAGGCAACGACAAAAAAATAAGGTAATGACAAAAGTTGTCTTTTGTCTTTGTTTTGCATAGATTTTATCGAAATAAAAAAATGCAACAAGATTGACTTTTCCTCATAATTAGTTAAATAATAAAGTAGTTAACGGAGGTAGTGTAATATGTCAGACTTACAAGAAAGCTTACCTATATATATTAGAATAGTGGAAGGTGTCAAAGATGCGATTCTCAATGGTGATCTCAAAGAAGAACAGCAACTTCCATCCACAACCTATTTATCTAAAGAATATAAGATTAATATCGCGACCGTGAATAAAGCTATCAACATCTTAGTGGATGAAGGCATTGCTTATAAGAAGCGCGGTATCGGTATGTTTGTAAAAGAAGGTTCCCGTCAATTATTAGTGGATGAACGTCGTAAAACATTCAAAGATCGTTATGTTAAGGCCACACTAATTGAAGCAAAAAGATTAGATATTGGTGTTGAAGAACTCCAAGAAATTGTTAAAGAAGCCTTTGAGGAAACAAAATAATTAAAAATTTTTATGAAATTACCACCTATGGTGGTTTTTTCTTTTTATACACTTTTTTAAAAATTTTTTGCAATTTTTGTTGCATTTAATTTTGACATGTTGAATAATAATGGTGTGATAGTTAAGTAGTTAGATAGTTAACCACACAAAAGAAAAAGACCGAAAGTCGAGGAAAATAAAGTAAAAAAAGATTAAAAAAGGATTAAAGAAGATAGCTTCCAAAAGAGAAGGGGCGAAAGAAAAGAAATGGTAGAAATGGTTAACGTAAGACAAAGCCCCAAGATGTAGGAAGATTAAAGAAGAAGAAAAGATAAGAGAAATAGATAGTAGTGAAGGAAGCTAAAAGAGGAAAACGCCTGGAGAAAGTAGTTAGAGGAAACGAAAACGAAAAGGAAGGCGAATGATGATATCGCAAAAAGCGAAAGAAAGAATGAACTAATCAAAAAGATCCGTTAGTTCAGGAACACCTAAGAAAAAACGAAAGGTGAAAAGAAGGACAATGAAAGTCCCAGAGTTGTCCGGACACAGCAGAAGGAGAGGATGAACAAAAGCTCACTTCGACTTCCAAAAAACCGTAAAGGTAAAAAGGGATTGAAAATAGATGCCGTGAGAAGATGGAAAAAGATCCAGCCACCCGGAAGATTCAAAATAGTTGAAGTTAGGGCCATCTTAGCGTAAGAAAAAAGCGTAAGCGGAAAAGAAAACTTCGAAAGCTGTGGAGATACAGATAAATACCTGTACCAAAACAAAAGGGATATCAGGTATTACTTCTCAAAACTCGTATGTGGAAGAGAAAAACAGAAACATACCTCAATCCTGAAATGTATCAGTAAGGATGAGAAATAGTACTTGAGATACTTACCGGTACCAATGAGCGGTAAGATAACAAAAAACTTAGATAATAATCTAAAAAAGATATCCTCGCCCTAGAAATAGTGGTGAGGATATTTTTCTTTCGTAAGATTTGCTTTACAATAATCCCATGAAGATTCGTCGATTAGCTCTTTTAATTCCTCTCGCATTCCAGGTTTCTTGTTCTTCTAATAGTAGAAGCTACAAACCCAAATCGTTAGATCCAAATACCCAATACGATAATGTCTATTTGATTATGGGTCAGAGCAACGCCAGTGGAATATCTTATTATTCCTATTTAGAAAATACTCAGCCAGAAATCTATAACAAATATGTTGGTAATGGTAACGAAAAAGTATTCATGTGTTATAACACCGATGATAGGATTCAAACTAACTATGTTAACGTGAGATTTGGATTTGGTAATAACGTGCAATTCTTTGGACCAGAAATTGGCATCGCTGAAGCATTAAGCGAGCAGGAAGAAACATCTTATATCATCAAAGCCACTTATAGTGGGACCTGTTTACAAACCCAATACGTCTCCGCAGAGGGTAAAAAGATTGAATTCTATCCTCGCTTTATTAAATTTATTAAACAGCAGTTAAAGAAACTCGAAGAGAAAGGAAAGAAACCTCGTGTCAGAGGAGTATTCTGGATGCAAGGGGAGTCTGATTCTTTCTTACAAGAATCTTATAAATATCGAGAAGCAGAGCAATATTTCTTTGAATATCTTAGACACGATTTGAATAAATGGATATATGATCATTTCAACTTTGTTGATGCTTATATATTCACTAGAGGTATCTGTTGGGTAGATCCCGAAATCATCAATGATTGCAAGCAGAGATTCTGCGATGAGAACGAACACTGCTACTGCATCAAAACCAATGGTGAAGATGAGACTGCAATCAAGTTATACCTAAAATGTGAGACAGATGAAAACATGGACGGAGAAGTGGACCTCGCCCATTATGATTCTCAGTCGGAACTATTATTAGGACTGACTGCCGGTCAGCTATTGTTACGATAAATAATCAATGCTTTCTCGATTCCTGAGAAAGTATTTTTTTCTCTGTCTGGACGCTTCCAGAGATAGAGATTAATGATATCATTTGTAAGGTAAAGTTTTAAATTTTCTAAAACGGTTAAAATATCTTGCTCTTTTTCAAACACAAAAACGTCTGGTAAGGCTGCATTAAGCTTAATATCTAGCTGATAATTAAAATCTTGTTTGAATCTATAACCATAGTTTTTTGTGGTTTCATCATCGAAAATATCCGTGCATTTTCTACCATTTTCCAGTTTTTTGCAGGGTTTACAGATATCATCCACACCTGGAGTGAAGATGATCTTGCTCACCTTTCCATCCATAAAATCACGACAGAGTTCGCCGTTTTTATTGCCCAAAGGATTTGGTTCATCGTGACGGTTATTTACTGCTAAATCATAAAGGTAATCCAATAGGTGATGTGGTTTAATTATCAAAGTGAATTCCATGCTGACAATTGACTTCATATTTTTCCTTATTTCATTATAGCAAAATGGAAAAGAATAAAACATTTTTAAAACGGGTTTAAAAAACAAATATATCTTTCGAGAAATATAGAATACAATCTAAATAAAGAGTTCGTTTACAAACTCTATGAAAAGATAATGTCATATAAAAACAAAGATTGGCCCATTGAAAAAAGAGTGGAAGACCTCATTTCCCAAATGACTCTAGATGAGAAATTGCAGCAGATGCATTGCTTTGGTTGTGTTTATAGCGCTGAAGAAGTCATCTCCATGTTTAAAGATGGAAAAAATGGTGTTGATACTGAATTCTATACCTTTAAATATTCGACACCTGCAATTTTAAATGAGATACAAAGAGGCTGCATTGAAACAACCAGACTCGGAATACCTGCTTTTATTTCTACAGAATGCGTTCATGGCGCTCCTGTTCCTCAAGCGACAATCTTCCCTACAAATGGTTGTTTAGCCGCCACATTTGATTTGGATTTAGCTAGAAGAACCGCTTTAGTGGAAGGCAAAGAATTAAAACTTTTAGGTTTTAATAGAGTCTACTCACCTAACGTTGATTTATTAAGAGATGGTAGATGGGGTAGATGTGGAGAAGATTATAGTGAAGACCCACTTCTCTGTGGTTTATTTGGGGCTGAAAAAGTTAAAGCTTTACAAGAACAAGGTATTGAAGCCACAATCAAACACTATATCGGATATTCAATGCCTGAAGGTGGATTAAACCTCGGTAGTGGTCATATTGGCGAAAGAGAAATGCGTGAATATTTCCTTCCCTCATTTGCTAAATGCATTGAAGCAGGGGCAATGGGTGTGATGAATTCTTATAACGAAGTTGATGGTATCCCTAGTGGCGTTGATCCGTTGTGGATGACTAAAGTTTTAAGAGAAGAATTGGGCTTTGAAGGCGATGTTATCACCGATTATGGTGTCGCGGGTATTTGTTATGACCATCACAACATGGTATCAAAGAATCTTTATAATGTCGGAAAAGCATTTCTTAACGCTAATATCGATATCGAAGCCTGTGGTTTTTATGCCTATGGTCCCGAGATGAAAGAAATGGTGGAAAAAGGTGAGGTCGATATCAGTCTTGTTGATAGGTCGGTGAGAAGAATATTAACCAATAAATTCAAGCTTGGTTTATTTGATAATCCTTATGTTGATGAATATAGATATGAACAAGAAGTATTAACCAAAGAATCTAGGGAATTAACTTATGAAATTGCTGCAAAAGGCACAGTTTTGCTCAAAAATAATGGAATTTTACCTTTAAAAAACAAACAAAAAATTCTTTTAGTGGGACCTAATTCCATGATTGCTCAACTGGGAGGAATAGTCTATTATCCATTCTCTCAAGATGGAAAATTTAAAGATATTTGTTCTGCTTCAAAGGCCATTAAAACCCATGAAGCTTTTATCAATAAATTTGGTAAAGATAATGTCAAAGTCATTCCTTGCTGTAACTTCTTGAATGTAAATAACAAGCAAGTTAAAGAAGCGGTCAAACAAGCTAAAGAATGGGCTGACGTCATCATTTTTGCGGGTGGCAATAATGCGATGGGATATTCCGGTGGTCAAAACGGTGGAATGGATAATCCTATAGACCTTCCTGATGCCTGTACTTCTAATGAAGGATATGACGCTGATGATATTTGCCTTTGTGAGTCACAAAAAACAGTCTTCAATGTATTGAAGAAATGTAATAAACCAATTGTATTTCTCATCTATGAAGGAAAACCATGCGCAGTGACTGAAGAGTTGGATGATATCTCCGCTTTAATGTATTGCTTTGGTGTTGGCATGGATGGCAATAGAGCCATCGCTGATATTATCGCGGGTGATGTTGTACCTAGTGGTAAGATGACTTTTACCATTCCTAGAAGTGTGGGGCAGATTCCTATTTTCTATAATCGCAAACCACTTCGTGGAATATATGATCGACCAGGAAATAAAAACAAACCTGGACAAGATTATGTCTTTAGTTCAAAAGATCCATTATTTGAATTTGGTGATGGTTTATCATATACCACATTTAAATATGAAAACCTCATCGTGAAGAAAATGGATGATGGTTTTGATGTTTCTATCGATGTCAAGAACACTGGTAAATATTCCGCTGATGAATCAGTCTTAGTCTATACTCATAGCGATTCTAACTGGATGGTCGCACCAAACCTTAAAAACTTAAGAGCCTTCAAACGTATTCATCTCAACATCGGGGAAAAGCAAACTGTCCACTTTAAATTAACAAAAGATGATTTTTCCTATATAGGAATAGATATGAAAAAGACTTTACCTGGTGGTATGGTAAAAGTAATTGTTGAGGACTTAGAACAATCCTTTGATTTACATAAATAATTATGAAGAATAGAGTTATTAGTTTTGTTTCCTTCTTACTCCTTATAACTCCTTTTTCCATGTCTTCTTGTAATACAAACAAAGAGACAGCTGCGGTTATCACTGTCGTTAATGGCACTGGTAGTGGCACCTATGATATTGGTGAAGAGGTTACCATTACCGCAACTATTCCCGATGACAAACTATTTGATTACTGGTCAGTTAACAAAACCAAAATAACAGATAATCCTTATACTTTTAATGCTGCAAAGACAGCGACATATACCGCTTTTTTTAAAGATAATCCTAATCCATTAGAACCTGAGGCTGTTAGAACTAAAGTATTGGTGGTTTCAGATGTTCATATCTCTCCCGATGATTTAAAAACAAAGAATCATCTAAAAAACACTTTGAACTACGCTTTAAATAACGAAGTTGACGCCATTATTTTTGATGGTGACACCGTCAATCTCGGTAGGGTAGCGGAATATAATGCTTTAGATTCAGTTTTAACTGAAGTATATAAAACTCCAAAGGCAGATGGATTACCTGAACTAATCTTTAATATGGGAAACCATGAATTCTATCCAAGTGCAGCCTGTGCTCACGAAGAGACTGTTTATGATCGTGAATTTGGACACTTTAAAGAATTCGCTGATAAATGGGGAGAAACTATCAAAGATAATGTCTTTATAAGAGACGTTAATGGCGCGAAATGTGTTATCGCTTTTCCAAGTGCGGATAGAAGTTATATCCAAGGTGTTGATACCCAATATAACAAAGCCGGAGACACTGTTTATATGGCTGCTGCTGGAGGATACTCTCAAAGAGATATAGATAAAGTCAAATACAAATTTGATGATATCATTAATAGTGGATACGATAAATCAATCATCTTCTGTACTCATCATCCTTTAGGACAGACATATGGTTCCTCTTTATATGGAATGGATTCAACAGCGGATTATGCATTTAGAGATATGCTTAGAGATTATCCAAATGTTGTCCATCTAGCGGGACATACCCATTTCTCCAGCTTGCATGAGAGGAGTATTTCGCAGCGCGATTATACTTCTATACAAATAGGAATGCACACATACGGGAAATATGTTTCTGAGATTGATTACGATGAAAATGGTGGTTTTCTCATTTATGAGAATATTACCCGTAAACAATATAACGAATACGATCCTCAAGCTAAACAACATCATGGTGAGACCAACTATGGTATGTTGTTGTCCTTTACCGGTTTAAATATGATAGCGGATAGAATTGATCTTTCTACTGGAGAAACATATAGCCATGGTAATTGGACTGTTCCATATGGAATAACAAAAGCTAACAAGTTAACAAAGTTCACTTACAAGAGTGGTGATAGAAATGGTGATCAACTATCCTTTGGTGATGATAGTGTAGTAACCACAACAATTAGCAACGGCAAACTAACTTCAGTATCCTTTAAAGACATCGACCAATATTGGGGATGTGAAGGATATGAAATAGTGGTGAAAGATAACAATAACACGGAAATTAAGCGTGTTTTGTGGGCTTCTTTGTTCTGGATTGGGGCAAACGAGAAACAAACTTATACCATCCCATTATCATCAATGGGTAGCTCAGTTCCCGTCAGTAGTGGGTATTCTATCTCTGTTCGTGGAATTAATTTCTTTGGGTATTTTTCTAACCCAATCACAAAAGTTTTAGAATGATTCTAAAAGGGATTTGGTAAGTTTTATTAATGATTTGAATTGGCTAAAATTATCATCAGTAATGGTTTTGAGATTATGAAAAAATTAAGAATTGGTTTTGTGGGATTAGGCCAAAGAGGAAGCGGAATGCTCCGTACTTTTTTGGCGCATCCTGACGTTGATGTTATTGCGGTATGCGATGTTTACGATGACCGTGTTGACAATGCTTCTAAATTCGTTTTAGAAAAGAGAAATCATGAACCAAGGAAATATTCTGATTATAATCAGATGCTTTTAGATAAAGACATCGACGCTATATATGTTGCTTCTTCTTGGGAAGAACATGTCAATCAAGCCATTATGTGTATGGAACACCATATTCCAGTAGCGATGGAAGTGGGTGGAGCCTATTCTGTTAAGGACTGTTGGAGATTAGTCAATGCTTATGAAAAGACCAATACTCCAATCATGATGATGGAGAATTGTTGTTATGACAAATTCGAAACTCTCCTCATCAATTTAGCGGAACAGAATAAATTTGGTGAAATCATCCATCTCCATGGTGCTTACTCCCATGATTTAAGAGAAGAGATTAGTTCCGGAAACATCATCCGTCATTATCGTTTAAGAAACTATATCGCTAGGAATTGTGAGAACTATCCCACACATGAATTAGGTCCTTTAGCGAAACTCATTAATATCAATGCTGGGAATAGATTTGTTTCTATTGTCTCTGTAGCTAGCAAGGCTAGAGGTTTAGAAGAATACATTAAAGAAGGTAGATGCAAAGATAAAACTCTTGATGGAGTGAAATTCAATCAAGGAGATATCGTTTCCACAATTATTACTTGTGAAAATGGTGAAACTATTACCTTAACTTTAGATACTACATTACCTGGATATTATTCCAGACAATTAGAGGTGAAGGGCACGAAGGGATGCGCTAATCAAGAAGCCAATATGGTTTTGTTTGATGACGGTGAAGAAGTGGCCTGGAATCCTTATGAAACCATCCAAAAACATGGTGGTAATGCAGAAAATTTAAAACAATATTTACCCAAATATTGGAGAGATATTACCAAAGAACAAATCGAATTAGGTCATGGTGGTATGGACTACTTTATGGTGGCTACCTTCGTTGATACTTTATTAAATAATAAAGAGATGCCTATTGATGTCTATGATGCCGCTGCGTGGTATGCGATTACTCCATTAAGTGAAAAGTCCATCAAGAATGGTGGAAGACCATATAAGATTCCCGATTTCACTAGAGGAAAATATAAGATTAGAAAACAACTTCCTCTATACGATAACGAAAAAGAATTCTAAGAAAGATTATATCTATGGAAAAGAAATACCAAGATACACATGAATATATCATCAAACGTTGGGATGATGGTTTGAGAAAAGGTGATCACGATCCTCTTTATCCCCTTCCCTATCCCTTTGAAGCTCCATGTGTGAATGGTATTTTTCAATGTCTATTTTATTGGGATACATTCTTCACTAATAGGGGAATGATTCTCGATGGAAAAACTCAATATGCCTTATGGAATACCGATAATTTAATTTATCTTTTAGATAAATATGGATGTGTTCCTAATAGCAATTCCATGCCTGGAATTAAACACGCTTCTCAACCCCCTTATCTGCAGTACATGATTAGAGATGTCTATGAAGCTACAAAAGATGAGGAATGGTTAAAGAAAGCTTATTTTGCTCTTAAAAAAGAATACGAATTCTGGATGACTAAGAGAAACACTCCTATAGGTTTAACTCATTATTTGTATCATGAGAAAACTGACGAAGAGAAAATTGATTTCTACAATTATGTCTGCACCAGAATCGCACTTGATAAAGATGCCCCTCGTGAATTTAAGATAAGAGCGGGTGCTAGTTTTAACGCTACAGGAGAATCGGGTTGCGATTTAACTCCTACAATCCTCTTTAATGGAGAAGATATGGTGGAAGTGGATATCAATGTCCACATCTACAATATGGAAGGATATCTATCCGAATTAGCTCATAAGTTCGAACCAGGACTAGAAGAAACCTTTAAAAAGGCTCAAATGAAGAGAAAAGAACTGATGGATAAATATATGTTTGATAAAGAAGAAGGTCTTTATTGGAACTACAATTTTGTGGAGAAAAAGATTGAACAAAAAGATTTCCATTATGCCGGACAATTCTTACCATTTATCTTTGGCTTATCTAAAGATAAGAGAGCCTTATTACATCTATTATCTAAACTAGAATATCAATATGGAGTAGCGGAAACTGAGAAACATCCTTTTAAATATGAGCATCAATCTGCATATCCATATTCCTGGCCCTTTGATAATTGTTTTGCCTTTTGGGCTTTAACTAACTTAGGTTTAGAAGAAGATGCTAGAAGAGTGGGTATTAAATATTTAGAAGCCTGCGCTAATTCGTATGTGGCTTCCGGTCATCTCTGGGAAGTCTATAGTGCAATCAGTGATGGTATTGCGGAAAAGAAAGAATACCCTAACGCGGAGATGTTAGGCTGGACCGCCGGTGTCTATCAATGGATTTATTACTATCTCTTTAAAGGATATAAGCCAACTTATTGATTATGAAAAAAGATGAATTTATTGAATTAAAATATTTCTATCATCAGACATTATTAGATGATGTCATTCCTTTCTGGATGCAATCAGATTTAATCGACCATAAATATGGTGGATTTAATAGTAGTGTGGATAGAATTGGTAAATGCTATAACCCCGATAAGAGTGTATGGTTCCAAGGAAGATGCCTTTGGACATTCTCTAAGCTATGCAATACCTATGGTGTTAAACCTGAATGGAAAGAAGCTTGTGATAGTGGTGCTAAGTTCATCAAAGAACACTGCATCGATAAAGATGGAAGAATGTTCTTTGTGGTTACTGAAGATGGAAGACCATTAAGAAAGAGAAGATATTATTTCTCCGAGTCCTTCTTGGTGGTTGGCTTTGCGGAGTATTATCTCATCAGTAAAAACCCTGATGATTTAAAGCTCGCGGAAGACTATTTCGATCTCATGTATCGTTTATATAGGCATCCCGAAACTGACCCATTTAAAATCACCCCCAAAGAGAATGGAGAGGTGAGAAATCTCCATAGTAACGCTAATCCGATGGTGCTAGTGAGTTCTGCACAAACATTGCGCAGAATTAGCAAAAACTATGCAAAATACGACCAAATTATCAAAGAAATCATCAAAGATATGGTTGAATTGCACTATAAAGAAGAATATAAATGTGTCTTAGAAAACGTTAATTTAGATGGTTCTATTTTAGATAATCCCGCTGGAAGAACAATCAATCCTGGACATAGTATTGAGAACTCTTGGTTCCTTATGAACTACGCAAATACTAGTGGTGATAAAGAACTATTGAAGAAGGCTCTTAACATCCTCAACTGGTCATTAGATAGAGGTTGGGATAAAGAGTATGGTGGTATTAAATATTTCGTCGATTTATTTGATAGACCATGTGAGCAACTAGAACACGATATGAAACTCTGGTGGGTTCATAACGAATCGTTAATTGCTACCTTAACAGCATATAAGTTAACAGGTGATGAAAAATATATGGAGTGGTATCACAAACTTCATGAATATATATTCACCCACTTCCCAGATAAAGAATATGGTGAGTGGTATGGATACCTTCATAGAGATGGCACGGTCAGCCATACACAAAAAGGTTCCTTATGGAAAGGACCTTATCATCTACCGAGATGCTTGATGCTTTGTGAGATGATTCTCGATAGCATTATAAAAGATAAACCATTACCGGAATTACTATAAAAGAAAAGGAGCTATGCTCCTTTTTTTATTTCATCGTCTCCATTTCTTCATGGATGACTTTTAATACTTGATTACCTTGGATGATTTTGCCCTCTTCTGTAGCGTGGATACAATCTGGATAGGGCTTTACACCAACCTCCATTGTTTCTAATACGACTGGATATAAATCATCAATTCTAACATTTAATTCCTTCATCAGTTTAACTGCCGCGGCATTATATTTTTGAATCATTTCATTAGTTTCATCTGGATGACCTAGTTTTACTGGAGAAGTAGTGGCAAAGATAAGGTGAGGCGTGATGAGTTTTAACTCTTGGACTATTCTTCTTAGATTAGAGAGATATTCATCTAAAGGAGTAAATGGTTCTCCATCTGAGAACATTGCTCCGACATCCCAGTGTCCCGCATTGAAGTGGATGATGTCAGCATCCTTTATTTCTTTACGGAAATCCGCGATTTGTCTTAATAAGTATTTAGTAAAACGAGAGTTATCTTCTGGCTGAAACACTTCGTGTCCTTCTTTTCTTAGAACTTCTTCGACATGTTTTCCATAGCCGCTGTAGGCTTGTCTTTGAGAGTCACCGAATAACACAATTTTCATAATCTTGTCCTCACATTTAATCTACGTTTTTATTATACCATTTGCAATATTTATTAAATCCAGTTTAGAAAAACAATTGCCTTTTAGTAATCGATTATTTAAACTTAGTTTATAAAGTGAAAGGAATTTTATTGTCATTATGAAGAAAAAAACTTTTTTAATTGCTAGCATAATTTCACTTTCCGCTTTAGTGGTGGCTTCAGTATGTTTTGTTTCAAGCAATCGAGCAAAATATGAGCTTACTTATGGTAATAATGATCCATTTGTTTTGAATCTCAATAGAAGTGTTACCTCAAGCGAAATCAGTGCTGGACAAGCTAGTTTTAATACTTCAAAAGGGAATCCAATTGTCTTCAAATTCGATTCCAGCAAAGCCTCCGTTGATAGTGGACTCGTCAGTTTAGCCACCGGTGGTTATTTATACAATGAAACAAGAATTACCGGTATTACAAAGGTTGAAGCTTTATTGACCAGTGGTAGTGCAACATTATCCTATGGTAACGCTATGGAAGCCCTTAATGTAGGATCTGCCTCTTTAAGTGGAACCTCTTTAATTACCGTTAATCTTGAAGAACCATGTGATTTCTTAAGGATCGATGATGTCACTGGGCCATTAGCAATCTCCAATTTAAAAATCTCTTATGATTGCTCCAATGATTATCAATATGCCCATGATAAGGAAGCTGCAAGTGGTGATATCCTCTATACTGCTTCTTACTCATCCAGTGATTTCAATATCAATGCAAATTACAGCATTGATAGAAATTGCTTCGATGTCGCAAATATTAATTCTGGTTTCTCATATCACATCACAACCAGCACAGCCGCTGCTGGATGGCCAACATTCATCCTTGATTTAGGCCACACTGTTGATATGACCAATGCGGAACTTCAAATTTCCGGAAAAGGTATTAACCATACAGCATTTAACTATATGTTATTAGATGCTAATACCACCAATATTCTAAATGGCAATCGTTCTGTTACTACTTTGACAGATGAATGGCAGACATTTAATTCTGGTAGTTTTGCGGGTTCTGTTGCCTCTGGCAAGAGCTTAACAGATGTCGCTAAGATTAGATTCAGTTTCAATTTCAGTGGTGATGCTGGAACCGTTCGTGAAATCTTCTTAGATGAGTTATACATTTTAACTCCAGAAACAGTCACTAGACACAATCTAGAGAATACATTCACAAAACCAAACAATACTCAAACTCCTACAGGTTCTCTTTGTTTGGAAACTTATGGTGAAAATTCCACAGTTTCAAGAAAGCTTGATTATTCCACAGCCTCAGGTTTTCCTGCAAATAATCCAACTACCACATATCGTGCATATGCCTCATTCGATATTGAATCTGGTTTAGGTGCAAACAATGGTGTTGACTTCAAGAACAGCACATTCTCTATGGATATTAAATTCTCAAGTTCCTTAGTTAATGCCGAAGATACCAGAAAGAATTCCTTCACCCTTGAATTTGCAGATGGTGAGGGTGTTACTGCATCGATTGCCGTTAATGTTATTACATTTACTATGCAAGAAGGCTGGATCCATGTTTCTTATGATTTAAGTACAGTTTCTGGTTTAAGCTCATTAAATGGCCATGCTAAAAATATTAGATTTGGCTTCTATGGTGTCTATGCCGGCAACCAAGACGACGCAGTTATCATTATTGATAACTTAGCATTCTATCAAAACGAGACTCTCACAAGAAACAATCTTGAAATGTGTCCGAATATCAATACTAATTCAAGCAGAACCGCAATCGGAACACCAAACTTCAACGATGTTGCTGGATCAGGTTCAACTGCTTCTAAAAAATTAACATATGCGCATGCTTCTGGATTTGCTAATGCCGAAACCGGCACATATAGAGCGATGGCAGTATTTGATATCATGACTCCATTTGGTGCTAATAGTGGTGTTAATGCCAAAATCAGCACCCTTTCAATGGATGTTAAATTCTCTGATGAAATTGTCAATTCTCCAGATGCCAATAAGAATAGATTCTCTGTCGAAATCACTGACAACCAAAATGCTACTGCCTCAACGTTCTATGTGAACTTTACAATGGCAGCAGGATGGAATCATATTTCATATGATTTGAGTGCAGTCTCTGGTTTGGCGGGCTTAACTGATCACGTAAGTAAAATTACATTCGGTTTCTACGGCATTTACACTGGTAACCAAGCTACAGCTTATATTCTCGTTGATAATTTGGCTATGATTCCAAATGAAACTCCTTCAAGAAGTAATCTTGAAATGTGTCCGAATATCAATACTAATTCAGGCAGAACCGCGGTTGGAGAAATTAACTTCAATGATGTCGCTGGATCAGGCTCAACCGCTTCTAAAAAATTAACATATGCGCATGCTTCTGGATTTTCTGCTTCTGAGACCGGCACATATAGAGCAATGGCGACATTTGATGTTGCAACTCCATTAGGTGCCAGCAATGGTATTGATGCTAAGAATTGCACATTATCTATGGATATCAAATTCTCTGATGAGTTAGTCAATTCTGGAGATACCAGAAAGAATACTTTCACATTAGAATTAGCGGATGGTTCAAATCACACAAAAGAGCTTGCTGCCAACAACTTCACATTCACTATGTCTGATGGTTGGATTCATTTCAGTAAGGACTTAAGCACTTTAGCTTCTAACTTATCAGACTTTGATGGCAACCTTACTATTATTAGATTTGGTTTCTACGGCGTTTATACTGGTAACCAAGCTACAGCTTATATTATTATTGATAACATGGCGTTCACCGCTAATAGTTAATATCAAAAAACAATTAATTGGGCTAGATATATATCTAGTCCTTTTATTTTGCTTTTCCAATTATTATTTATTAAAGCCAGTTTAATAAAATGTATTTACCTTTAATACTCTTTTGCTATAATAAAATTATCCAATTGTATTATCAGGCAATAAATTAATCAGAGAAGAAGATTGTGTTGATTAGAGGAACTTTGTTATGAAGAATATGAAAAACTTTCTGTTATTAGTAACTGCGTTATTTTCCCTCGTGTTAGCGGGATGTGATGGTTCGTTTGATGGATCATCTAGTTTTTCTTCATCTTCTTCTACACAACCTGATCTTGAATACACAATTACCTTTGATTCTATGGGTGGTAGCCCAGTCGCTAGTGAAGTGGTGAAAGCGGGACAGAGAGCTTCTCGCCCTGAAGAACCCACGAAAGAAGGCAACAACTTCACTGGTTGGTATACTGAGCAAGAAACCACTAATCTATTTGATTTTTCTCTTCCAGTTGAAAAAGATTGGACTTTATATGCTGGTTGGGAAGAAGCGATGTGCACAGTGACCTTTGATCCTATGGGTGGTAGTGCGGTTGCTCCTATTACTGTGAGAAAAGGCCAAACTATCGAAGAACCAGAAGAACCCACAAAGGATTATTGTGATTTCACCGGTTGGTTTAAAGAACCCGGTTTATTTAATGAATTTGATTTTAGCAATCCAATTTTAACTAATATGACTCTTTACGCAGGTTGGAGAGAAAAAGAAGCCCAAGTCAATTTAAAGACTGCTGTCTTTGCGGATATCCAATTATGCGCGAAAGAAAATGGTACTGATTATTACGCTAATGCGGGAAATACAGTCCATGCTTATGTCGCTTTAAAGAATCATTTTGCTTTATGTAAGGAACAAGGCGTAGATGTCATCTTTATGGATGGCGATATTGTCAATAACGCGATTGAAGCTTATTATCAAAACTTTGAGGACGCTTTAGTAAGTGTCTATGGTAATGATGAAAGTCAGTATCCCGAGATTATCTATAACATGGGTAACCATGAGTGGTGGAACTTAAGTGAACAGGCTGTCGCTAATGCGGTGGATTTATTTAATCAACATGCGAGAATCGACACCGATGCTTTAGTGAGAAGAACCACAGTTACCTATTCTTTAAATAGCAATAGTGTTTTACCAACTTACTACAAGGTAGTAAAAGGAATTCCTTTCCTTGTTGTCTCCGGTGAAAACGATGCCGGTTACATCGGTAACACCATGAAAGCGGAAATTGCTTCTTGGTTAGAAGAGATGTCTAATCTTGAATCCGTGAGAAAAGGCGGACCAATCTATGTCGCTTATCACTGTGCATTACATACCACACTTACACATGGTAATGGTGCATTTGACCAATCTTATGTTTTAGAAGAATTATTAGCGGATTATCCTCAAGCCGTTGTCTTCACTGGTGATACCCATTATTCCGGTGTCAATGAAAGAGCGATTAATCAGGTTGATTTCACCGCGATTAATATCGGTTCATCCTCTTATTCCAGAATGGATAAGATGAGCGCAACCATGACCGAAGGTGAACATTTTTATAATATGAAAATCAAAGGTGGAAAGACCTCTGATGAATTATTAGGTGATGCCAGTTATAAACATGAATATACACCTACTATTCATATTATGAATACATATGATAACTACAATACGACTATCGATCGTTATTTCTCCACAGAAGATGCGGAAAACCCCACTCATATCAATAAGACTTGGAATATTCCAAGAGGCACAAACAAAACTAATTTCCAATACACAAATGATAGATTTGAAAATACTGGTGCTGCAAATGATTTATATGGTGCGAATGGTGTTTCCTGGTCTAATACTGCTCAAGTGAGATTTGGTGTCAAAGAAGGAAAGATGACTGTCATCATCCCTGATACAAATGAATATCACTATACCGAACACTACAAGATTGAAGTCACTGGTAATACCACAAAGACATATGATGTTGTGGGTAACTATTATATCTATAATTCCGAACCTGGAAAGTTGTACTTTACCCTTAGTGATTTACCAGCTGGAAATAGTTATTCTATCAAAGTTACAGCCTATGACTATTTCGATAATCCAAGCTTGAATTATCTAAGTTCCAATGTTGATGATCCTACCGTCTGTGCGGATGAAAAGGATGATCAATTTACCAATACCTATTATGAGTTATCCACTCATTTAAATTATGAAGACCATACCGCAAGTGGTAATACTTCTCTTGAATATTACTACCATGGTGTGAAGCGTAATGAATGGGGTTCTCCAATAGGACAACTCATAAGAGATGTCGTTCCTGGTAAGACTGATGGAGGTAATAATATCTCTGAATTTTTATCCATCGGAGATACGGAATTATGTGAGGTAATTCTCAAAGCAAAAATCAAAAATCTCGCTAATACGCCAATAAAAGTGGGATATACGCTATATGCTAAGGATTATGTTTATAAGAATGCCCAGATAGTTTCTACTGGCCAAGTAGTGCCGGCAAATTCCGATTGGACTGCCTTAGAATGGAATGTCACTTCCTTATTCCCTGATGTCGTGGGAAGAAGTGGTGTCACCTTCTTGGCATTAATTGTTTCCGCGGATGGATATGGTTATGATGCTAATGGATACGAAATGCATCTTTTAGTAGATGATATGGATGTCGTTGCTGGTGAACACGTTAATATCCCCGAAACCCCAACTAGAAACAATATTGAAATGGTGAAATTTGATAATTCACAATACCGTGGTAATGGTAGTACTGGTACTGTGACATTCACTGAGACTCGTGGTGCAAATAGCACGTCTGCGATTAAAGTGACCTTTGAAAATAGTGCGGGTTTAGTTTCCGCTGATACGATTACCGCAACTGATGGCCATATGGTGAAAGCAGGATTTGATTTAGCGCAGAGCCCAATTGGCACTAATAACAATATCGATGCAAATAATTGTATTCTCAGTTTTGATATCAAGATGTCGATGGAATTTTTCAATTCTATTAGTTCCTATAAGCACATGTTCTCTTTGACCATCGAAGATGAAACCTGGCATCCATATAATTCCTGGTTAGAATTGACTAGTCCAAGTGGCTATACATATGAGAATTCCGATAATGGTTGGATCCATGTTGAACGTGACCTTGGTAACTACGCTAACTTTGCTGATTTAGGAAACCATACCTATGTCATGACATTTGGTTTCTTTGGTATCAGTCAAACTACCCAACAAACTGCTTATGTAGTTTTCGATAATATCGCATTAATTGCGAAATCCTAATGGAGGTGTCTTATGAAATTAAGAAGATACTTATTACCCCTTATTGCGACAAGTACCGCTTTACTATCAGTAACTGGTTGTACCAATAGTGTTAAAGTCGGTGGTGAAGCGACGATTCAGATTAAATCTTATAAAGGTGGATATGGCACTGATTTTCTTCATGAGATGATTAAGCAATACCATGAAGCTCATCCCGATATTTCTTTTGAAATCGTGGAAGAGACCGCTTTAATCGATGGGGAAAAAGCCGCTGCCGAAATCGCTATTCCTAAGAAGAATCAAATTGATTTATATTTCATTACTGGTTTAGATGTTAACTATTTAGTTAAAAGAAGTTCATCTGTCTTAAATAAGAGAGATGTTACTTTATTAGAACCTCTTGATGACATCTTTGAAAGCAAAGCTGTTGGCTTAGATGGCAAAGAGGAAGAAGAAACCATTAAGTCTCGTTTCTTTGGTGGCTTTGAAGACCTCATCCGTTATGAAGGTGAATTCCCGAGATGGAGAGGAACGATGTTCACTCTTCCTTGGGCGGATGCGATGACTGGTTTATTTGCAAATAAAAAAGTATTAGATAAATATAATGTGGAAATCCCCTTAACTTCTAATGAATTTGTACAAGCAGTACAAACCATATACACCAATGGTGTATCTCAAGATAACTACCCATTCTCTTGGGGTGGCGCTAATGCGGCAGGTTATTGGCAGTACCTATATGAAACCTGGTTTGCCCAGTATAGTGGTGTGCAAAACTTTAATAACTTCATGAAATGCGATCCCGGAAACGGAAAGATCGTGGAAGAAGGATATAAAGTCTACGATGACCAAGGCATCTTAAAAGGTCTTGAAGCGATGTTTGATATCTTGGATTTAAATTACAGTCCTAAAGGTTCAAGATCCAAAACCCATATGGAAGCCCAAACAGAATTCTTCACCGGAAGAAGTGCTTTTATGATCGATGGTGACTGGATTGTCAATGAGATGAAGAGAGACTATTCTGAGCAAGGTAAAGATATCATGATGATTGGCGCCCCTGTTCTTTCTTCTATAGGAGAAGAAATTGGCATTACCGATGCTCAATTACACGATTTAGTGGAGATGATTGATGAGCATAAATCTAATGCTGAAATCAAAGCTGCTATCTCAGGATTAACTGATGATAATATCGCTAGAGTAGTGGCGGCCAGATCTATTCATGACACGGTTGGTATCGGTCACCAAATCGTCATTCCTTCTTACGCCGATGCCAAAGAAGCGGCCAAAGACTTTGTGAGATTCTTCTATAGCAATGACGGTTGCCGTATCTTTAGAAACTACGCTAACGCGAACTTGCCACTTTCCTATCATACTGAGGAAGGTGATGTTAATTCTTCCTTCTTACAATCATTAGACAAAGTTCGTAATTATGATAATCCCACAATCGTGACTTCCGTGGCATCATATAATGGTGTGAGAAATACACCCACGCCAGCCATCTATATGTTTAATTATTCAGCCTGGCAAACACCATATACATTTATGTATATCATGATTGATAAAGCCAGTTCTAATCCCGTCTTTACTCCTTCAAAGATATTCAATGAAGAAAAGACTTATGTGAAGAACAAATGGTCTGAATTCATGATTTATATTGATTATCTATGATAACTAATCATTGATATTCTTCATCTTCAAAAACTAAAGAGAGGAGGTAAATATGAAAAGCAATTATTTATTACTTATGGCTATCGCTAGTATGTGCATTTCGCTAGTGGGCTGTAACGAGAAAAAAGCCAAAACCGATCATAAGGTTTGGTTTGCTTATTCCACGGAAAATCTCCTATCCGATAAAGACTATTTTGATGGTGAAGAAAATAACGAAATCTATGCAAATCGTGGCAAAACACTGCATTTTTCATGTATAAAGAACGAAAATGAGGGTGCTCAATTAATGATTACCGCTAGTGATTATATCGCTTCATTTGATTTTGAACTCCCCGATGTCAGTGGTCCTAGCGGCACAATCAGTAAAGACCATTTCTCTGTGGCCGCTGCCTACTATATGAACATTGACTATTCCAATGAGAAGAGCGCCTCTAGTGGTTTTTATCCCGATGCTTTAATTCCTCTCTTCAATTACAAATTCAGAAGGATGAATTTTATCGATAAAGGTCGTAACCAAGCTTTATACATCAATTTAAAGACTGATGAAAACACTCCTGCGGGAGAATATAAAGGAACTGGTAAATTGCATTTAGATGATGAAATCATCGATATTCCTTTTGAAGTAAAAGTCTATGATGTTCTTCTTAATGAAGAAGTACACCAGAATTCCGCATTCGGATTATGGTATGACCAAACCGTGAAAGGTGAGCTCAGTAATTACTCACCAGAGATGGATGAAATCTATTATAACTTCCTAGTGGATAAGCGTATTTCTCCACGTGAGATGCCTCCTGCTTTAACTCAATCCTTTGATGACTTTGTGGAATCATTTACTAACTTAGTCGCTAAAAACGATAGAGTGGCCAGCGCTCGCATTCCAATTGATATATATAATTTCTCCGCTGCTAACGTGGAATCAATCTTACAAAAGATGATTAATAAAAACCTCGCTTTAAGAGCAGCAGGTGATAATAAGACCGATTTATTTGCAAAATCATTCTTCTATATGGATGATGAACCTTATCCCGATATCTTTGATAGGGTGAGAGAACATGACAAAACGATCTTTGATGTGAAGAAGCTACTTTGTAGCCAACTTTATTCCTATCCTGATTTATATGAATCATTTACTAGGATTCCTAATGTCGTCACTAGAGAATATCTCAGTGAATTAGTGGCCACGAATACCAAAGGTGGTGTCCAGACTTGGTGCCCCTTAGTGTCATTCTTCCAATCAGCAGATAACCGCGCTTTATATCGTCAAAGACAAGCCTCTGATGATCGAGAATTTGGCGAGCATGTGTGGTGGTATACATGTTGCGATCCAATTAGTCCTTATCCAAATTACCATCTAGATGCTAGTTTGGTGCTCGCTCGTATGATGCCCTATATGGAATATGATTACGATATTGAAGCGAGATTATTCTGGAATACCAATTACTATTCCAAATATTCCCGTGGTGACACTCTTCCTAGAGATATTTGGACAGACCCAATCTCCTGGCAACTATGTGCTGGTGATGGTATGCTTATGTATCCGGGTTATACCTTTGGTATAAATGGTCCGATTACCACACAGAGATTAGAAAACATTTTAGCGGGTAATGAAGAATATGAATACCTTTATATGATTGAACAAAAGGTCGAAGAATATAATGCCTTAAATGGTAAACATTATGTCGCTAATGAATTATTGAATAAATACTATTCCAGATTATTTACTAATGTAGTCGCTAATACCGATACCGCTAATTTTGAAACGGTGCGTAGCGAATTATTAAATCTATTAGAAAACCTTTATGCCAACTTAGAAAGTGGCATGGAAGTTTTACTTAAGTAGGAGAGAAGCAATGAAAAAGAAATTGCTATCATCTTTATTCATCCTTGTTCCTCTTATTCTTTCGGGCTGTCAAAAGAGTAGTGGTTCTTTAGAAATAGAACTAGATGAATTTATTCCGATGGCATATGTCGGTGAAGAATATGATTTCACTGATGTTTTATATGTCGAAGACGATGTCCAATATGAACTCGAAGTCTATTATCAAAACTATATGACAATGGAAGAGTTCTCTTTGCCAGTGGAAGATACATTTTATTTCACTCCTGTGGATGTCTATGACTTATCCGTTATTGTACACGCTACAAAAGGGAACTTAAAAGTTCAACGTACCAGAATAGTGCATGTTTCTATGAATCCGGAAAAGGTTACTCGATATAATCTTGAGATGTGTGACTTTGAACCTGGTCAATGGAGAGGAACAGGCAGTACTTCGGAGATATCTTATACAGAAACCTATGGAGCGGAAAGTAAGGCTTCTCGCCTTGTAAAATATAAAAATAGCTGGGATTTACCGGAAATTGATGAAGAAGGAACGAGTAGAAAAACCGTTAATGCTTCCTTTAATTTAGCGACAACTCCGGAAATTGGTGTCAATAATGAAATCGATGCTAAGAAGTGCTTATTGAGCTTTGATGTGAAGTTCTCTTCTGTCTTCTTTGAATCCAATAACATCAACAAACACATGTTCTCTTTAAAGATTGAAGATAATGATTGGATTCCTAATGAAGCGGAACTATATCTCACTGATAATAGAGATGACTTTACCTATGAGAATACCGATAATGGTTGGCTCCACGTCGAACAGAGATTATCAGATGTCAGTGAATTGGATTCCCTTGGTAGTGGAACGTATGTTCTCACCATAGGTTTTTATGGCATCACTAGTGAAACACAAGAAGAGGCGAATGCCTATTTTGATAACATTGCTTTAACTGAACTTCCAATAGATGATCAAGGTGAAAGAGAAGTGGCGAGTAGAAACAACATCGAAATGTGCCGCTTTGAAAGAGGTGAATGGAGAGGTACCGGTAGTAAAGCGGGAATCTCCTATACCGAATTACGCGGTGAGAATTCAACTTCTTCTCGTTTGATTACCTTTAAGAATAGTGAAAGCCTTCCTGATGAAGTGGATGATGAAAATTTTGCGACAGTGAATGCTTCCTTCAATTTAGCTAACACCAAATCCATAGGTGTGGATAATGAGATAGATGCTAAAGCATGTACCTTGAGTTTTGATATCAAATTATCTGAAGAATTCTTTAATTCCAACCATCAATATCGCCATATGTATGTTTTAAAAATTGAAGATGAAGAATGGATACCAAACTTAACCTGGTTGCCATTTGTCGATAATCCCAGTGATTTCACATATGAAAATACTGATAATGGATGGATGCATATCTCTTATAACTTAGCTAACGCTGTTGAATTAACCGAATTAGGCAATAGCACTTATGTCATCACCTTTGGTTTCTTTGGTATCACAAACACCACAAGACAGACAGCGTCAATTGTCTTTGACAATATTTCCTTAGTTACTAACTCTTAATATTGAGAGGAAAGATGAAATTTATGTTATTAAAAAACGCTAGTTGCCTAGCGTCTTTTTTAAATGTAATCACCAAAGGTTTCGCTGATATCGTAATTACCTTTTGGATCTCTGATATTAGTAATCTCTTCGAGTTTATCTAAGAAATAGATACTGTTGGCCTGGTAGATGGCTCCCATTAAAGATGAGGATTCATTTAGTGAGGAGAACAATATCTTGGCTCTAAATTCCACCATATCGTAGTAGTTGATATATTTGAGAAGCGATTCTTTGAACTTCTCTTTAAAGAGAAGCATCGGTCCTTCAATGATGATGTACTCTAAATCTAACATATCGTTATAAGCGATTAATTGAATAGCGTTCAATCTCGCCATCTCATCAATAGCTTTTAATAAGGAAGGATTGCCATTTTTATAATCTTCGATCATCTTTTCGATGTCGATGGTAGAGTAGTTAGGATCATATTGAAGTGATGGGTCAATTCTAGCCGCTTCTGCGGTCAAACTTCTTAAACCATATAATCTGTTATTGGTATTATTGTCTTTGATGTTGGATAATTCACCTGAGAAACCATTCTTTCCTTGATGGATTTTGCCATCGACCACTAAAGCGCTACCGCAACCATTGCCTAAATGGACATATAAGAAGCTTTTTGTTCCTTTAGGAACACAGCCATAAATTGTCTCCCCTAAACAGGAGATTTTCACGTCGTTATAGATGTTGGTTTTCACACCAAATTGATTGAAGAAATAATTGTTTAAAGAAATACTAGATGCTACTTTGATACGGAATGAGAAATCGATTTCACCTGTGGTTTTAGAAATCAAACCCGGAGAAGCGATGCAGATACCGAGTAGTGGTCTATTTTCTACTTCTTTTTCTAGAAGCATCTCTTTGATAGCGGTGGTAATTTGTCCTAATGTTTCTTCTTCAACGAAGGTTGCATTATTGATTGTGCGCTTAGCAAGAACTGTGCCCATCAAATCATTTAAAGTAATGATTAAATCTTGAGATGATAAATCAATCGCACAGGTTACTCCTACGGAAGTATTTAAACTCACAAGTGAGGGGAATCTTCCTCTTTTCTTTTCACTGGGTATGAGTGGTAGTTTTGTGACAATATCAAAAGAGGCTAATTGGTCGACAATTTTATTTGTTGCAGTGAAAGATATATCAGCGTGTTCTGCTAAAAAATAAATGGATTGAGGACCACGTCTCAATAAATTGATGATTTTAAGTTGATTATCAACGCGGAAACTAAATTGATTGGCAAATGCTTTCATAGGTATACCATACCATTTTTTATAGAATAAATATATTCATTAATTATTTTTCTAAATGATTAATGGAAATGTTATCGAAGAAATCGTAAGCATATATCTCTACTTTTTTAATTTCTTCATATTCTAAATCATTGATAGTGAAGGAATAACTATGGGGATCATCTTCCCATTTGTAATAGTGGGAGACATAATCATATTTACTTGTTTCATCATTAGAGGATGTCACTAAAACGCGATAGTGTTCGCAGTAGTTATAATCGGTAACATCATTAAAGTTGACTTTTAAGGCATGGTTAGAGAATGTATAGGTCATTTCTTCCTCTTCCGCCCAAGAAAGACCATCTTTTCCATACATCTTATTAGCCCATTCTTTATTTTGATAACGGGCACTTGTGTAGGCAAAATTATCTTTATTGGAATAGGCTGGGATGGCCCACTCTAAACCTAGATGCTTTGCGTCTTCAACTTCTGGTTCAGAATAATATCTATTAATCGTGGTATTACCTTTTTCATCGATACGCACAAAGTGGATATGAGGTGTGTGGTCATAATTGACCGCAACATCTCCGATTAATAAATCTTTGGCACCGGAAGTGGGGCTGATGTTTGCAAAGCAATCATCTCTATCCATTGTGACACTTCTACAAACATGCCTGGAATATGATGAACTACCTAAATTGATATCAGTGAAATCCACTTGATTAATCGTTCTTTCATTTGCCCCGGCGTAGTGGGTATCTCCGGAGAATAATATAACTTGGGGATAATCCTTTAAGATGTCATATAACTCTTGAGCACGAGGAATACCACCTTGGCCGAAAGAATATGTCACATCTGGGAAGGCGTAGTGGTATCCCACAAAGATGGGACCACCTTTTTTCACAGATGGTAATTTTGTGATTTCTTTTAACCAGTCTCTTAACTCCGTTTTTAAGAATGAGGAGATTAGACCGCTATCATTTTCACCGCTGACAGAGATAAAAGGAATACCATTTACTACTTTGTAGTAATTACCATAGGGATATCTGCCGTTATCATCCGCGGTGATTTCTGTTTGTCTTCTTAGATTAGGAGTGTTAATTCTTGCATGACGATTATAGTATTTAACGGCATTTTCTTCTCTTCGCTCATTAGCGTCCCACCATTCGTGGTTGCCCATGCTATAAACGAATTCTGGATATTTAGACTCATCTTCTCCATATACTTCTTTCAAAGCATCTTCATATATCTTATATAAATCAGTAATCGCATTATTCACTAAGTCACCAGGAATCATAATGACATCGACATTATTAGCCTTACATAATTTCAAGTGATTCTTGAGATAACCAGTGTATTTAGGAGTTCTGGAGTGGAGCTGATTGTCAGCGAAAACCGCCACTAAAGTTTCCTTTAACTGGTCTTTAGAATTATTACATCCTGTCGCAGTGATAGGAAGCAGGCATGCAGTGAGCAAAAATAGTTTTTTAATCATATAATGATTATATACTATTTATTAAAGCTAGTTCAATAATGTGAAATCTATTCCAAATTAACTTTTGGAATAAAAAAAGCACCCATCAAATGGATGCTATTAAGATTGTTTTAATTATATTTCTCTATACTTCTTATCGATGACAAACTCTGGAAGATTGATACGTTCTTTAGTAGCGTTTTCAATGCTATCTAAGAAATGCATGGATGCTGCTTGATGGCAGGCACCAATCATCGAGCTTTCATCTTTAAGACTAGAACTTAAGATTCTCGCTCTCATCCCTAGAGTGACAGAAGAGAAGCGGGAAATATATTGTTTAATTAAATCGAGATATTCTTCTCCAAAATCTAAAATCTTTCCTTCGATAACGACATAGTCGATATCGAGAATAGTGGCTAAACCAAAGATGGTCATCGCGTTAATCATTGCGCTTTCTTTGATGGCTTCTACAGTTATCTGATCGCCATTTTTGAAATCTTCAACAATCTTATCGACATCAAGATATTTATTAACGACAGATAGAGGCAAACCCTTTTTATTTTCAATAGTTCTAGCAATTTCAAATAATGGATAGAAACGGAAGTTCCAAATACGGGAATTATTCTCTTCTTCGATGAAATCGTAGACTGGGGTTTCACCCGCAAAACCATTTGAGCCTTCATAGATTTTTCCATTGAGGACTAAGGATAAAGAGGAATATACACCGATATGGGCAAAGATACCATTAAATGGTTTCTTGGGGAATACACCATATTTAAGTTCCGCTAAACAACCAACTTTTACATCATTATGCATCTCAACTTTGACATTGAAAGCATTAGTGAAATAAGTGACGGGATTGATCGTGGTTTGACCAGAGACACGACGGGAATAAACAAATTCATAAGTATCTGGTCTAATTAAACCAGGAGAAGTGATACAGATAGATAATAATTTTCTATTATTAACTTCCGGTCTCTTCAATAATGTTTTAATCGATTGTTCAATCTTCTCTAGATGTTCAAAAGTGAGGAACACTAAATCAGGAATGATATCTTCAACGATAACTTTGTTATCTAATGTAGCGATAACAATTCTTATAAAATAAGAAGATAAATCCACACAGCAGACGACACCGTCATCGCAGTTGAGCTCAACGAATACGGGATTTCTGCCACGGGTTTTGGATTCTTTTTTGTTGGAATATTTAATGAGATTGTTTCTTACTAACTCATCAATAATGTTACTGATAGCGGTAAAAGAGATGCCGAGTCTCTTCGCCAATTCAGTAGTGGTTCTTTTACCACGTCTTAAAAGATTGATAATCTCAATCTGGTTATCAATTCTGATTTCATTTCGTTTTTCAATCTTATCCATAATTACTTATCTTTAACATTCTACCATCTTTTTGGCGCGCATACTTAAAATAATATTTTTAATAACAAAATTATTAATTTCTAAACTAGGTTTAATAATGTTGAAAGCCGTTTTTTATATTGATAAAATCAAGGTAATTGATATATGAGTCACAAAAACCGCAAATCTTTATTAATTGCTAGTATCAGTGGTTTAACTATTGCTGTTCCTCTAGCGATTATTACCACGAGAAACTTCCCGATTATCTTTTCTAATGCCCAACAGGATTCCAATAGTTTAATCATCTCTCCAAATAACCAAGTTCATGATGGCTATGTGATGACCACAAAGGGTGCACCTATCTATGTCAAAGATGATGGTATTACCTGGGGTAGCAATAATCTTACATTCGCTAGTGGTGGATATATTCAAACTTTGACTTGTATCCACGGCATTCAAACCATCAGTGTGGAGATGTCTTCTGGAAGCCTTGATTTGTATCATGGTTATGTAGAACCCTCAAACTTAGAAACTCCAATGTATGGTGTGGATTATGTTTTTGATTCCACAACATCATTTACTTATACATCTGATCTACCACATTATGTTCGTCTTAGAGCCAGTATTGGCGCAGTGGTTTCTAAAATCACCATCAACTATGACTGCGCGACAGTAACCACTGATGCGAATGTGGAAACACTTGATGATGGATTAGAAAATTCCTATATCGATGCTGGAGCAATTAAGTCTTACGCCACTACAAGTTATGTTACCGATACTTCTTCCGAAGAATCTAAACGTGCTTTAAGAGCGGATTTCACAGGAACCACAAATAATTTCTTCAGTCTCAATATGGAGATGAACCAAATTCGTGGAATAATGGATGATCTTCCAGATTTCACAAATGTGGTTTTCACCTTAAAAGCTAAATTCTCCGATAATATTACCAATCATGATATCTCCGTAGAAGCAGTGGGCCCTAACTGGTTGCATTCTAATTACAACTACATGGATTGCGTGGAACAATCACTTGATGGTTGGAATACCTATCAATTTGATTTCACTAATGTGACCTTTGATGGTAACGATGAGATTATTCGTATCTATATCAACCCTGTTGGTGTTGATGCTAGCAACAAGGCCACTGGCTATATCATCTTTGATGAAATCGATTATCATCAACATATCATCAATCAAGAGATGAGATATGAATCCATCTATGATGGTTTAGAAAACGTTACTCTTGATAATAACTGGCAGAATGTCGATTATGCCTATGATAATAAAGTGACCTATGGTCGTGTTTCCCGTTCCTCTTTAGTGGTGAGACCACAGAGTACCTTAGGCAGTCATCCACATTATTGTGCGATTCTCTCTCCAGAAGCTCATATTTCTTCGGGTTTATCCGAATATCTCAACGTCAATTTCGCAGAAAGCGTTCTTATCTTTGAATACAAACCGATCAATGTTAAGAATCCTAATATCATCTATCTCCATTGCTTAGAAACATGGCAAAGCAGCCAACAGAGAACGGTTTATACCACTAAGTTACATGATGGATGGTATCAATTTAACTATGATTTAAGACAACTTGGCTTTACCACACCTAATATGATTAGAATCAAACTCGGATTTGATGTGGAAGATGCTAATCTCAATAAAGCCAAAGTTTATTACGATAATATTCGACTAGTGGATAATGTTAGAGAAGATTATACCCAAGGTTTAGAAAACCTTGATGTCGATGCAGGCATGTCTCCCTGCACTAATCGTTCTCTTGATTACACAGTCACCGCTAGCGATGCATCACTCAATTCACTTAAGTGTGTTTTAAATGGTGATAACACCACAACATCATGGCAGAACAAATATGGCCCAACATGGATTGTCTATGATGAACAATTACCACAGATGACCTGTGGCTCAGGAAGATTTGAAGCCAAACTCCTCTTCAGTGGTGATTTCCCCAATAAGAAATTATGGTTGAACCTTTTCGATAGTGGTTGGCGTGGTGCGAGATTTAAGGATCTCGATCCCACACCTCTTGGCAATGGCTGGTATCAATTCTCTATCAATTTTGCGGATTTACCATCCTGGGCTGGTGAAAAGGACGTTAATTCCGCATTTGATTTCACTTCTCATCCAGTGAGAATTAGTATCGGATTCCATGGTTTGGATTCATCCAATAACTACGATAAAACCGTGTGGTTTGATGATATGTTCTATTATCCCGCGACCACAACATCTAACTTCACTTTGTGGCAAGCTTATGATACGGAAAACATCAGACAAGACGACGCTATCCTTCCCAATAGAGGAATTTCTGAAGTTAATCCTTTAGCTTTCCATGATGCCAAAAATGGCACCGATTCATCTCAATTAATGATTAAGGCCAATAGCGCAATTTCTTCTTATAACTTCAGACCCGGTTCCTTAAGAGGTAATAATGGTGATGTTTTACCCGCGACATGTTTCGATGTTTCTATCGCTAAATATTTCTACTGCAGCACAACCAGTGAATCCGATAAGACTGGTTATATGGGAGCAGGATATTATCCTGATGCCTTAGTGCCTATCGATAGAATTATCAAAGCTAATGAAAATACCATTGCAAATGGTAAACAACAATCCATTTGGATTAATTGTGCGATTCCTGCACACCAAACACCTGGAACATATACCGGAACTGGTATCTTAACTGTCGATGGTGTGGATTATAGTGTTCCGATGAAAGTAGTGGTTTACGATGTCACTCTCAGTGATACCACACATAACAAGACCTGTTTCTTAATCTGGTACGATAGAATGGCTATCGCGGAACCTTATTACACAAATGTGACACGTCGTGCATATTATGATTTCTTATTAGAAAAAGGTATCTCCGGTGATTCCTATTACGAGTGGAGCAGATGGACTGTTGGTGATATGGATATCTATGATTCCTTCGCTGATAACTTCGCAAATTACATCATGCCTAATAATAAGATTTCCACCTACCGTATCCCGATGGAGAAGAACGAACAAAGCGTTCTCAATTATCTCACCGCATTAGTGAATAGAAATAAGATTGAATGGGATAAGGGTAATCATGTCAATTTCTTTGATAAAGCAATCATCATTCTCTCTGATGAACCGAGCAATCCGAAGTGGAACGATAGTGAACCACAAGCTTGGAAAGACTGTAAATCAGTGCAAAACTGGATTAAAAATGCACAAGCCGCATTAGCGCCAACGTTAAGTGGCTATCCAGAAATCCTCGCTGGTTTAAACGATGTGCGTAATGTTGTCACCATCGGTGCGGACTTCGATCGTATCACTGGTCAAGGCCTCTTCTATAAAGACTTATTGAACACTGATTATATCGGTGTCCCATGTCCTCAGTTCCAATTAGTGTCTCCACAAAATCAAAGAGAGACTTTCTTATCGAGATTTAACCATTCTTGGTTCTATGGCTGTGTCCATCCACAGTTACCATATCCAAGCTATCATATGGATACTCCATTACTAGGTCAAAGAATGATTACCTGGATGCAATATAATTACGGATTTGAAGGAACATTATATTTCTGCGTTAATATGTTCTCCACTTCTGACCAAGGTGAAGCTGTCTTAAGAGATGTGTGGACTGATCCGATGATGGGTAATACCGCTGGTGATGGCATGCTCTTATATCCTGGCGATAGATACAAAATATGTGGTCCAATTACCTCTATGAGATTAGAGACTATCCGTAATTCTATGGAAGACTATGAACTCTTCTATCTAATGGATCAACGTATTAATAAATATAACTCCAATACAGGTTCTAGCATCTCTAGTTGTAGAGACATATTAGCCTCTGAAGTAACCAGTATGTTTAATGGCACTCAATTATTAACCGCAGGCCATACCTTCTCCTCTGGTTATCAATCTCAAGACTTTGATGAATTTAGAATCTATCTCTTACAAAGATTAGAATATTGTTACTAAAGTAATAGCAAAATGAGCCGCTTCTTGTAAGCGGTTCTTTTTTATATAAAAAAGAAATATAAAATATACAATATTTTAAATTTAGTTTAAAAAATGTATATTGATTTAGCCAATTGTCCTATATACTTAAATTAAGGAAGAATGTGTTATTCGTCTTGAAAACCATTTTTCTATTTGGGCATGGAGGTAATTCTATGAAGAAAAAAGCTTTAATTGGTTTATGTGTAGGCGTTTTATGTAGTGCAATTTTTGCTTCCACAATTGCTTCGGTTACTAAAAATAATCTTTTTTCCACCAAAGCATCTGACACATATACATTCCAAACTGGTGTTTGTACCGAAGAGGAAGTAACTGCTGGAGGCTTTACCAGAAATACAAGTGAAAATAATCCTATCCACTTTAGATTTGGTGGTGCATATGCTTATGATGGTTATTCAGTTGCGAAGTTACAAGGCGGAGCAGGTCAAGCCTGCTTCTATAATGAAACCCCAATCACTGGCTTAAAGTCCATCACCTTTAGAGCAGGAACCAATATGAATTTGAAAGTCTACTATGGTAGCACTTTGGATGCTGTTGCAGGCTATGTTCAATTAACTAGCGCTGATTTCACAGGGCCAAACAATAGTGCGACAGTGGAATTCAACGCTGCTAATGTTAATTTCTTCAGCATCGTTCATAATCCTTCTGAATGGAACATAACATATTTAAGAAGCGTATCAATGACTTATTATTGTGGCGAAACATATCGTGGCGAAACATTAACATCCGGTGTCAATATTGCCAAGAATCTTCCGAATCTTCCATTAACTGATACGTTTGTATTTGATTTAAAAATCACCGATGATACAAATACTCACATCAATGTGATGTTTGGTGATGGATGGGGCAACTTCTTTGGTTACTTTGCTATCTATAAAAATGGCGCAACCGGTGCCAAATATGATGGCGTAAAAGTTATCACGTTAAGCGATGGTTATTTGCGTTGTACATTTGATTTCAGCAAATTGACTAAAGTAGGCGATGGTGTGCAAATTGAGAATATCACAAAGATTGACCTTATTTACATAAGAGGAAACTGGTCTGATGCAAACGGATACGTTGATATTCAGCCAACCGTTAGCGCTTTTGAGGTCCTTTCTCCAACACAATCAATTATCAATGTCAACACCAATAGAGAAATTGGATTAAATGAAAAATTCATGCTTGACTGGAGATTTACAGAAGGGCAAACAGGTAGAGAATTCTTCAATTTCAGTGATGATGATTGGCAGAACTATTATGGAACTTTTGGCATTTGGGTTGGCAGCACAACCGGCACAATTACCAATGGTACTGTCGCAGGATTAAGTGTTGAAGTAGTGGGTGTTAGCCACTTCTTGTTAACTTTCGACATTTCTCAACTCGAAGTTGTTACTGGTGATATAGCTGTCATTGATTACGTCAAATTGTTCTTCTTCTCTGGTGGTCAAACTGGCGTATTTACAATTTACTCAGTATAAAAATATTTAAATCATGAGAGGGTTGTAAAACCCTCTTTTTTTGATAAATAAAGGTTTATTCTTTTTGTGATATCTGTATTATATACAGAAACATTAATAGATTATTATGGCGATCAAATATAATTTCAAACTTAGTTTAAAAAATACTTTTTTTATTAATATAGATTGGCTAAAATTAAAGTGAAGAAGAATTGTTTTGAATGATTTCATCCACATTTTTGGAGGACTTTTTATGAAAAAGAAACACATTGCTTTGATTAGTTCCGTTTCTATTGGTGTTACTCTTTTGCTTACCTTAGGGGTAACACACGGTTTAATGAAGAACGGATTGTTCGCTAATGCAGATACAAATCCCTACGTCCTTAATATGACAAGGAGTATTAGCGCTTCCGAATTATCTAATGGACAAGCTGTTTATAACACGAATAATGGAAATCCCATTACCTTTAAGTTCGATTCTTCTAAAGCGGAAGTTAATAATGGCGGAATCTTAAATCTTTTAACTGATGGTTATTTCTATAACGATACAGCGATTACTGGTATCGAAAAGGTTGATGTCACATTATCTGGTGGTAGCGCCACATTAACATATGGTAACGATAAAAATAATTTAAATGTCGGATCTGAAACATTGAACACTAATGGTCAAGAAACATTATTTAATGTTAATTTCACTTCCCCATCCAATTATTTCAAAATCGATGTTGGAACTGGACCATCTTTATTAAAGAATTTAAAAGTCACATATTCTTGTGTTAATAGTGGAGAAAAGACTCCGATGACCATTCTCTTCCAAGGTGACTCGATTACTGATAATTCTAGAAGTAGAACTAATCTTGAGGATTTAGGTGGTGGCTATGCTCAAATGGTGGCTCAAGAATTAGAAAAGACTTATGGCAATAGATATGAATTTAATTTCATCAATCGCGCTCATAGTGGTTGGAACTTAATCGAAGACTGGAATGCCGGTGGTGTTAACCATTATCAAGAAGAGTTCTATCAATATGAACCCGATATCGCTACCATCCTCATTGGTTACAATGACATCATGGATTCCCATGGTGGAGTGACTGATGAAGAATTCGA
The DNA here is from genome assembly GCA_045130875.1 of Bacilli bacterium. Lineage (GTDB taxonomy): Bacteria > Bacillota_I > Bacilli_A > RFN20 > CAG-826 > RUG13091. The sequence continues at coordinate 134,162 of JBGUQI010000022.1, read as the reverse complement.
ATCTTGTTATGAAGAATTATTACAGGGTTTACAAGCTAGAAATATCAAAGCCATTTGTATGGCTCCATTCTTCATCAATGAATCCAGTAATGATTATACTGGAACCGAATTTGCTTCTAAGAGACAAATCGTTTCTGATTTAGCTTCTACATATAACGCTGAATTCATCGATATGAAACCTTATATGATGCAAGCCGTTCAAGATGGCGCATATAAGATGGAATTATTCGGTGACTTAACTCACCCCTGGGCCGCTGGTTGCCGTATTATCACCGACTTAGTGGTGGATGAGATTTCTAAACTTATTGATAGCACTTATCAAACTCCAAGTGATTTAGGTAAATATGTCGCTTTAGCACCCACAAGTGATAATGATGATGACTTTACCAATCAAAGAGTCTTCCTCTCTTCCGCGAATGGTAGATTGAGCTATGATAGTGCAGCCTTCTATAACACTGAGGAATTTACTTCAAGTAAATCCACAAAGATGACTAATGATTTATTAAATCCAGAAGAATCTAATGCTTATACCAGAGCGTTGTTTGATTTCCATGAAGATGGAAAGAGAGATTTAACTTCTGGTACTTTAAAAGTGAATATCAAGATTGATAACTGTGTTCCTACAGTTTCCTTTAGAGCTTTCAGTGCGCTTACCCATTCCGGTAATTCTAACCACTCAAGCTCTTATTCTGTCGCACTCAACGGTTCTTCTAGAGCTAAAGAAGTGGGCAATGGTTGGTATGAAGTCAGCGTTGATTTAGCTTCATGGGCTGCCGGCCAAACCAATACCGCATTAGAAAACGCTGTCGCTTTAGAAATTGCTTTAAGCAAAGGTGAAAGTAATTCCGCTAGACAAACCTATGGTGTTAATGGTGCAGAACCCTCCTATATGTGGATGGATAACTTAACATTTGATTTAACTCCTACAGGCGATCATAGAGGTGTGGAATTCACTAAAGGATATGCTGTGGAATTAACTCCTATCTCTTTAAATAGAACAATTAAAATCGATTTCAAATTTACCACTGCAAGTGATACTTCCTTACATTTCATCTTAGGTGATGGATGGTCTGATTTCTATGGCTATTACAAAGTAAATGCTAACGGAACATTAGGTGGCAACTATGCTGGTGTATCCATCTCCACATTACTAGATGGCTATTACCGTGTCACCGTTAATCTAAGTGAATTAACTCTTGTTACTGGTACTCCTCAAAAGATTAATCTCTTCTACATCCATAGTACATGGACAACCGCAGAAGGATATGTCGATTTCAATCCTAGCTATGATCCCGGTTCCATCCGTGGTGATGCTTTCTCCGCGGGTTATGCAAAGGATGTTCCTGCCGTTGCTTTAACCGAAACCATTAATATCGATTTCAAATTTACTAGTGCAAATGATACATATCTCAACTTCATGCTCGGTGATGGTTGGTCTAATTTCTATGGCTACTATAGAGTGAACGCGAATGGCTCATTAGCGAACAATTATGATGGTATTGCCATCACCAATTTAGAAGATGGATATATCAGACTTACCATTAATTTAAGTGAGTTAACTGCAGTTAATGGCGAACCCACTCAAATCAACCTTATTTATATCCATGGTAATTGGACTAACGCTGAAGGTTATATTGACTTTAATCCAGATGTCAATCCTGGTGTCATCCGTGGTATTGGTTTTACTGGTGAAACTGGTTATGCCGTGGATGTGGAGGCGATTGCCTTATCCGAAACCATTAATATCGATTTCAAATTTACTACTGGAAATGATACATATGTGAATTTCATGCTCGGTGATGGTTGGTCTAACTTCTATGGCTACTTTAGAGTGAACGCGAATGGCTCATTAGGTGGCAATTATAGTGGTGTTTCCATCACTTATTTACCGGATGGTTACTTCAGAGTCACTGTCGTTTTGAGTGAATTAACTAATCCCAATGGAACCCCAGAAAAAATCAATCTCTTCTATATCCGTGGTGGCTGGTCAAGTGCGAATGGATATGTGGATTTCAACCCCTCAATATAAAAACTATTTATTTATAATATAATTAGAAATAAAATAAGGATAAGAACTTTATGAAAAACAAGACTAGAGCCCTTCTCACATTCGCCCTCTCATTTTCCTTTTTGCTGTCTGGATGTAATAACCAAAAATCCCCCTCTCAAAGTGAAGAAAATAATTCTTCCAGCATAGAGAGTGAAGATAGTAGTTCAGGAAGTGGGGTTCTCCCTGTTGGGCAATACACAATTACTGTCATTAATGGTACTGGTAGTGGAACCTATGATGCTGGTACTCCTCTAACCATTACTGCGACTATTCCCGAAGGAAAAGTCTTTGATTATTGGGATCAAGATGGTGTTAAAGTTTCCGAAGATAATCCCTATAACATCATCGTAAGCGGTGATTTTACATATACCGCGCACTTTAAAAATCCTCCTCATCCAATGGATGCCTATACCAAGAATGTCTATAAGAAGAGCGATAAGGATTTTAAAGTCTTAAGTCTTACCGATATTCAACTCCATGATGGAGAAAACGTCAGCAAAACCTTAGATGTCATTGAACAATTAGTGGAGAAAGAACAACCCGATTTAATCGTTCATCTCGGTGATTTAATCAATGATGATAGAGTTTACGCTTCCTTAAATAACTATGTTGCTGTTTTAGATAAAATCGATAGTTATGATATCCCTTGGGCAGCGGTCCTTGGCAATCATGATTATGAGACTTATCAAGCGGGATATGATTCCATGAAAACTACCACGAGCGATCAACTCATGAATAAATTCATGTCTTATGATAACTGCCTCGTGACATATGGCCCAGAATCTGTTTCTGGTAAAACTAATTTCATCATCAATGTTTTAGATGAAACCACTGAAGAATTAGTTCACTCTTTATATTTCTTAGATTCTTGTTTAGAAGGTGTCGATGATAGCCACGCTACTTTCTATCGTAATGCGGTAGCCTATTCAACTTACCTCAATAACAATGAACCCGTGGAATCATCTTTATATGTTCACATTCCTCTTCCCGAATATGGCGAAATTGTACAAACTTCAAAAGATATTGAATACCGCGATTTAGTCGGTTCTATTAACCGCGATCCTAATCAATTATCCAGCGGTTCTAAAAAAGTCTTTGAAGCCATTGAAGAATTAGGAACCACAAAGAATGTCATCTGTGGTCATGACCACGATAATGCTTATTATGGTTATTACCATGGTGTGAGACTTGCTTATTCTATGAAATCATCTGATGGTGATCATTTCTCTAATCCCGCACAAATAGGGGGAGCGATTTTACAAATCGGTGACACTGTGGATTTCTATTATTCTAAAGCCGATATTCAATTTGAAACCAATGATAATTTATCTGTTTGTCCAGATTTACTTCCTTATTGGAGATATTCTAGTGCCACAGTTAATTTCGATATCGAAATGCTCGGAAGTACCGGTATCGTTCAATTCTCCTTATTAGGCACTAATATGATTAGATATAGTGTCGAAGAGAAATACCGTTATGGAGCTTGGAACAGATTAACTGTTTTAGAAACCATCGATGTCGGTTCTAAGAGCGCAAATTATGGCACCTTAACGGAAATTCCTAACTCCAATAAATATCGTTATTCTTTAGATGTCACTGACATCCCCTTAAATACCGATGCGGGTGAAGTTGCCTGTGGTGATGAGACGATGAGACTCATCTACTTTGTGGGTGGTTCTGATTCCAATAAATACCGCATTTCTAATGTATTTTACGAATTTGAAGAGATTATTGAGACCGATCAAATCGATTTAGCAACCGCGACAATCGATGCGATTCCCGACCAATTCTATAACTTCTCACAAGCTGTTAGACCAGATGTCACAGTGAAGATTAATGGTAATACATTAGCTAAGATCGATGACATCCTTGTGACTTATGAAAACAACACCGAAGAAGGTGAAGCCACAGTGAGAGTGATGCCTTCTGGTAAAGGTGCACATAGATATAAAGGTCAAAAGACCGCGAACTTTAATATCGTCGTCAATCCTGATGGCGATACCGTTCCTGGTCATGAAAACGCCATTGTAGTGAATTCTACCGCTCATACACTTCTTAATGAAATCACACCAGTTAATGACTGGAAGAATAGTGGTAAAGCCTTCTATTTCGAAATCAAGAGAATGGTCAATGGTTCTCTCCAAAGTGGTGAGACATTTAGATTCTCTCTCTTAGGTAAGAATGGTAACGAAGGTGCACCTTTAGGACCCACAAGTGACTGGAATAGATTGACCGCTTACTATTATTTAGAATTTGCTAATAACACGTTAACTGTTCATAGAAATGGTAGTACCACAAATGTCGCGACGGTGACTGATTTAGGTGATCGTTGGCTAGGCGTGACCATACCCTATAGTGCATTTGATTTAAATGAATCAGGTGAAGGTGCAACGGGTAATGCTAATGAAACATTTACCCTCTGCTATATCAATGAAATCAGCAGAAGCTTCAGAATTGATAACATCGATTCGATGCATAATGCTTAATAAATTAAGGTGAATATATTTAAACCAGGTTTAAAAAATAATTGCTATAGCAACCTATTGAATATAAAATAATGTTAAGTACGAATAGATACCTAATTTAATAAGGAGATTGATATGAGATTTCCCTGGCAAAAATTAACTCAAGAAGAAGTTGATCAAGCTTTCGCCGATAAGTCATTACCAGGCGATTATGATGATCAATATGTTTTGTTGCAAAAGATTAACAAAGTGTACAGCAACAAATTCCACGCTGTTCATGATTTTTCTCTTTGCATCAAGAAGAACGAATTCGTCGTCTTCGTCGGTCCTTCTGGATGTGGTAAATCCACAACCTTAAGAATGATTGCCGGCTTAGAAGATATCTCCTCAGGTAATCTATTCATCAATGGCGAATACGCCAATAACTTATTAGCTAAAGACCGTGATATTGCCATGGTCTTCCAAAACTATGCCTTATATCCCAATATGACTGTCTTTGACAATATGGCCTTTGCTCTTAAAGTCAGGCATTTCTCTAAATCAGTCATCAAAGATAGAGTGGAAGAAGCCGCTCGTATATTAGAGATTACTGATCAACTCAAAAAGAAACCTAAAGAATTATCTGGTGGTCAAAGACAACGCGTGGCCTTAGGAAGAGCGATAGTGAGAAACGCCCGTATCTTCTTAATGGATGAACCTCTCTCTAACTTAGACGCTAAATTAAGAGTTCAGATGAGAAGTGAAATCATCGACTTACATAGAAAACTTCACGCTACAACCATCTATGTTACCCATGACCAAACTGAAGCTATGACAATGGCGGATCGTATCGTTGTCATGAAAGATGGTTATATCCAACAGATTGGTACTCCTATGGAGATTTATCAACATCCCCGTAATTTATTCGTCGCTTCCTTTATCGGTTCACCAGCGATGAACCTCTTAAAAGGTGTCTACGATAATGGTGATATTACCTTTGAGGATGGCACAGTGATGAAACTCCACAAAGAGATTATCAAGAAACATGATGATTTCTATGCTCAAAAATATGCAGATGAAGTGAATAACTATCCTGCCTTTAGAGAAAAACTAGACGAAGAAAAGACCTTCTTCAATTCCAAAAGACATTCCAATAAAGATGTTACCGAGTTCAATGAGAAATATGAAAAGCTCATCGCTGATAAAGATGAACTCATCGCGGAACTCGATAAGATCATCCATAAAGAACCCCATGACATCATCTTTGGTATCAGACCTGAGTCCATCATTGAATCTAATGAAAAGGGTGCTATGGAAGTCGATGTCAGATTATCCGAATTATTAGGTGACCAATATTTCATCCACTTCGATTTCGGTGGTAAGGACATCTTAAGTAAAGTCTCCGCTGAAAAACTCATTCCTTCTGGAGTGAAGATGAAACTATTAATTAAAGAAGACAAAATCCATCTCTTCGACACTCGTTCAGAGATGACAATCGTATAAATTAAAGGAGTTTTGCCGTGAAAAAACAAAGAATTATCTTCATTACATCACTTCTTGGCGCCTTTATGTTAGGTTTAGGCGCTTTAGCTTTTGTGGTTAAAAATAACAACTCTTTATTTGCCCGTGCGAATACTGGCGAATGTAGTTATCATCACGGCAATCACTATGCCGCGAAAGCCCCAACCGCCACAGAAAGTGGTTGGCAAGAATTCTGGGCCTGTTGTGAATGTGGTCATCAGTACATCGGGACCGCTCCTGTAGGTGACTGGACTAATCAAGACTTCAGCCAGATGATCGGTGGTATGGGTAGTGACCATATCGCTTACTTACCTCCATCTGAAGCATCATCCAAATTAAAAACCGCCGTCTTCGCGGATATTCAACTCTGCTATAAAGAAAGAGGCGATGGCTTTAAAGCAAATGTCGGTTCAACCGCTCACGCATATCTTTCATTAAGAAATCATTTCCAACTCTGCAAAGAACAAGGCGTAGATGTCATCTTTATGAATGGTGATATCACTAATGAAGCTGTTGAAAAATATTATCAGTTATATGAAGACACATTCGAAGAAGTCTACGGCACTGATGAGAGCCAATATCCAGAAGTTATCTGGAATATGGGTAACCATGAATGGTGGGCTTATAGTGGTGGAGATAGTCCAGAGGCTGTCACCATGTTTAAACGCTACGCCCGTATTGAAACCCCCAATTTAGTGGCTAAATCCAATGTTAAATATTATTTAAACAATAGCGAAACATTACCAACTTACTACAAAGTAGTAAATGGTGTTCCTTTCATCGCTATTTCCGGTGAAAACTCCAATGGTCAAGTGGGAACAGAGATGGCCGCAGAAATCGCTTCTTGGTTAGAGGATATTTCCAATTTACCATCTGTGCAAAATGGTGGACCAATCTATGTCGCTTATCACTATGCTTTAAGCACTTCTTTAACTCATGGTAATGGTTCATTGAGTTCCTGCTCAGTAGTGGAAGACTTATTTGCTAATTATCCACAAGCGATTATCTTCACTGGTGATACCCATTATCCAGGTGTTAATGAAAGATCAATTAACCAAGTGAACTTCACCACAATCAATATCGGTTCCTCTTCTTATTCCAGAATGGACAAGATGAGCGCCACAATGACTGAAGGTGAACATTATTACAACATGGTTTCTTCCGGTGGTAAAACAAGCGATATCGCGACTGGAAATGCCAATTTTAAGTTTGAATACACTCCCACAATTCACTTTATGGAAACGATGAGTGATGAAAGCACAGTCATCAATCGTTATTTCTCCACTGATGATAAGAATAATCCAGTGCATATCAATGGTGCATGGAATATTCCTGCTCATTCATCTCCCTCTAATTTTGAATACACAAATGATAGATTTGAAAATACTACATATGCCCATGATTTATATGGCGCTAATGGTGTTTCCTGGGCCAATAATGCCCAAGTGAGTTTCGGTGTCAAAAATGGCAAAATGACTGTTCATTTCCCAGACACTAATGAATATCACTATACTGAACACTTCAAGATTGAAGTCACTGGTAATACCACTAAGACATACGATGTAGTGAGCAATTACTATAAATATAGTACCACTACTGAAAATCTCTACTTTGTCCTAGAAGATTTACCAGCTGGCACTAATTATTCTGTGAAAGTCACAGCTTATGACTATTTCGATAATCCAAGTTTGAATTATCTAACTTCTAACACCAATAATGAATCCTTATGCGCTGATGAGATTGACCAAGCATTAGTCGATACATATTGCGATATCTCCAGTCGTTTGAACTTTGAAGATACCGTTTCTGGAAGTAATTCTTCTCTTGAATACTATAACAATGGTGTATTCCCCTTCTCTTCAGGTGCGGTTTTAAATAGACCGATTCTTGATGAAGGTGATAGTGCTAGTGATTACATCAGCATTGGCAATAACAATGACTGTGAAATCATTGTCCAAACTAAGATTAAAAATCTTACTGATGCCACTTTAACCTTTGGTTTAATCGTTGTCGATAACCACGGTTCATGGAAATCTGACTTCAGTGCGCCGACAAGAAAAACCGTTGGCCCTAATTCTGGTTGGGTTTCCTTAGAATGGAACATCACCGATTTATATAGTCTCGTGGGAAGAAGTGGCGTTTCTAGCATTGGCTTTAAAGCTTCATCTAGTGCTTATAGTGATGAAGGCTATGTCATGCACTTCTTGATGGATGATACTGATGTTGTGGCTGGTGATTATATCGATAACAGCCGTGGTGATATGTTTGCTTCGGGAACTAATTATTCTTTGAATATCTCACCCGCCCTTCAAATGAACGAAACCATTCATATCGACTTCAAATTCACTACTGGTAGTAATACCTACATCAACTTCATGTTAGGTAAAGGCTGGAGCGATTACTTAGGTTATTACGAAGTCTATGCTGATGGTAGACTCGGTGGCGATTATGCTGGTGTTTCCATCAATGCTTTAGATGATGGTTACTATCGTGTCACTGTCGTTTTGAGTCAACTCAACAAAGTTGGTGGTGGATCATTATCCAACATCACTGATATCGATCTCTTCTATATCCGTGGTAACTGGAGCGATGCTTCAGGTTATGTTGATTTCAACTCTGATTCTGAGGCTGGCGTTATTCGTGGTGAGGTATTTACCTCAGGTAATAATCACACTAGAGATTTAGATCCTATCGCTTTGACAGAAACCGTTATTATGGATTTCAAATTCACTAGTGGTAATGACACTTATATCAATGTGATGCTAGGTGATGGTTGGCAAAATTATTATGGTTACTTCAAAGTCAAAGCCAATGGCACATTAGGTGGTAACTATGATGGCGTATCTATCGCCACACTTCCTGATGGATATTACCGTGTCACCTTTGTACTCAGTCAACTGAATAAACGCGAGGGTGATGGGAATACCGGAACGATTGAAAAAATAAACTTATTATTCATTAGAGGTAATTGGTCAAATGCCTCTGGATATATCGATTTCAACCCAAACATTTAAGGAGGATGTTGAAATATGAAAATTAGTAAATTATTACTTCCTGTCGCTCTTGCGGCGATAGCCACTGCGACATTAACTGGTTGTAAAACCGGTGTGGCCGCTGGTGGTGAAGCTACCATTCAAATCCGTGCCTATAAAGGTGGATATGGTTTGGATTGGCTCCATGAAGCGGCAAAGGAATTCCAAAAAGCTCACCCAGAAATCAAGTTTGAATTCATCGAAGAATCAGCGATGGTGACTGGTGAAGTGGCGCAACAAGAATTAGTGCTTCCTAAAAATAACCAAATCGACCTATATTTCATCACTGGTATCGATGTCGATATTCTCTTACAAAAGAGCTATTCCGTTTTAAGAACGAGAAACAAAACTCTTTTAGAACCTCTCAATGATGTTTTTGAAAGTAAGGCTATCGATGTGAATGGTAATGAAGAAAGCGAAACCATCGCTTCCCGTATGGCGGTTGGTTATAAAGAAGCCAGTGAATATGATGGTGCCTACGCGCAATGGAAAGGCAAGATGTTCACTCTTCCGTGGGCCAATGGTATGACTGGTCTATTCGTCAATCCTACCGTTTTAGAGAGATATAACCTCGAAATGCCCTTAACATCCAATGAATTTACCGCGGTAGTGCAAGAGATTTATAATCGCGGCAAAGCCGATAATATTTATCCATTCTCTTGGGCTGGTGCTAACGCCGTTGGTTATTGGAACTATTTATATGAAACATGGTTTGCCCAATATAGCACCCAACAAGGTTTCTTAAACTTCATCAAATGTGATCCCGGAAACGGAGACATTAAGAATAATGGCTATAAAGTCTATGAAGATAGAGGTATCTTAAAAGGCCTTGAAGCGATGTTTGATATCTTAGACTTAAGATATAGTCCCAATGGTAGTGCTTCTAAGCAACACATGGAAGCCCAAACCGAATTCGTCACTGGTAAGACCGCCTTTATGATGGATGGTGACTGGGTCGTTAATGAAATGAAAAGTGACTATTTCCAATATGGTCAAAACATCAAGATGTTAGGTGTCCCAATCCTTTCCTCGATCGGTGAAGAAATTGGTATTACCGACGCTCAATTACACACTTTAGTGCAAATGATCGATGAACATAAGAGCAATGCCGAAATTAAAGAAGCCATTCCCTCTTTAGATGACAATAAGATTGCCCGTGTTTATAACGCTAGATGTGTCTATGATAGCATCGGTGCCGCCCACACAATCGTGATGCCATCCTATGCTGATGCTTTAGATGCTGCGAAATTATTCGTCAGATATCTCTATAGTAACGATGGTTGTAGAGTGTTTAGAAATCAAACATATTCCAGCTTACCTCTTAAATACACAAAAGAAGATAGCGACACCAACACTCCATATCAACAATCATTAGACCAAATTCAAAGCTATGATCATCCTCAAATGGTGACTTCTGCTTCTTTATACAATAACGTGAGAAGCGTTGCCCAAATGTATAACTTTAATTATTCCGCTTGGGTGCATCCAGCGACCTTTAGATCTGTCATGCAAGATAAAGCCAGCTCTTCACCTAAGTTCTCCCCACAATTCATTTTTGAAAATGAACAGACCTATGTGAGAAACAACTGGTCTAAGTACATGTCATTTGTTACCTGGTTATGATCGAACAAGAAGTATACGGAGAATACGTTGAACATCGAGTCATCGAATCTACTGAAGAAGTAGAGAAGAAAAAACCCACTCGACATTTAACCAAACGAGTTAGTGAGGTGATTTTCATCATCGCTATGCTCTTTTTCCCTATAGTTCAATTCATCATTTTCTGGATTGTTCCAAACTTCAATTCCATCATTATGGGTTTCCAAGATTCCTATGGTGGATTTACCTTAAATAACTTCAAGAGATTCTTTGACTTCATCAGCCAAGGTAAAGACTTCCTCGGCAAATACAATGAAATTGTCTACGCAATTAAGAATAGTATTATCTATTTTGCCGTTAACATCTTTATCTCCACTCCGATAGTCATCTTCTTCTCTTATGTCTTATTTAAGAGGGTGCCGTTAGCGGGTGTCTTTAAGATAGTCTTCTATCTCCCCTCTATCATCGGTGCCACAGTCACAACGACACTGTTTAGAGCGCTTCTATTAGAAGGAGCCCCGGCCTATGAACTGTTAAAAGCCATGGGCTTCATAACTGAAGAGATGGAGTTACTTGGTTTATTTGCTAATGATAGTACCGCTTTCTTAATGGTCATCATCTATTCCATTTGGACATGTGTTGGCATCAACATGATTATGTTCTATGGGGCGATGAAACGTATCCCCACAGAAATCTTTGAAAGCGCCGAAATCGATGGTGTCGGTTTCTTTAGACAATTTATCAGCATTGTCGTACCTCTTATCTGGCCGACAATCACAACCTTAATCATCTTCTCCTTAAGTGGCATGTTCATCTCCTATGGCGCAGTTATGATCTTGTGTCCTGATGTCAGCAGTGCCTCAATGGTGGGATGGTACATCGTGAAATGGACAACCGCGACTGATAGCCACGCTTCCTTAAATTACCCCGCGGCAGTCGGCTTAATCTTTACCGCGGTCGGTTTACCATTTGTCTTAGTCGTTCGTTGGTTACTCAACAAGATTTCCTCGAACGTGGAATATTAGGTGGAATTATATGAAAAAGAAGAAAATCCCGCAGATTGACGACGTTATTGAAGAAAATACTCAGTTAGTCGTTTTAGCACGCGAAGAGAAAAAGAAATATAAAACTTCACCATGGAACGACTATGTGAACATGTGGAAGAAGAAATCAGTGGGCGAGAAGATTACTCTTTCTATCATGCTTGTCATCTTCCTCATCTATGGTTTTTCATTGTTATTCCCTCTCATTTGGGCGTTCTATAATTCCTTCAAGACGACCACAGACTACGATGCTGATAGCTTTAGACTACCTTTAGAATGGACATTTAGAAACTACGAAGAAGTCTTTACTACCGCAGCTGCGGGTAAGACTAATATTCCAATGGCCATTATCAATAGTATTTGGATGTCATTAGTTTCCACATTCTTAGGCTTATTTGCATCTTGCTTAACTTCCTATGTCGTCGCTAAATATCGTTTTAAAACTTCCACATTAATCTATACCGTAGCCATCTTCATTCAGATTATTCCTCTTGTCGGTGGTATTACCGGTATGTATCAACTCTTATGGGGCACATTACAAATTGCTGATAACCCATTGCTCATCTGGCCGATTTGGTTCGGTGGATTTGGTTTCTCCTTCTTGATGCTCTACTCTGCCTTCAAGAGTGTGCCATGGAGTTATGCAGAATCCGCATTTATCGATGGTGCTGGTCACTTTACTACATTCTTAAGAATTATGCTTCCATCCGTGAAGCCCATCTTAGCATCATTATTCGTCGTCAACTTCATCGGTGCCTGGAACGACTATATGACTGCTTATCTCTATATGCCCAGTTGGGCGCCATTATCTCTCGCTGTCTATCTCTTAAGAGATGATGCGACGAGAATATCTTATCCTGTCTATCTAGCGGTGGTTATCGTCTCAGTGATACCCATCATCGCTTTATTTATATCTTTCCAAAAACTAATTATGGAAAACACCACAGTAGGAGGTTTAAAAGGATGATAAAAGAAAAGAAACTATTAAGCGTATTGCTTGTTCCCGTGTGCATCTCATTAGTGGGATGTAAAACCAGCAAAAACCGCGACACTCATGTGTGGTGGTCTTATGCGGCAGAAAACCTCATCTCTGACTGGGATTATTTCGATGAAACTATGGAAGAAAATGAACCATATATGAAGAGAGATAAAACCTTAAGGTTTAATTGTATGAAAAATGAAAATGAAGGCGTGCAATTAATGATCTCTCCTAATAAGTTCATCCAATCTTTTGACTTCATCTTACCTGATGTCACCGGTCCTAGTGGCACGATCACAAAGGATAATTTCTCGGTGGCGGCTGCCTATTATATGAACGTCGACTTCTCTAATGAGAGAATGTGCTTAAGTGGTTTATATCCCGATGCCCTAATTCCATTAGAGAATTATAAGGTTAGAAGACTTAATTATGTCGATGGTGGTTATAACCAAGCCTTATATATCAATTTAAAAACCAATGAAAACACTCCCGCTGGCCTATACAAAGGTACTGGTAAATTAATTCTCGATGATGAGACTATTGATATTCCATTTGAAGTCAATGTCTATGATGCGACGATGAGTGAAGCCAATCACATCAAGAGTTGTTTCTTGATTTGGTATGAATTAATCGTCAATGGCGAAAAGAGAAATGCCGGTCCCGAAATGAACCAAATCTATTTTGACTTTGCAGTTAGCAAACGTTTATCTCCTGGTGAATTGCCACCAGAACTAAAATCCAGCAATCAAGCATTAGTCGATAACTTCTTTGAAAAAGTCGCGAAGAACGATAGAGTTTCTGCTGGTCGTTTATTAAGCAATGGTAACTATAGCAAAGAAAACGCTAGAGATATCTTACAGAAAATGATTACAAAGAGCATTCAACTAAGAGCTTCTGGTGACACAACCACGAATGCCTTTAAGAAAGGTTACTTCTACATCGATGATGAACCTGGTGCGGAACGTTATGAAGTGGTGAGACAACACGATAGAGAATTATTCGAACTCAAAAAAGAATTAGCTCCTCAACTTTCTTCTTATCCAGATTTATATGACGCTTTCGTCCATATGGAAAATATCGTAACTACTCCATATAACGAAACCTTAGTGGCCACAAACGAAGAGGGTGGTGTGGAATGCTGGTGCCCACAAGCACAGAATTTCCAAACCCAAGCTTCTCGTGATTTATATAAGTCCAGACAAAACTCTACCGATAGAGATTTCGGTGAACATGTCTGGTGGTATGTCTGTAATGACCCCATTATGCCATATCCAAATTATCACTTAGATGCGAACGTCATTACCGCTCGTGAACTTAGATATATGCATTATAACTATGGTATTGATGGCACATTATTCTGGAATATTTGCTACTACGCTAAAGAAAAAGCTAATTTCGTCGGTCCAAGAGATCTTTGGAACGATCCTATTTCTTGGGAATCCTGCGCTGGTGATGGAATGCTCGTCTATCCCGGTTTAACCTTTGGTATCAAGGGTCCAATTACCACCTTACGTTTAGAAAACATTTTAGCGGGTAATGAAGAATATGAGTATTTGTGGATGATTGACCAAAAAGTCCAAGAATATAATGAAACTCATAATACTGATTATGACGCTAATACTTTATTAGAAAAGTATTATTCCAAATTATATACCGACATGATTTCTAATCTTGATGTCGATGCTTTAGAAGAAGTTCGTACTGAACTCTTATCTGTCATTGAGGCTTTATACAAGAACCTTGATGAAGGCATTGCCATGTTAACTAAATAGGAAGGAGGAAGTGTTAATGAAAAACAAAAAGTATTTACTTAGTTCCATCTTTGTTCTTCCTCTCTTATTAGGCGGATGTCAAAACAAAAATGCCGGACTCGATATCGAATTCGATCCCATTATTCCCACCGCTTATCTCAATGAAGAATATGACTTTTCTGAAGTCCTAATTATCGAAAAAGGCGTGCAATACTCCCTTGAAGTTTATTATTACGACTATTACGAATTAGTGGAGAAGAGCTTAGAAGTCGTTAATGATTATTGCTTTACTCCCAAAGAATTATTTGATATCACCGTTGTCGTCAACGCGAAAAAAGGTGGTGCCAAATTATCAAGAACACAAAACATTCCTGTCTCACAGAAGATTGACCCCATTGATGAATTATTAGCCAGTGATGGCTTCTCTGGTTGGGGTGATCCTGGCATTATCAAAGAAGCAGTCGTGGATGACCAATATTTCAAAGGAGAGAATAGCCACTCCGCTTTATCGGTCCATTTCCAAGGTAGTAACCCCTATCCCTGGGGCACAACCTTCTTATCTTTAAACAATTTCCGTTTACTCCCATATTGGTCCGATGAAACTTGGGAGAACGCCGTGGTGAATTTCTGGGTCTTTAACCCCTCAGATTATAGATTAGAATTCCAGATGAGAGTTTTTGATAAACTCACTGGTTTAGTCAATGTCGACTGGGGCCAAGCCTTAAATGTTCCTCAATATGCGGAGCCAAATGAATGGTCAGAAATTAGTTTCTCCTTAAAACACTTAGGTGTTAACCATACCTTATATCAAAACGAAGAAGGTACCAGAGATGATAGTATTATCGTCAAGGTCAAATATGGTGGAACACCAGATGATGGTTTATCCATCTATAGTTATCAATTCTTCGTCGATAGTGTGGACGTCGTTCCATATTCCGAAGAGAGATTCCCAGATTTAGACACAACCTGCTTCGCCACCGCGGAAGGTATTGAATATGGTTGGGAAAACATGCTTCTCGATGAAGGTTGGAGCCGTGCGAATATCTTATTCGACCGCGAAATGATGAATTCTACTCCAGAACATAAATCTTTATCCTCTATGTTCTTAACATTTAATGGTGTCACTCTTGGTGAAGGTGATGCCGCTAACGGATATTCCGTTATCTTAAATCCACAAGCCGAATTTGGTGATGATCGTCTCCCCTCATTTAGACACGGAACAATCGACTTCGATGTCATGTTCTCGGATAATATCACCGATAAACGCATCCAACTTGTGGGTGTTCAAATGGATTGGCATTTATTTGCCAGATTAATTGTCACTCCTGTTAGTGGAACGAATAACTGGATGCATGTCAGCTTTGACTTTGGTGAACATAGCGAATTCTATAACATCAATCTAGGCATCAGATTAGGTATCTGCTTCCCAGGTATTAGCGAATCTAATAAAGCTACCGCACAAGTCCATATAGATAACATCATCTTCAACCAAAATGGTGGTATTCCTGAAGGAGATATTCCTGTGATTCGTGGTCTTACCTTTAATCCTGGTTTTTCCATGGATTTACCAGCGTTAGCTTTAACCGAAACAATGGTTATCGATTTCAAATTCACCAGTGGTAGTGACACAAAAATCGTCTTTATGATTGGTGATGGCTGGCTTAATTACTATGGTAATTATGGCCTTAAGGCTGATGGCACATTAGATGATCCTTATACTGGTGTTTCAGTTCAAACATTAGATGATGGCTACTATCGTGTTTCTCTTGTCCTCAGTCAATTAAACATTGGTCAAGACACAAGCGGTATTTCAAAGATAAATCTTCTCTATATCAGCAGTGCTTATTCCACTGCGGAAGGATATGTTGATTTTATCAATCCAAGTTTGTAATAAAAGGAGAATCATATGGTATTAAAAGAAGCGATTCAAATCGCCCTAAAGTATTTAGGGGAAAATAACTTTAAAGATTTAAATCTTTCCTATGAAAAAGTTGATGATTCATCCATTTTAAAAGTGGAAAGAAAAGATAAAGATATCAAGATTATCTATGGTCAATTATCTTTATTATTCCGTGGTTTAACTTTAGTTAAAGAAAAGATTAACGAGAAACAATATAATGTTTCTTATAACATCATCTTCAATAGCAACGGTTTAATGCTAGACTGTTCCCGTAATGGTGTGATGAAGAATGACAAAGTCAAAGAGATGATTCTCATCGAAGCCCTTATGGGTCATAATCGCCTCCTTTTATACACGGAAGATACTTATGAATTAAAAGATTATCCATACTTTGGATATCTAAGAGGCGCTTATAGCAAAGAAGATATCAAAGAATTTGTCGCCTATGGCGAAGCCTTTGGTGTGGAACTCGTCCCTTGCATCCAAACCTTAGGTCACTTGTATCAAGCTTTAAAATGGTATCCCATGTATCATTTGAGCGATGGTAGTGACACCCTTTTAGTGGATAATCCCGAATCCTATAAGTTCATCGATGCGATGTTACGCTTCTGTCGTGAATGCTTCAAGAGCAAAGATATCCATGTCGGTATGGATGAATCCACACAGATGGGATTACATCGTTACCTCAAACTCTATGGTTATAAAGATCGTGTCGAGATGTTCTCTCGTCACTTAAGAAAAGTTATTGAAATGTGTAAGAAATACGATTTCGTACCGATGATTTGGTCCGATATGTATTTCCGTTTAAATAGCCCCACTGAAGAGTATTATATTAATACTCCTCTTCCAGAAGAGACTGTCAAACTCATCCCTCCAGAAGTGAACCTCGTTTATTGGGATTATTATCATGACGATGTGGAAACATATCAAAGATTGATTTCCTATCATAAACAAGCACCTAACCACATCTTCTTCGCTGGTGGTTCTTGGAGATGGAAAGGATTTGCCCCTTCCATTCAAACATCGATTGAATTCACTAGATGCGCGCTTGATGCCTGTGTCAAAGAAAAGATTGAAGATGTCTTCATCACCGCTTGGGGTGATAACGGCAATGAATGCTCATTCTTCTCCGTCCTTCCCGTAGTGGCGGAATCTGCAGTCTACGGTTTCCTCGGAAAATACGATGAAGAAGCAGTTAATTCCTTATTAGTGGCCATCACCGGTGACACTCTTAAAGACTTCTATCTCATGGATTTACCTGATGAACCAGGAAGAAAGAGATTACACCCTGCATATAATCCTAGCAAGTTCTTCTTATACCAGGATGCCCTTCTCGGTATCTTTGATTGCCAAGTAAAAGAGGAATTCAAAGCAAATTACCGCGAATCTGCTGCCCTTTTAAAGGCAAAAGCGCCTAATAGCCGCTTATTTGGATATATTTATGATTGTTTATATAAACTCTCTGATTTGCTCGTTTACAAGGTCGATTTGGGCCTCAACATCAGAAAGGCTTATAAAGCCGGAGATAAGAAATTATTAGCGGAACAAATTAGTAACATCGATGAGGTGTTAAAGAGACTAGATATCTTCCATGAAGCCGCGAGAATTCAATGGACCACAGAATGTAGATTATTCGGCTATGAGAATATCGATGGTCGTTTAGGATTCTTAAAGAATCGTTTGCTCAGCGCGAAAGATAGAATTAATGATTACCTAAATGGTAAAATAGACAAGATAGAGGAATTAGAAAAAGAAATTCTTCCATTTGACGGGTTCGATTATGAAATTCAATGGAACAATTGGATCAGAAACGTCTCAACATCTAACTAAGCATGGATCGTAAAAGGTATTTCATTAATTGGTTAAATGAATATTGGAACAAGTTAATCGACATTGTTCCTTTTCATATCTATGAAGAAGCAAAAGAAAAATACCTTTTAGAAACTAATAATCAACATTGGATTAAAGAATTAAGTAAAAGTAATGGCGTTTATGACGTTAAGTTAAACGCGATTATTTTTATTTTGGAGAAGTGGTTATATCGTCAAGCTGCAGTTCATGATAAAGAAAATATGATTCTCTATCGTGATAACTCAAATGGTAGAACCGCTTTGATGATGCGCTACCTATATAACAAAGAAGATGGCTTATTCTACGATTACGATATCTCTAAAGAAGAAAGGATAAAACCTTATAACCCTATTAACCAGTTCTATCTATATTGGATTAATCTTTTAAATAATAAAGATTTAGCGGTTTCTTTAATAAAAGAAATCAAAGAGAAAAACTATGTCGTCTTTATGGGATTGAGAAGACTAGGAATGGTGGAACTCGCTAACGAAGTGGGGAAAGAAATTGGATATCAAATCGATAACTATAACCCAGAAATAGTGACCACGAACTGTGGGCTCACGGAAGACCGTAGTCGAGAAGAATCTTTAAAACTCATCAAAGAAGCGGGATTTGATTGTTACGATTTATCGATGATGAGAGTGGATGACTTCTTCGCTTCTGATCATTATTTAGATAACGCAAGAAGATTAAAAGAATATACCGATAAGTTAGGGCTAAGATGTCGTCAAACGCATTCTATTTTTCCTTTACGCCACAAAACGCTAGATTCTGAAGAAGCAGAAAGAAGAGTTCTATACACGAAAAGAATATTAGAAATATCAAAGATATTAGGTGTTAAGAACTGCGTCATTCATCCTATCAACGATTATAACGAACAACAGAATTATGATTTCTATCAAGAGTTCTTACCGATAGCGAGAAAACTGGATATCAATATTGCCACAGAAAACATGTGGAACTGGGATGATGGACATGCCTCTTTAGCGGCTTGCTCTAACCACAATAACTACAAAGCCTTATTAGATTTAGTAAATGATGATCATTTTGTGGCTTGTGTGGATATCGGTCATGCCGAGATGTATGGTTTAGAGACCAGCGCTCCGATGATGATTGAAACATTAGGGGATTATGTTAAATGTTTACATTTACATGATAATGAACTTCATTATGACCGTCATAATTTAGTTTTATTAGAAAAGATTGATTATGATTTAGTTCTCGATTCTTTAGCGAGAATTAATTACCGAGGTGACATCACTTTTGAATGCGATGGATTTTTCTATAGAATGCCTTCTAAGTTACATCTAGCGTGTTTGAAAATGATGTTTAATATTGGTCTATATCTAAAACAGGAATTATTAATCAGGAGAAAAGCGATATGTCTAAAGAAATAAAGATATCAACTTTTACTGGTTCTTTTACTAGGCTAGGGACTCCGGAATTAGTAGTGGATGCTTTAAAAGAAGCTGGTTTTAAATATTATGACTTTACAATGATGTATCCAATCTTAGGATTTGATCTTTTCTATGATGCTGAAGATTATATACAAAGAGCGAAGAAATTTAGAGAATATACCGATAAAATCGGTATATATTGTAACCAAACCCATGGTGCGGTTCCCTTTGTCGCAAAGGATTTTTCTAAAGAAGATAACGAAAAGTTATTCGATAATGTCAAAAGAACAATTGAAGTATCCCATATATTAGGAGCGAAGTATTGTGTTTTGCATCCCTCAAGTGATTGCTCAATTAAGGAGAATGCGGAACGTTTCAAATTATTAAAAGAAGTAGCGCACATTAATGATGTAATCATTGCCATTGAAAATATGCCTAGCGCGACATTATTTGGTAAACCAGAAGATTTCTTGGAATTATTAGATGAGATTGATGATGACCATTTTGCTTTCTGTTTAGATATCGGTCACGCAGAAATTGAGTGGACTAAATCCAGTGCGGTGGACTTTATCAATAAGATGGGCAACAAATTAGTGTGCTTACATATCCACGATAATGAGAAGGGTAATGACCTTCATCAACTTCCCTATACTTATATGATTAATTTCGCTGATATATGGAAAGCATTAAAAGATAATCATTATCAAGGTGATATCACTTTTGAAACTGGATCATATTTTATTAATCTACCAAATTCACTATATGTTAACTCTTTAGAGTTATTACATAGTGTGGGTGAATATATCAAAGAACAATTAATAGATTAATATGGAGGTAATTTATGAAAAACCAAGACAAATTTATTAAGACACATGAATTCATTATCAAGAGATGGAAAGATGGATTAAGAACCAAATCTAATCCTGATTATCCTCTTCCTTTTCCATTTGAACCACCTTGTGTGGATGGTTCTTTTAAATGTATATTCTACTGGGATACATTCTACACAAATAGGGGAATGATTCTTGATGGTCATTTAGATTACGCAAAGTGGAATACTGATAATCTTAGATTCTTATTAGATAAACATGGATTTGTTCCAAACAGTAATTCCTATCCTGGATTAAAGAACTCTCAACCTCCATATCTTCAATATATGATTAGAGATGTTTATGAAATAACCAAAGATAAAGAATGGTTAAAAGAAGCATATGCTTCATTGAAGAAAGAATATAACTTCTGGATGAATGAGAGAATGACTCCATTAGGACTCAACCAATATCTCCACAATGAAAAAACTCCAGAAGACGATATTGGTTTTTATGATTATGCCTGCACGAGATTAGATATCGATAAAAACGCACCCCGTGAAGTGAAGATTAAAGCCGGAGCAGGATTACACGCTGCCGGAGAATCAGGCTTAGATTTCTCACCCCGTTTTGCCCTTGAAGGTGTTGACATGGTGGAGGCCGATTTAAACGCTCACCTCTATGCGATGGAAGGATATCTTGGTCAACTTGCTAAAGAATTTGAACCGGAAAAAGAAGCCGATTATTTAGCGTTCCAAAAGCACAGAAAAGAATTGATGGATAAATATCTTTTACAAGATGATGGATTATACTACGACTATAATTTTGTGAAAAAGGAAATCCAACAAAAAGAATTTTCTTTCACTGGCCAATTCGTCCCCTTTATCGTCGGCATGTCAAATGATAAAGAAGCCGCGAAAAGATTATTAGCAAAAGTGGAATATGAATATGGCATCGCTTCAACCGGTCCATATAAATCTCACATCGAATACCAAGCAGCTTACCCATTTTCTTGGCCATATGACAATGGTTTAGCTTTCTGGGCTTTAACTAAATTAGGCATGAAAGAAGACTATGAAAGAGTGGGTCTTAAGTACTTAGAGATGTGTTCTAATTCATTCGTTAATGATGGCCACTTATGGGAGACATATGGCGCTATTAAACCCGGAAGAGCGGAAAAGAAAGAATATCCTACAACCGAAATGTTAGGATGGACCGCTGGTATCTATCAATGGGTATATTATTACCTCTTTGAAGATAAGAAATTAGGATATTAATTAAATATTTTTAAATCCAGTTCAACAAAATACGATTTATTCGTATAATTTTATTTGTAATCATTTTCTAAAGGAGTTAGTTATGAAAATTTTATTCTTTGGTGATTCATTAACTGATATGTATCGTAACTTTGATACTTCTGTTGATATGGCAACATCTTATGGAACCGGTTTTGTTTTTGATGTTGCTGGTCAATTGATGTATGAACGTCCTGGTTATTATAAGATTGTCAATCGTGGACAAGGCGGTAGCAAAGTCACTGATTTATTTGATAGATACGAAGAACAAGTTATCCAAGAAAAACCTGATATCTTAACTATCTTAATTGGCGTTAATGATGTCTGGCATGAACTTATCACCCATAGTGGTACTCCAATAGACGTATTTGAAAAGACTTATTTTGAATTAGTGAATAACATTAAAGAAAAGTTGCCAAAGACTAAAATTATTATCATGGAACCATTTTTCCTTTATGGCGATGCCACAAAAGATATCTGGGAACCTTTCCAAGAAGTATTGAAATATGCCGCAATTAGTAAAAAAGTTGCCGAGGAAACAGATTGCATCTATATTCCCTTGCAACAGGCTTTTACTGATTTAGCCAAGAATGGTGGTTCCACTCAAATTTTATTTGATGGATTACACACAAATCCTGGTGGTGCACATTTAATTGCCACCAAATGGTTAGAAGTTTTTAGAAAATTATAATTCTTTGAAACTCTTATCTAAAACGAATTTAGAGGACTTAGTCCTCTTTTTTGCTATTGCTTCTAGCTTATCAAAGAGGAAAATGCTTGTGGCTTTATAACAAGCACCTAATACTTCACAGTCTTCTTTTAAAGTGGAAATAATGATTCTTGTTCTTAAGTCTTTTTGATTGAAATCAGAGATATATTTTCTCATGAGATTGACATAATGTTCTCCCAGACTCAAGATCTTTCCTTCGATGACGATGAATTCGACATCTAGGATTGTGGCAAGACCAATGATGGTAATCGCATTTCTCTTCGCGCTTTCTTCAACCGCTCTAACAATACTTTTATCATTATTATTAAAACCTTCTAAGATTTTATCTAAATCGTAGTTAAAGTTTCTCTTTAAATCGCTATTATATTTGCCTTCTTTTTCAATATTTAATTCATGAATTCTATTATTAATTTCCCCTAAAGGATAGAATCTACCATTCCAGAATGAAGAATTTAAAATTTCATCACCAGAGTTTTCTGCATAACATGCAGTTTCACCAGATGAATTATGAGAACCGGTATAGATTTTGCCATTGATAATTAACGCCAAACCAGAGGCATGGCCTAAATGAATAAATAAGCCATTGAATACTTCTTTAGGAAATACTCCGTATTTTAATTCACCATAGCAGCCAATTCTCACGTCATTGTGCATTTCCACTTTAACATCAAAAGCGTTAGCGAAATAGGAAACGGGGTTAACCTTTCCGATGTGATCACTAGACACTAATCGAGAATCAACAAAGCTATAATCATCGGGACGAATAATACCAGGAGAAACAATACAAATGGATAATAGGGGTCTTTTGTTCACTTCTGGAGCATCGAGTAATTTTCTAATAATACCTTCAACTTTATTTAATAATTCTTTAGTAATTAAACCAAAAGCTGGGATGTATTCTTCGACGACAATTTTGGAATCTAAAGTGGATAAGATAATTCGGGCATCTCTAGAAGCAAAGTCGATAACACAGACAACACCTAAATCATTATTGATCTCAACACCGATGGGTTTTCTGCCTCTTCCGGAGGTCTTGTTTTTACCAGAATAGATTAATAATCTTTCTTGGACTAATTCATCCACAATTTTGCTCATCGCGGTAAAGGAAATATCCGAACTATTTGCGAGTTCAGTAATCGTGGCTTTTTCTCTTCTTAAGATGTTTAAAATTTCAATTTGATGTTTAACTCTTACTTCAATTTGACTCTCATTACTTTCCATAATTTGATACCCCGTTATTTCTATTCTACATTGAGTTTAAGGGTAGTGCTAACCAAAAACAAATTTATAAATAAAAAATTTTTAAACTAAGAAACGAAAATTGAAGAACATCTTTGATGTTAAATTCGAATTTAATTCACTTTTATTTTTTGTCTTAAGCCTAATTTTAATTTAAAATAAAAGAATTTTTCAACGTGGTTTAAAAAAATGTTGTAATCATGAAAATTCGTATTTTAAACTATAGGTAGTTATAGAGAGGTTTTGCGTATGAAGAAAAAACTTTTATTTATGGTCGGCATTAGCTCATGTTGTCTTGCTTTAGTTGTCGGCGCAAAAGTCGTTGCTTCTAATTTTGATAAATTCACCAAAGCAAATGGTGATGGTGTCACTTATGTTCTTAATGTTAATAGAAGTGCAACCGCAAGTGAGATATCCGCTGGCGAAATGTCAGTCAATACCACTGGTGGAGCACCTATCCTTTTTGGATTTGATTCCGATAAAGCTACTGCCTCAAACGGAATCATTGCTCTTTCTTCATACGGAACATTCTTTAATAAAACGCGTATTACAGGCCTCACCAAGATTGAAGGAACCATTTCCAGTGGTCAAGCAATCCTCACTTATGGCATTCATCCCGAAGTCTTAAGTTTTGGTAGTGCTCGTCTTGATTCCGCAAATAATAATGGCGAATTCTCAGTAAATTTGAGTTCCCCATCAGATTATTTCAAATTCGATTGCTTCGGTGGAAGCTGTGTCATTGAAGATTTGAAATTCACATATGATTGTACAAATGCATACAATTTCTCTTATTCAACTGATAAAAATTTTGTTTTTTCAGAACCTATTATAAATTGTAAATGGTCTTATAAACGTTTTACTTATTACACAACAACCACAACAGAACATGAAATCGCTTTAAGAGTTTCTGGTGGAAATAGAGCCACTGGCAAAGCCACTGTTACAATTGGTGATGGTTCTAACCCAACAGTTAGTGTTGGCTCAGGAGATGATTGGAGAATTGTGGATGTTGGTAATGGTGTCTACTTTGTAGACATTCGTATTGGTGCTTTAGGTCCTGGTCAAGAAGATGGACCTGCCGTTAACGCTAATTTTAGGACAAGCGGAACTGCACACGCTAATGTTGCAATTCTTGATCCATATTCATTTAATTATTTTGATGGTTCAAGTGATGTAGTTGGCAACTCAACCATTGCAAGTAATGCCATATCTGATCCCACAACCGCACCGGAAGTTATTCATTTTTATACAAACACTCATACTAGCTTTATGTTTGAATTAAGGAATACTGCTGCGGGTAGAAGAACGAATAAATGTATCCTTGCTATTGGCGATGGAACTGCTCCAACAACAAGTGGTTTAAGCGCTGGATGGTCTATCTATTACATTGGAAACGGAACTTGGTTGGTTAATGTTCCTGTTAATAAGATGGGTAATGCCAACTCTGGTGAGATTGCATCCGTAGTTTTCCGCAAATCAACTAATGCTGGTGCTGGACCAGTTAATTACGCTGATATCTTAGTTGACATTCCTGCATAGGAGGAAAACCTATGAGAACTAAAAAGAAATCATTAATTATCCTAATCGCTACAGTTTGCTCTTTGGTTAGTGCTGGAACTCTTTGCTTGACATTAATGTCAAAGAACAATTTCTTTATGACATATGGTGATACCAACCCATATGTTCTTAATTTAAATAGAAGCATCTCTTCTGGCGAAATCGCCACTGGTGAAGCAACATTTAACACCAATAATGGAAATCCTATCGTTTTTAAATTCGATTCCAATAAATCATCCACTGATAGTGGATTAATTTCTTTATCTACAGGTAGTTATTTCTATAACAACACAGCGATTACTGGTATCAATAAAATTGAAGCCATCATCTCTGGTGGTAGCGCCACATTAAGTTATGGAAATGATAAAGACAACCTTAATCTTGGATCTGAAACATTAGATACAACAGGAAATGATAATGTCTCATTTATCATCGATTTAGACAATCCCTCTGATTATTTCAAGATTGATGATGTTTCTGGTCCTTTTGCCATTAAGAATCTCAAAGTCTCTTATAGTTGTTATAGAGATCCAGTTGTCAGTGGTATGAAGGCTATCGCTATTGGTGATGTCCATATCAGTAGTGATTCTAATACCCAAGAACACCTCTCTAAGACATTACAATATGTCATTGATAATGACATTGATTTAGTTTTATTCAATGGTGATACCGTGAATATCTCTAGCGATGCAAACTATGCGATTCTCGATGGTATCTTAGAAGATAAATTTGGTGATATGCCTGTTAATCAAAGACCAACATTCTTCTTCACAATGGGTAATCACGAATTCTATCCCACTGATAACTGTGCTCACGAAGAAACTGATTATGCTCGTGAATATGCTCGCTTTAGAACTTTAGCTAATAAGTGGATGCCTATCGAACTTCAAGAAAATGAAAATATGTATTCCATCGTTTATAAGGGAATTACATTTATCGCTGCCTTCCCAGGTATTGATTCCACTTGGGTTAATAGCCAACAACAATTAGTCTATTGTGCCGCTATTGGTGAATTCTCTGATAACGATTTAACAAAGTTAGAAGCTAAATTAGATGCTGCTTATAATCGCGATAGTTCTAAACCTATCGTCGTTATGTCTCACTGGCCATGGGGCGAAACCTATGGTGGACCAAATTACGGTGTTGGTTCTGAAAGTGATATTGCAGCGATGAAAGCCGTTTTAGGAAAATATCCTCAAGTTGTTAACTTAACATCTCATACTCACTTCTCCAATTTACATGACCGTGATATTGGACAATCAACATATACCACAATTAATGTGGGTACACATTGCTATGGTAAATATGTTTCCGATTGTGAAGAAGATGAATATGGAGATATCATCCGTTACGAAAATATCGCCTCTAGAAGAATTGCTAACGATGTACAAGCATCTGCACAACACGGAAAGACTCATTTCGGTTTAGGTTTATCATTTGAACAAAACCAATTAGTCGTCAATCGTATTAACTTCGCTAAAGGCGTTAATTATAATCATGGTGCATTTACTATTCCTTATGGAATAACTGCTGCTAACAAGGCAGAGAAGTTCTATTATTCAGAAGGAAAGAGAAGTGGACCTACCTTTACCTTTAGTGGCAACGATAACCTCGTTGTTACCGCTCAAGAAAAAGCTTCCAAAGTTTTAGTGGATGTTACCTTTAAAGATGCTGACCAATACTATGCCGCAGAAGGATATAAAGTGGCCTTTGAAAATACTAGTGGTACAGAACTAACATCCTTCAAATGGGCTTCCTTATTCTGGGCTGATTTAGGTCAAAGAAGCACCTATCATATTGAGAAAGAAATTACTGAAAAAGCCGCAGAATACGTGGTAAAACTCTATCCAATTGACTTCTATGGCCATTATGGAACACCTGTTTCTGTGAATGTAACTGTCACTCCAGATATCTATGCTGAATATGAAGCCAAAGAAGAGGCGACTGGTGACTTACTATATGCCAGCACAATCATCAATAAAAACGGTTTAGATCCTGATCATTATTCCTTTGATAATTACTGTCTCGATACCGTTAATAGTGATTCTGGTCTTTCCTACGCATTAGGTTGTGATGAAGAAGGCACTGGTTGGCCATCTGTGAAGATTGAATTACCCAAATCCTTTGATTTAACCAATTCTGCGATTTCATTATCCACAAAATATAATGTGGCGCATCCATGGGTGCAAATCAAAATCTTTAATAGCGATAATGTCCAAGTTGAAACTGGCGTTGGTATTGACTATAGCTCCCGTGAAGGTGTCTGGCAGACTAAAGAAGCCAACAACTCAAAATTAATCAATGCTCTAAAACAGGGATATGATTACACAGATGTCAAATATCTGGAAATTGTCGTTAACTTCGAAAAGTATAGCGGTTATGAACAAAGTGCAATTCTCGATGAATTACATTTCATCGAAATCCCAACATTAACCAGTAACTGGGAAATGCTCCCCTTAGATGTTGATTGGAGCAAGGGTACTGCTTCCTCCATCACCTACACTGAGACATATGGAACCAGTTCTGCCGCCCGTAAGTTTACATTTGAGAACTCACAAAATGTGGCCACTGATGGTTCTGGTCAAGTTTATGTTGCGTTCTGTCCTGAAATCGACTTCGGTCCTTCTAATGGTATCAATGCCTATCACTGTACTTTGAAATTTGATATCAAGTTATCCGATGAATTCTTCGACAATGACTTTGTATACAAACATATGTTTGAACTCAAGATAGTGGATACTGGTTGGGAACATGGCCCCGCTCCATGGTATGATTTCGTGCCAAGTGGTGCTGCTGGATACAAAAAGGAAAATACCGATAATGGTTGGTTCCATTTTGAAAAGGATCTCAGCCAAGATAGTACTTTGAGTGTGTTAAATAATACTGGCACTATCAGATTGAGATTTGCTTTCTGGGGTCTTACACCAACCACTCAACTAACTGCAAATGTCGTTTTCGACAATCTATCATTAGTGTCTAATGCCTAATAAATAAAAGTATGAAAAAAAGATTTCTATTAATTAGTGTCTCTCTCTTATCTTTCCTCGGAATATCCGTTTCTTTAATCAGCCGTGGAACCTTATCAAGATTAGTGCAAGGGGATATCAATCCTTACCTCCTTGATATGAATAGAAGTATAACTTCTAGTGAAATCACTGATGGCGAAGCGATATTTAACACTAATAATGGAAATCCCATTACTTTTAAATTTGATGCTAATAAATCATCCACCGGGAATGGATTAATCAATATCCAAACTGGTGGATATTTCTATAATGACACCCCCATCAGTGGCATCACTAATATCAATGTCACTTTATCTGGTGGAAGTGCCACTCTTACCTATGGTAATAGTAAAAATAATTTAAATGCTGGATCTGAGACATTAAACACTAATGGAGAGAATAATGTTCCATTTAATGTCATCTTAGATTCTCCTTCTAATTACATTAGATTAGATGTGGGAACAGGACCATCTTTGCTTAACAGATTGAAGATTACCTATTCCTGTATCAATGAAGCGAAAACCCCAATTACTATCCTTTATCAAGGTGATTCTATTACTGATAATTCCAGAAGTAGAACAAACCTCGATGATTTAGGTGGTGGCTACGCTCAAATGGTCTCCCAAAGACTTGAACAAGTCTATGGCAACCAATATGATTTCACCTTTATTAATCGCGCTCATAGTGGCTGGAATCTCATCGATGATTGGAATGCTGGTGGAGTCAACCATTATGAAGAAGAGTTCTATCAATATAATGCTGATATTGCGACAATCTTAATTGGCTATAACGATATTATTGACCACGCTAATGATGGTGGAGTCAGCGATGAAGATTATGAATCTTGCTATCGTGAATTACTCCAAGGATTAGTCTCAAGAGGCACTAAGCCTGTTTGCTTAGCTCCATTTGATATCAATGCCGCGGCTACAGAATATCGCACAAGAGAATTTACTGCTAAAAAGCAAATCGTCCAAGATTTAGCGGAAGAATTTAATGCTGAATTCATCGATATGGGTCCATATATGCATCAGGCAGTCACTGATGGTGCTTATCGTATGGAACTCTTTGGTGACTGGACTCATCCCTGGGCAGCAGGTTGTAGAATTATCGAAGATTTAGTTTTTGATAAGATTGCTCATTTAATCGATGATGACTATGTCACACCATCTAATTTAGGTGCCTATAATCCATTAGTGCCCACAACAAGTGATAATGTTGAAGACTACACTAATTATCGTGCTTTCTTTGCTTCCTCTTTCGGAAAGATGGAATATGATTATACAACTTATAGTAGTAGTGCTGATTTTGTATCAACAAAATCCTTAAAAGCCACACACGAGAATCCAGACCCCGTCAATGCTAATGCCTACTTAAAAGTATTATTTGATTTCTCTGATGATGGTGTGAAGGACTTAAGTTCTGGCACGATGTATGTCGACATCAAAATTGATAATCTCATGCCGCGTATTTCTTTTAAAGCTCATAGCGGTCTTAGAAGAAATACATATGACACAGAGATGACCTCTGAATATTCAGTTTCTTTATCTGATCCATCTAAAGCGGAACAGATTAACGAAGACTGGTATCGTATTACCATCAATCTCAACGCTTGGGCGACAGAAGATACAAACCATGTTTTGAATAACGCGATTGCGATTTCGGTTATTTCTAGTAAAGGTGAAAGCGATTCTTCGAGAAGCACATATGGTATCGATGGTAAGAAAGATTCCTATATTTGGATTGATAATTTAAGATTCGATTTACAAGGCGGAGAACAGGATTATCATGCCGCGAAAGAATCATTTGCGGCTGGTGTTAGCTATGCTAAAGAGGTAGTTCAAAAAGATTATAATAAAGTTTCCTTTGAATATCAGATAACCGATGATGGTACGATGGGTGTCGTTGTTGTTGATCCTGATGATTGGAACGTTGGTTATGGTTCATTCATATTTGATAAGGACGGTCCCACCAGCACTTACACTAATCTAGAATATGAAGCTATTGAAGATGGTTGGATCAGCGTTTCTATATTGTTAAACAAATATACAAGATTACTATCTACTTTACCAACTAAAGTTTCCCTCTTTAGAATAAGTGGCACAAGGACCACTGCGAATGGTTATGTTGACCACATTAGCTTCTCAAAAGTATTCATTCCTCGTGGTGCAGCATTTACTGGCGGAACTGACTATACTATAAATCCTCCAGATATCGCCTTAACTGAAACGATTATTATTGATTTCAAATTTACTAGTGAAAATGGTACTTATATCAACTTCATGCTTGGCGATTGGTCTAATTTCTATGGATATTACAAAATTACTGCAGAAGGATCATTAGGTGAAAACTATGATGGTATTTCTCTCACCTATTTATCTGATGGTTATTTCCGTGTCACTATAGTGCTTAGTGAATTAACAAAAGTTAATGGTACGCCGACAACAATAAGTCTTTTCCGCATCCGTGGTAAATCATCAACTGCTTCTGGATATTGTGATTTTAATCCTAATGAAGAACCAGAGGTTATCCGTGGTTCTCCATTCTATGCTTCAACAAGTTTTTCGCAAGATATCAGCCCCGCTTTAAGTCTCACCGATACTTTTGTTGTAGATATTAAATTTACTACTGGTTCCAGTACTTATTCGACAATCCTTCTTAGAGAAGGCTGGGGCGATTATTATGGTTTTTATAAAATCTTTGCGAATGGCACACTCGATAGTGCATATAATGGTGTGACCATCCAATTATTAGAAGATGGTTATTATCGTGTGACATTCAATATCGCTCAATTAGATATCGGTTCTAATTTTGAAAACATTACCCAAATCGATTTATTCCATATGAGTGGTAGCCGTACAACCGCGGATGGATATATTGAGATAAATCCCACAATTTAAGGCAAAATATGAAGAAAAATAAGCAAATCTCCCCTGAAATCATGGAAAAGATCAACTCTCTTTTAAATGAGGACACCGCGGAATGGAACATGAATGAAAAGAATATTATGTACCTTGCTTTAAGAGAAAAGTTTGGACCAGAAGTCGATTCTCTTATCGCTGAGAATATCGGAAAAAGAACATATAATACATTCCAAGAAATATCTAAACTATTAAAGGATGATTCTTTAGAAACCTTTATCCAATTATTATTCGATCCTCTCCCTGATATGGGTTGGAAGATGGAAGTTAAAGATGAAGATGGTAAATACTACCGCACGATAACATATTGTCCAAAATGTGAGATGGCCAAAAAATTAGGTGCTGAAAAGCTCATGTATTTATTAGCGTGTTGCACTGATCATTATTCTTCTAAGGGATTTAATGAAGATATTTGTTTCACCAGAAATCAAACCTTGATGGAAGGTGGCTCTTGTTGTGATTTCTGTTTTTATCTAAATAATAAAAAATAATCTACTTATATAAAAGTTTGATTATATCGGCATTTTTCTTGTAGCAATTATCTATTTAAGAAAAATGTTTTTTGTTTTATTTATATAATATATAAGGTTTTATTATAATATAGACATTGAACGGCTAGTTTAAAGCAAATGAATAAGAAAATATTATCGGTCATCTTTTTCGCTTTAACACTCTCATCTTGTTCTCAGATACAACCTAAAACTAGTGGGCCACAAGATGATGGTTTTGATATTGAGCTCATGAAGGATGTTAAGACCGCTTTATTAGAGGCCGATCCTCAAGTCGTGGTCTCTTATGACAATGACCATACTTATGATTTCCAAAGTGAATTATCCTCTCAGCAAATCTCTGATAGTGGTACCCAAAACGCCGCGATATTAGAAGTCGATAGAGACTTCACTTTTGATATCGCTGTTAACGAAGGGGTTTCCTATCATATTTGGGACCATGAAATCCTCTATAAGTCTTCCATAAACTATGTTCGTATAGTCAATCAATATAATGAAATTATCCTTACGGAATTCTCTTCTGTTGACCGTAACAATAATATCTATACCATTTCTCCACTTTCATTATATGAATATGACATGGTTTATACCGCGACAATCTATGAAGATAAACCGTTCCATTTCTTTGGTAAGGATGAATCCATTAAGAAGATTACCTTTAAAGTCGAAAGTGAAAATCCAAATTTAGATAATGTTAATAATGTTTCTACGATTGGAAATATCGTGAATATCAATCTAAGAGATTGTCAGGATAGTGAAGAGAGCGCTTCTCAAAGTGGCAATTATGTCTTCGAATACTATGGCAATGTCTCTTTAAATATCGGAGATACCTTCTTAGCGAGTGATGTCTTAGGAGTCACTGATAAGAACTCCTTCTATGGAAAAGTTAAATCTATTACAAATAGAGAAAATTATAAATTAGTCGAATATGAACCAGCGAACGCGAATGATGTGTTTACTGAATTTGAGATTGATCAAAAAGATGAACCCATCGATCTCACTAATTCAGAAGTTGCATTAACGGAAGAAGTGGTGAAAGAAAGATTTGCCACGAACGAAGAAACACAGAAACTCGTCTATGCTTTAGCTAGAGAAGCTGGAGCTAATAAATACGATATCCTCGACTGGTTAGCGCATGCTTCCTTAAATGTTAATCTAGGTAGAAAGAATAATACCTTTACCTTTACTATCAACATCAACTGGGCGGGCACCTTTAAAGATCAAATTCTTTTCAACGTTAACGTTGGATATGAATATAAAGAAACATTAACCGCTGATTTTAAGGCGAGAATTGCTACGAAATTCGATGTCATTCCAATCGGAGTGGACTATAAACTCAAACTCGTTGAAGACTCATATAGTTCATTCACTATCAAGATTGATTTCTCTCGTGGTGTTTCTCCAATGCCCGATGCCGATAAGATTAGAGAAGGCATCTTCAAGAGAATCGGTGAAGCGGAAGATGGCTTAGTGGATTATAAATCTGTCTTCGCGGAAGGTGACCACGCAGCGAAAGTCGATGGTGATGGTAATGCTTTAATCATTCCATTATTACGTGTTGATATTGATACCTTCTATCCAGTTTCTTTTAGAATTGAAATTGATCTCATCATTGAGATTTCCATTAAGGTCGCTTTTGTCTTCCAATATTCTAGCCATAAGAAGACGGTAGTGTTCTCCTTCTCTAATGAGCAAGGGGCGGAGAATGTCACTAATGAGACATTAGAGGAATCTAGTGAAATCGATGTTTCCTTCTATGGCCAGTTTAAAGCGGAAGTCGGCCTCAAAGTCAAATTCGCTATTTACCTTTTAGGTTTCTATAAATACTTACACGCTGAATTCTATATTCAGGGATATATCGGATTCCAGATAAGTGGTATGGCCTTGTTCCATTGGGATTTAGATCCTAATTCACAAAGAACATTCGATGCCACTGCATCATTTGAATTTAAAATCTATTTCGGTGTGAAATGGGGATATGATGTTAGAATCTTATTCTTCCATAGTTCTAATTCCTATAACTTCATGCCCGATAAGATTTTATATGGCTATAGCACTGGTGATAGAATCATGGAGGCTAAGCCTCCAACCACAGATATTTCCATTGATGAAGATGGCTTAGATTTAGGCGCTTCCAGCTATCTCCTTTATGATGTTTTTGAGCCCAATAAGTTTGCGGTTAATAAAGCAAAGTTAATTAAACCCACAGCGGTAGTTCAAAATGAATATGGCGCTTTAGTGAATGTTGAAACAACATCTCCAATGTTGTCATTTAGATTTACCGATAATAGTGGTAATCCCTGTAATTATCTCCGCTTAGTGGGAGATAGATTATCTGTGGATAAGGAAGCTCCAATAGATTTCACCTGTAAGATGATTGTCACTTCCCTTGTGGGAAATGTTGAAGATACAGTATTCAATATTACCTGCCACTGCGATGACTTAAGAGACATCTATTTTGATGGTGTCTATGCTTATTCTGTTAGAGGTGGCTCCACAATCACATTACCAACATTCGCAATAAGCGAAGAAATTATTGATGATCAAACTGACTTTGCTTATTTCTGGCTGCCACAAGGTTATAGTGGAGAAACCGCGAGTGATTATTACTCTGGACGTCCAGGTGAAAGCTATGATTTAAGCAAATTAGCGGAAGGTGATGTTAACTTTGTTAAAACACCAGAATATAAACATTTCTACCTCGTCGATTTCTTTACTTGCACTGGTTTACACATTAAGACTGTCCGTGTGGAATTTGGTCACACTCTCTCTTTGAGTGATGTACCCACAGTTAAAGAATGCGAAAGAAATATGCCTGGCTATCGCTTTATCGGATGGGATATCGGATATGATAACCTCACTTCTATTTCTGATATGAAAGTGGTGACTGGTATCTATGTTAAGGAGAATAGTTAGTATGAAGAAAGGCTTCTATCTCTCCTTATTTGCCCTTCCATTAATGGGCTTAGCGTTCTCCTTTAAACCCGAAATGGTTAAGACGAATGCTTTATATCAAGTTACTGATATTGTGGATTTTGATATTGAAAATCTCAGCAATAGAAGCTTTAAATGTGCGGATTTTGCTAATGAATTAACATCAATTCCCATTATTTACACAATTACGTATGATAATGGAACAACATATTCCAAGACTATTGATTCCCCATCTTTAGTTCCCGATAGTTTAAAACACTATATGGGTGAAGTGGGAACTCATAGCATTACTTTAGATGCGATAACTATCGCACATTATGAAGTAGGAGATGAATCCATCATCTTTGGCGATAACATCACTAAGACATTCACCTTTAGTGTTTATGAGAATCCTTCTTTTGAAGGTTTCAATGTCACTTTAATCGATACGATTGGTGAGCATAGTGAAACTCTTCTCGTTCCATATTATGGAAAGATTAATACCACATTATCAACCGCACCAATAGTGAAAGAAGATGAACCCAATAGTGTTTATGTCTTCTCTGGTTGGTCACATTCTTTAGAATATGCAGATAGTGATTTAACTATCTATATGAATAGAACTAAATATGATAGATCATATTTCTCTCGTAATTCCCACGACATTGATAGAAATGTCGACTTCCAAATCGTCGATAAAAAACTCACCCAAAATGGTGATGTTAGAGTCCTTGTCTATTTAGGAAGAAATGAGAAATATGTCTTAAAGAAGAGTGAGCCCATTTATCATACCGAGAATACTCCCAGTCAATTAGAAGGTAGTTTCACCCTTCCTAATGCGAATGATTTCGTAGAAAACACTAGTGATTATATTCTCAATAATCTTTATGAGTATGATACTTCTAAGATGTATAACATCTCCATGAGAGGAAGTAGATCATCTCTCATCTCTGATTTAGAATATATGCCTTATGCTCCTAATATCTATTCCAAAGTAGGTGTAGAACAACAAACTTATCTTTTAGATAACTTAGAAGAAGTTACCTATTATGCAAGAAGTGGATATCACTCATATTATGATGAATATCTCGATAGTAAAGTTGTTGATTATGATGTGAGTATCGATGCCTCATTGAGCAGTGGCTATTACCGTTATGAAGCGACAGTGGATATTGACCTATTCCTCGATTTATCTTTCTCTATAGAGAATACCCATTATGTCTTCAATGATGATGCGAGATTCTACATTGACTATGTCACTGATTCCTATAGTGTGAGACAAACTAGTTCTGTAGATGGCACTTTCTCTAATGGTGTGAATAAGAAATTGTCATTCAGCGATTCTTCATTGCTTAAATTAGCGAAGATTACCTATGGTGAAGAAGAATTAGATAATTGGGCAATTAATTATATGAAGATGGATGATCCAACCTTTGTGGGTGAAGGTACTCGTAAATGTCTATCGGAAGGATTATATGTTTCCGCGAAAGCCAAACTATTAGAATTTGATGAAGTGATTCAAAATACATTTATCAACAATTTACTTGGTAAATATGAAGATACCTTAGATAGATACTTAGCTTGGGCTTCTGCCTGTGGAGACCAAACTCCATTTGAAGGCACAGGAATAGTGAATGACTCCCATAGTTCCTCAATGAGTTTATTAAAGAATAGCAATATGCTATTCATAACTATCATCGTTATTTCCTCTTTCGTGTTTACGCCTGTATCCATGTACTTCTTCATTAGAAAAAGGAAGAGAACATTTTAAAGCAAAAAATAAACGGATAATCGATTGGCTACCCGTTTTTTAATTCATTTGTCTCCAATTGTCGGCACCCTAATACATTTTAAGGTCCAATTGTCCGTACACGAATATCGGCAAAAAATAGATAATAACAATAAACTATTGCATTTCTTGCCGATAAGTATATAATATTGTTATGAATAAATTCATAACAGTCAAAGAAGCATCTATTAAATGGAATTTATCGGAAAGAAGTGTCCGCAATTATTGTGCCTTAGGAAGAATTAAAGGTGTTGTTTTGTCTGGAAAAACTTGGTTAATTCCTGAAAATGCCACCAAGCCAATTAGAAGCAATGAGAAAGAGAATAAAAAATATCTTTTAGAAAAACTCCGTTTTGAGAAAAACAATCAAATTAAAGGCGGCATTTATCATAAATTAATGATTGATCTCACATATAACTCAAACCATATTGAAGGTAATGAATTAACTCATGATGAAACCAGATATATTTTTGAAACAAGAACTATTGGAGTAGATAAAAACACCACCAAAAAAGTCGATGATATCATTGAAACAATTAATCACTTTGCGGCAATCGATCGAGTGATTGAATTTGCTAATTATCAACTTAGTGAGCCATTCATCAAAGAACTACACAAAATATTAAAATCGAATACAAATGATTCTAGACTTCCGCATTTTGCTGTTGGTGAATATAAAAGGTTGCCAAATGAAGTTGGAGATATGGAAACAACTAATCCTAGATTAGTGGCTTCAGAAATGCACAAACTTCTTGATGATTATAATAAAAAAGAAAATCATGCTTTCGAAGAAATAGTGGAGTTTCATGTCAAATTTGAAAGAATACACCCTTTCCAAGATGGTAATGGTAGAGTTGGGCGACTAATCGCGTTTAAGGAATGTTTAAAAAACAATATTGTTCCATTTATTATCTTAGATAGCAAAAAGATGTTCTATTATCGTGGCCTAAAAAACTGGAACCAAGAACATGGCTGGTTAATCGACACTTGTTTAGATGGGCAAGATACAGTTAAAAGATATTTAGATTACTTCGGTATTCCATTTAAATAAAAACACGCACTTTTTCGTACGTGTCTCGATAATCAATTGTGGCGGAGGAACAGGGATTTGAACCCTGGCACCGAGTTACCAGTCTACGAGCTTTCCAAGCCCGCCCCTTCAGCCTCTTGGGTATTCCTCCGTGTTTGGCTCAAGCTTTAGGTATATTGGTAATGTGCGATAGTTATTATAATAAAAACTACTCTTTATTAAAAGAGAAAAATGCTAAAATTGTTTCATGCAGAATTATACTGTAAAAACTAACGAAGCCGGCCAAACTTTAGAAAAGTATGTGAAGAAGGTGTTAAGCTATGCACCTCTATCTTTTATCTATAAACTCTTTAGAAAAAAAGATATTAAAGTTAATGGTCATTGGCAGAAAGAGAAATATGTCGTTTCCGAAGGGGAAGAAATATCCATCTATGTCACCGATGCTCAACTAGAGGAATTCAAGAAGAAATATGATTTTACTCCTAATGAGATTATCAAACCTTGGATCATCTATGAGGACAATAATGTTTTATTGATTAATAAACCTCGTGGCGTCTTAGTACAAAAAGATGATAATTATAACGATAAACCTCTCGATCAATTAGTCATTGAATACTTGATGTTTAAAGGGGAATATGACCCGCAAAACGATTTAGCCTTTAAACCAGGTCCAGCTCATAGAATAGACCGTAATACGTCCGGAATTGTTATCTTCGGTAAAAATCACGACTCTTTAGCGTATCTCTTTGAATTGTTCCAAAAACATGAATTAATTGGAAAACATTATCTATGTTTAGTGACTGGAGATATTGAAAGTGATGGAACAGTAGATGTCCCCTTAAGAAAGAACTTCGATACTAAGAAAGTCGTGGTGGCTCCTCTATCTAGTGGAGCGAAGACGGCGAAGACCATTTATCATCCGATTGAGAGATTTGGTGACTTCACTTTATTAGATATTACTTTAGTAACCGGAAGAACCCATCAAATCAGAGTGCATATGTCCTATATCAGACATCATGTCGTCGGTGATGGTAAATATGGTGATTTTAAAACCAATAATATGATCGATCGAGTTTATGGTTTTAAGAATCAATTCTTACATGCTAGTGAAATACATTTTGGAGAATTGAAAAAACCATTGCATAATTTATCTAGAAAATCATTTAAGGCAGATATGCCTCAGGAATATATCGACTTACTCGATAAACTAAGAAATCGAGTGAAAGGAGAACAAGATGAAAAATAAATTAGGAATTATCGTCATTGGACTTGCCTCATTAGTCCTATCCGCATGTGGTTCATTTGGAGATTTCTCTGAAAAACAATCACAAAACCCCAGTGAAAGTGAATCGGAAGCCCATGAACATACCTTCGCGGAAGAATGGTCCTATAACGAAACTTATCACTGGCATGCCTCAACATGTGGTCATGATGTGAAAGGCGATGAAGGCGCTCACACATTTGAATTAAGAGATGATTTGACCACGGACTATACCACCGTGGAAGAATGTACTGTTTGTCATTATCGTAAAGAAACAGCAATTCCTCATACCTGGGATAATAACTGGTCAAAAGATGCTACCCATCACTGGCATCAATGCCTTGATGAGGGATATGAGCACCTTAAAAAAGACTATAATGAGCACACGATGGAATATGATTATGAATCTTCTAACGTAGATGTATATGTGGAAAAATGTTCTGTCTGCGGTTATAAAACTGAAGTGCCATTAGAATATTCTACTACTTGGTCCTCAAACCTTGATTATCACTGGCATCAATGCATCACTGAAGGCTATACGAATTTAAGGAAGGATTTCGGTCCTCATAATTTCGTCTTAGATTCTGAAAGAAGTGATGATTATACCACTGTGGAAGTTTGTTCTGTCTGTGGTGTTTCTAAGAGTTCTCCCATCAATCATAACTATGATTCAAACTGGAGTTATAATCCCACACATCACTGGCATCAATGTATTGATGAAGGATATGAACATCTCAAGAAAGATTATGAAGAACACTTTTTCTTCGATGATGATCATGGCGGAAGTATCACCCATCAATGTATGTTCTGTGGTTATTCTTACGATGAGATTTACGCTAACACTCCGATTTCTTCATCTCGTACGATGACAACTACTTATCTTGATAACAATGATAACGAGCAAACGCTTTCTAGCACTGTTTACTTTATGAACACTACTGGTGATGTTCCCTATGTCATCTTCCCAGAATTTTATAATTCTCATTATGGCTTATTCTGGAATAGCCTTAATGTTAGCCAGAGCAAAGTGGGGAATGGTACATATGGCTTTAGTTCTGGATTGGGTGATTTATATATAAACACCGATCTCGACACAATCTATACCACAGATGGTGCAGCATTTAGAACCGTATTAGCGGTTAATACTGTTAATAATACAACATATATCGCGGATGGTTATGATCCTGGTTATATCTCATTTACTAGTGCCACAACTTGTAGAGAAGCTAGAGGTCCAATGAGTTTTGATTTAAGTCGATATGGTATCGATATCATCTTGTATGCTGATACAGTTTATGTTCCATTGCAAACATTCCTCGATATTTTCATGAACAATAATGGTTTATCTTTTGCCTACAATGGAAAAGATTTATACGAAGTATCAAGCTTCGGTAGTTCATTAGTTGGTAATGTTAGTAACACTGATAGTTTGGAATATCGATTCTATACAACTTCTCCTTGGTATAAGCAATCCACGAGAGAATCTCATTTAGCCCAATTTACCTATGATGAATTCTGCTTCAGCATGGATAATTTCTATGGTTTAAAAGAATTTAGAGGCATCTCTTCCTTTAATGATTATTTCGTCACTAATGGTTATGAATCTGATTTAAAGAGCACTAATAGTGCTACCTATGAATTAGCGATGGCGAGATTCGTCGGTGCTTGGATGTATGAAGGACATGCTGGTTTTACTAGAGTTTCTCCATATACTCAGAGTAATAGCAATGTTAATGATACATATCAGTCTTATAAAAGAGATAATCCAAGATATAGTCTGACCACTAACTATAACGCTTTATCACAATTAAGAACTAGTGCCGGTAAAGGTGTTGGTGTTTCCTTCAGTGGAACTACAGCAATTATCACTTTTGATAAATTCATGAAAAAGCCAATTGGAAACCAACTTTCTCCTGATCAATATAATTATGAGGTGTGGAATAATAATGATTCTGAGATGTTCTTCCGTAAAGCTTTTGCCGAAATAGGAACACATTCGGGAATTAATAATGTCGTTATCGACATTACCTTAAATGGTGGTGGTATGCTCGATGCCATTCCATGGCTCGAAGGTTACCTCACTGATGACCCATTCACCTTAATCCGCACAAAGTTAACCGGAGAGATTAGTGAAGTTCACTATCGAGTGGACTTAAATAAAAATGGCACCAAAGGTGAAGATGCTGATACTTATAAGAATAAATATAATTTCTTCCTTATGACTTCTAACTACTCATTCTCCTGCGGTAATGCCTTCCCAACATTTGTCAAGATTGGCAATATGGCGAAGATTATTGGTGAGACCAGTGGTGGTGGCGCTTGTGCGGTCAGCTCTATGGTGACAGCGTCAGGTACAGTCTTAAGAAGTTCCTCTATCTTCCAGATGGGTTACTACGTAGGTAATGAATTCGTGTTAAACGAAAATGGTATTGAACCAGATTATACCTTCAGTAGAAGTAACTTCTATAACGACGAAGCAATCAACACATTCGTTAATAGCCTATAAAAAAACTTGGTTATTAACCAAGTCTTAAATTCTTAATAATCCGATGGCTTGATGCACTCTTTCGAGGGTGACACGGGCCATCTTTTTTGCTTTAACCGCACCTTCACGGAGAACTTCTTCGTAAGCTTTGGTTTCAACGATTTCTCTGTAGCGGTTTTGGAATGGTTCTAATTCCGCGATAACGGCATCTGCCACTGCAGTTTTGAATTCACCATATCTCTTACCAACGAATTCTTTTTCTGCATCTTCGATGGAGATATCTTTAATCGCCGCATAGATAGTTAATAAATTGGAGATACCGGGCTTATTCTCTGGGTCATATTTGACTTCGGAACCTAAATCGGTAACCGCGGACATGATTTTCTTTCTCACGGTTTTCATATCATCCTTGAGGAAGATATCACCCTTTGGATCGGATTTAGACATCTTCACTGTGGGATCGCTTAAAGACATGATTCTCGCGCCCACTTTGCGGAGTTCATATTTAGGCATGTTTAGAACTTTGCCATATCTATTGTTAAATCTATTCACTAAATCACGAGTGATTTCTACGTGTTGCACTTGGTCTTCACCCACAGGGACTACATCGCTATCGTATAATACGATATCGGAGGCCATTAAGACAGGATAGGCAAATAAACCTAAGCCAATCGCTGATTCATTCATCTTGCTGGCTTTATCTTTATATTGGGTCATTCTGGATAATTCGCCCATATATAAATAGTTTTGCAAGATAGCATTCAATTCCGCGTGTTCGCTGACACTGGATTGAAGGAATAGTGTGACTCTTTTAGGATCTAAGCCTGCGGCTAAATAGAAAGAAGCTAAATCGATAGTGTTTTGTCTTAAAACTTCTGGGTCGATAGGTAAGGTTAAAGCGTGGAGATCGGCGATAAAGAAAATACATTCCCCGCGATCCATCATCTTCGGGAGATTTTTTAAGACTCCAATGTAATTGCCAAGAGTTAATTGGCCAGTGGGTTTAATACCTGTAAGAATTCTTTCTGCCATAACATTACCTTCTTTCAGTAATAATAGTTTATTAGCAATTAATTATATTTTCAAATATTGAATATATCAAAAGCATCTCTTTTTGATATAATATCTCCACGATGATTAAGATTTATACCTCTCCCAGTTGTAGTAGTTGCCGCAAAGTGAAAAAGTGGTTCAACGAGCAAAAGATTCCCTATGTAGAGAAGAATATTTTTGCTGCAACCTTAAACGAGAATGAATTAAAAGAGATCCTTATCAAGAGCGAAAACGGCACTGAAGATATCATCTCCACAAGAAGTAAAATCGTCAAAGAGAGTGGTGTGGATCTCGATAGCATGACCATCAAGGAATTGATTACCTTTATCAAAGATAATCCCTCCATATTAAAAAGACCGATTATGGTCGATGATAATAAGATTCAAGTAGGGTATAATCCTGAGGAGATAACAGTCTTTATTCCTCAAGCTAGAAGACTGGCGGAACTCGCCTGTCTATCTTGTCCCAAGATTAATAATTGTTCACATAAAAAAGATGAAGTAGCGTAGTTAGCCACTTCATTTTTTATAATAGGAAGCAAACGCTCTCTGACTTTTGGTCGGGCAGTTCTCTTTATATGTTAATTTATACTTTTCACAGTACTTTTTGATTATTTCTAAGGCTTTTTGCTGACTTTTTGCCTCAATTTCAATGTTATAGTCGGTGATATTTCTATATTCATTCTTGTCTATAACTAGAAGATAATCATCCATTTGTATCTCTACACGATGAGTTATCAATCTAATTACTTCTTTATAGCAACCGAATTGATTATTAAGCTTTTGATCGATAAGAGGATGCTTCTCTAAAGTCTCGTTGATTTCTAAATTGCTTCCATCAGGTTGGCCGATTTTTAAGGTTAATTCTTGCTTGCTATTATTGATGTTTCTAATACGGAGCATCTTTTTGGTTTTATAGATGAATTGTTCCCTATTATCTAGATAGATATTTTCAATGAGAAGTTTCTCCTGAGGATAAGAAGAAAAATCTTCGCTTATTTTTAGATAATCGGATTCTTGAATGATCACTCTTTCTTCGTATTCAATGTGTTTCATATTTGTGATATCATTATATCACTATCAGAAGTCGATTATGAAAATCAGTATTTTTAAAAGAAAAGAAAATAAAGAAATTGTCGAACTCATTATTAGTGAAGCTAAGAAAAATAATGTTCTTTTTGATGATGAAAATCCCGATGTTGTTTTCTGTATCGGTGGAGACGGCACTTTCTTAAGAGCAGTCCATAAATATGTCGATAAATTAGATAGAGTTGAATTCATTGGCATTAATAGTGGAACACTCGGATTTTTCTATGACTTCTTCAAAGAAGACATTCCTAGCATCTTCAAGATGTTATTAGATAAAGAATATGTCGTTTTGAAACAACGCCTCTTAAAAGGTATTGCTAAATATGATGATGAAGAGATGACTGTCTATGCCGTTAATGAAATTAGATTAGAAAATCCCTTTAGAACCATCATCACTGATGTCGTTATCAGCGGTGAAAAACTCGAGAGATATCGCGGAAATGGATTGATTGTCTGTTCACCTTTAGGTAGTTCTGCTTATAACAAATCCTTAGGGGGAGCGATTGTTGATCACGATTTAGAAATTTTAGAATTAACCGAAGTCGCGGGCATTCAGAATAATGTCACCCGTTCTTTAGGAAGTTCTTTAATTCTTAAAGGCGACAAAACTATTAGTTTTGAAGGTGAACTGGAAAACAGTGTGGTGGGATATGACTTCTCTTCTTATCACAAGACTTCGGTGTTAAAGAATCTCTCTGTCTCCTATTCTGATAAAGTGGTGAAAGTGATTACTTCTAAAGAACATTCTTATATCAAAAAGATTAAAAGGAGCTTCGTGGCATGATGATTATCTTAGATGAAATGAAGGATGATTTTAATGCCTTCTTAAAGAACAATGCCTTGTGGATT
Source organism: Bacilli bacterium (assembly GCA_045130875.1). Classification (GTDB taxonomy): domain Bacteria; phylum Bacillota_I; class Bacilli_A; order RFN20; family CAG-826; genus RUG13091. The sequence continues at coordinate 90,062 of JBGUQI010000022.1, read as the reverse complement.
GTTTTAGTCCTTGTCGGGATTATCGCAATCGTTGTGGCGCTTATCTTAATCTTAGGATTAAAGAATAAGAATAAAAAACCTCAGCCTCAAATAGCCGAGAAGAGCAAATGGGTTGAAGCTTTAGGAGGAAGTGATAATATCGTTTCTAGCGAAGCTTATGGTTCCAGATTAGCGGTGGTCTTAAATGATAAAGCTAAGATGGATAAAGAAGCTCTTAAAGCCTTAGGAGTGACAAACTTTATCGAGATGAGTAATAAAGTTACTCTCTTACTAGAAGATAAGGCGGAACTCGTAAAAGCAGAGTTAGATAAATAGAGTTGTAAAACTCTTTTTATTTTATAAAAAAAAGAAGTGCGACTAGCGCACTTTTTCTAAATCTTTTTGAATCTCTTCTAAGGGGAATCCGATGACATTATTGATGCTGCCATCGATTCGTTTTACCGTTGGATATTTATCGTTATCTTGATAGCCATAGGCTCCCGCTTTATCAAGGGGAGAACCCGAGGCGACATAATCATCGATGAGTTTATCGGTGAGTTCATAGAACAAGACGTCGGAGACAACGTAGTTTTCAATAAATGTCTCATCTTTATAAATGCAATAAGCGGTGATGACTCTATGAAGTCTTCCAGATAATAATCTTAGTAATCTTTTCGCATCTTCTTCATCTTTGGGCTTGCCGATGATTTGGCCATCGATAATGACGATAGTGTCCGCGGAGATGACTGTATCATGAGGATAATCCTCATGAATCTTATCACCTTTTCTTTTAGCAATTTCTAAAACAGCCTCTAAAGGAGATAAGTCAGGACTGACATCTTCATTAACATCAGAGGGGATGATTTTAAAATCATCATATATAGTTTTTAATAATTGTCTTCTTCTTGGGGAAGAACTCGCTAATATCAACATATTAAATCTTATTCATTATCACTGGGATAATAATGGGGTGTCTCTTGGTGTTCTTATAGATATAAGCGCCAGCGACATCTTTAATTAATAATTTAAGTTCCGCAAAACTGGTCTTAGTTTGTAACTTTTCAATAATTGCCGCTTTCACTAAAGCCACGAGTTCTGTAGTCTTTCTTTGACTACCTTGGTCGATGATGCCTTTGGAGAATAATTCTGGATCTTTTAATAAGATATTCTTCTTACTATCTAAGTTAACTGTAATAGCGAGCATGCCATCATCCATCAAGATACGACGGTCTTCAATAACTGCTTCCGCAAGGGAGTTGATATCTTTACCATCGATATAGGTATTACCATGTTCAACTGGATAACCTTGTCTCACTTTTCCCTTGGATAAAATAATGGTGTCACCATTATCCATAATAAAGATATTATCTTTATTGACACCTAAATCCTGAGCGATTTCCGAATGTAATCTCTGCATTCTATATTCCCCGTGTATCGGCATGAAATAGGTGGGGTTCATGAGCTTTAACATGAATCTTAATTCCTGCCTAGAAGCATGACCAGAGGAGTGGATATCGTTAAGAATGGAGTTAGTGATGATATCAGCACCCGCACGAGCGAGTTGGTTGATGACGTTGTCAATCATGACACCGTTACCAGGAATGGCACTGCTGGAGAAGACGATAGTGTCTCCAGGAATGATGTGAATATCTTTATGTGCTCCATTAGCGATTCTTGATAAAGCGGCCATGGATTCACCTTGGCTACCAGTACAGAGAATTAATATTTCATTATTGGGATATAACTTGATATCTTCCGTTAGGATAATAGAATTATCAGGAACGTGGATATAACCAAAACTACGAGATATTTCGACAGCCTTTTCCATACTTCTTCCGACAATGGCAATCTTACGATTGTGGCTGACTGCGGATTCACACACTTGTTGAATACGGGAGATGTTACTAGAGAAGGTAGAAACAATTAATCTACCATGAGCGTTTTTAATAATGTCATCGATAGAATCATAGACATTCTTTTCGCTAGGAGTATATCCTTCTTGTTCCGCATTTGTGGATTCGCTGAGTAGTAGTGTGACTCCCTCTTTTCCGATTTCCGCGAGACGGGTGAGTTCAATATCTTTTCCAATAGGAGTTAAGTCGATTTTAAAGTCGCCAGAAGAGACAATTCTTCCTTCTGGAGTATCGATAACGATGCCAAAGGCATCGGGAATGCTATGAGTCACTCTAAAGAAGGAGACATTAAATCTATCGATAGGAACCACTCTATCGCTGTCATATTCGACGATAGTCGCATATTCAGACATACGATATTCTTCAAGTCTATTTTTGATTAAAGCCGCGGCTAATTTTGGAGCATAAATAACGGGAATACGGATGGATTGTAAAAGGAAGGGGATACAGCCGATATGGTCTTCATGACCATGGGTGATGAAAAGAGCTTTAACTTTATTGCGGTTATTTTTGAGATGAGTAAAATCAGGAATGATGTAATTGATACCCGGGAATTCAACACCTGGGAACTTCACTCCAGCATCGATAATGATGATTGTCTCATCATTCTCAATACAATACATGTTTTTGCCGACTTCACCTAAGCCACCTAAAGCATAGATAGAAACTGGCAATGAAACACCCTTTTCCATAAATTAATCTCCTTTTACATTATTCTATGTAATCTCGATTGCCTTTATTATAGCACACGCTATAAAAAATAGTATTCATATTTGATTACATCAAAAAACCAGGATTAGATAATCTCCTCTCCTGGTATTTTTTCAAATGGTTGATAGGTATTGATTCTATCATAATAGAATTTACCATCTAAATGATCGTATTCATGCTGTAACACAATTGCATCGTATCCCATCGCGGTTAAGATGATGTCTCTATCGGTTAAAGCATCGTATGCTTTTAACTTAATCTTGTAGTAGCGGTGGACTAATCCCTCATGTTTCTTCGGAACTGAGAGACATCCTTCCCCATCTTGAAGCGCGCATTTTTTGACACTGGTTTCTAAGATGACAGGATTCACTAATTGATATTGCACTATAGAGTCTTCACTTTGATAGTAGACCACGAACATCCTCTTTAATATACCGACTTGAATTGCCGCCATGCCGACACCGGGTTGGATATTATGTCTTTTTGCGTATTCTTCATCCTGAGATAACTTTAGATGCTCTAACATTGCATCTAAGGTTTCTTTATCTTGCTTAGAAAGAGGAAGTTCAACGGGTAGACTTCTCTTTCTCATGATGGGATTACTATCTTTCACAATCTTTAGTTTCATACCGCTTTATATTACCACATTTATATTTATAATAAATAAAAATATATGAGATAATAATGACATGACTGACGAACTATATCTCAAAGTAAATCATATTAAAGAACTCCTCGATAAGGATCCTCGCGTTATCCGTTTAAATGAATTAGAGCAAGAGATGGATAAGAACGAAGAGGTGATGGTTTTAGCATATCGTAAAGATACGGCCTCTACAGTTTATGGAGATACCTTAAATCATTTTGGTGAAGACTCTCCTTTAACTGAGAGAGCTTTAAAAGATTTACATGAAGCAAAACTGAAATTAGATAGTCATCCTTTAGTGAAAGAATATCTCGCTGCATATAGAGAAGTGAGAGAACTCTATGATGAGATAAATGCGGTATTATTCGCTAATTTCAATGCAAATCTGTGTCCAAAAGGAGAAAAACGATGAGAATTGTCGGTGGTATTTATCGTAGAAGGCTCATCGAATATCCCGATGATGCGAAACATATTAGACCCACAAAGGATAGGGTGAGAGAAGCGATTTTCTCTGCCTTAGGGGACTTATCTAATATGAAGGGTTTAGACCTTTATAGTGGTTCTGGCGCGATGGGCATTGAAGGATTATCTAGAGGATGCTCCTTTATGACTTTCGTGGATATCAACAAGATTGCTATTCAGACCACAAAGAAGAATATCCAATCATTAGGTATCACCAATGCGGAAGTGATATTTAAAAGTGATATAGAGGCAATTGATTATTTTATTAATAATAAAAGAGTATTTGATATAGTCTTCTTAGATCCTCCTTATAAAGAAGGAAAATATGAAGAGATTGTGTCTTTATTACTAAATAATAATATAATTAGTGAGCGGGCTATCATCGTCATGGAAACTGACCATGACATCATTATCGATGATGGTTTGTTCTCCAGAAGAAGAGATTATAAATATGGAGAAACCAAAGTATCCATATTGTGGAGGTAATTATGAAAGTTGCGATTTATCCCGGTAGTTTTGATCCTATTACGATAGGACATCTCGATATTTTAGAAAGAGCCTTAGGTATCTTTGATAAGGTCATCGTTTTAGTGGCGATCAATCCTAACAAACAATCACGTTTTTCTCCCGAAGAGAGAAAAGCCATGATCGAGGAAGCCGTCAATAGTGATAAAGTCGTCGTCGATACCTATGATGGTTTAACCGTTGATTATGCAAAAAAGCATGGTGCAAAACACCTTATCAGAGGACTTCGCGCAGTTACTGATTTCGAATATGAATTCCAATTAGTCGCGGCGAATGATTATATCGATAGCAATATCGACACAGTGTTCTTGATGAGTAAGAACAATAAGAGCTTTATCAATTCCTCTATGGTGATGGAATTATATAAACAGGGCGTCGATGTTTCTAAACTAGTCCCTGAAAGCGTTCTTAAGAGATTGAAATAACCGGTATCAAAAACCGGTTTTTTCTTTATAGTTATATATAAATCTATATAATATATACATACAAACAAAGGAGGAAAGTTTATGAAACTCAACAAATTATTGTTAGTATCCGCTGGTCTCTTATTGGGTTTAACTGCTTGTCAAAAAGCACCCAAAAAAGATGACAGCAAACCAGAATCACAATCTGAATCACAATCTGAATCTCAATCTGGATCTGAGTCTGAGTCCATTCCACCAGAACCAGAGCCAGTAAAACCTCTTTTCTACTTCGATGAAGGTGAAAGTGAAGGTTTCCCTGATGATGCTATTGCAGAATTCTTGGAATTCTATGAATTAGATACTGAAGTTTTTTCTATCGCCGAACAGCAAGATTGGGGCTATATGGTAGAAATTTCTGATTATGTCCAACCTTATATGTGTCTCTACACAGCAGATAACAATGCTCCAAATGAAGATAATCCTGATCCTACTGGTGATGCTTTGGAAGATGACTATAAGGCACTTTTATTAGAAGAAGGCTTTGAAATCGATGACTCTGAATATGATTCAAGCGGATATATGGTTTACAGCGAAGATGATGAAGTTCTCTTTAGCTTCTATAGCTATAATGATGAATTCGTTCTTTATCTCTACAGCAGCAATATTGAAACTGAAGAAATTTCTCAAGAAGTCTTAGATTATTTCTTTGCTCAATCTGTATTGATGGAAGAAGTTGAAGAAGTTCCATTACCAGAAAGTGAAAATTTATGGAGTTATTACATGGACTTCGATGGCAGTGATTCCTATATCGAAATCTCTACTGGTGATGACAATGCTCCAGATGGTGACAATCCTGGTCCAAATGGCAAAGCCATTGAAGATGCTTACAAAGCAATCTTAGAAGATGCTGGCTGGACAGTTGACGATTCTCATTATGATGCTTCTGGCTATTACGCCACTCTTGAAGGCTTAGATTTCTATATCTTCTTCTATTCCTGGTATGAACGTTTTGAATTAGATTTCTATTTCTCTTATGAAGAATTCCCCATTGATTTCGTGGAAACATTCATCGACCTCATGGGTGGTAATTTAGAAAACGAACTCCCCATTCCTGAATCAGAGAGTTATTGGGAATTTTATTTTGAATTCGCTGGTGACGAATCAATACTTCATTTATCTACCGAAGATGAAGGCACACCTGGTGAAGATGCTATTGAAGATTCTTTCTATGCTCAATTAAACGGAAACGATTGGGAACTCAATGATGAATACTACGACGACATAGGTTACATTGCGGTTTCTGGAGACGTCGCATTAGTGTTCTATTCCTACAATAGCGAATTCAGGTTATACATCTTGTTAGAATCAGCATTATAAGAATAAGATTTAACTAGAGTTCTAGGACCCATTAAGTTGGGTCCTTTTTAATGCTCATTTAACATAGTTATAGGAATATAAATAAGGTAGGATGAGTGATAACTCATTACGTATTAATTGGCGTCTTATAATGGTTGTTATAGAGCATAAAAAAGAGGGATGATTTTATCCCTTTCTTTACAAAAGAAAACCGCTTCAAACGAAGCGGTTATTTTTTTAGTACTTCTTGTATTCAGGAGAGAAGATGTTGCTTCTTCCTTCGCCTGGTTTGTCATAGTTGATCCAAGCGTCATGTAATGTTCTAGCTTTAGAGATGTTGTCACTTCCACCGATACCATCGAAGGAGAATAAGACTTCTCTAATACCATATTCGCTGGTCCATTCTGGAGCATTCTCGGTTAAGTCAACGAGGAATGTTGTAGGAGTGGAGATCTCTTCTCTATTGGTTAAGTTACCTAAGTTAGAGACGTAGCTATCTGGTGAGGAAATATTATTTCTGTATGGGTGTTCCGCACCGGCATCACCTGCCATATATGGAATTAAGTTTTCGAATAATTCGGTAACGGTATCTCTGTCGTAAACTTTTTCGAATAAGTTCACGCCATCATCGTTTTTGGTATCGACATAGATAGTGTGGAATTTGAATTCTCCATCTAAACCAGTGAGAGAACCGCTGTTCCAGTTTTTCTCTAATGTTTCGAAAGCACCATATCTAGATTCACAATCCGCGCATTCTTCTTGGACGAGTGTGAGGAAGAATTTCTTACCAAATTTCTTTTCGCCAGTGGCTAATTTATCTTTTTCGCCATTTTTGAAAGCGGTGAGGTAATCGAATAAGACGTCGACGTCACTGCCATGGTCTTTATCAGCGTTCTTTAAACTGACTTTCTTACCGGAGTAATACTTTTCAGCGGCACTGGTATCAGTGAACCAGGATTTGACCCATTTGGTTAAGTGAGGGATGGAGAAGATAATTGCGAAGATACCACCGACGATTAATAGTGGTTGGATCCACGCAGTGTCTTTTATCCAGCGTCCGATACGGACGAAGAATCTACCAATTGCTCTTAATATAAACATGTTGATGCCTCCTATATATTCATATAGCGTGATAATCTTATCACTTAGAATGTCCAATTTCAACAAACTATTTAGTATTTTATACACCTCAGTGCATAAAGTCCACCACAAAAAAGAATAGTTTTGTTGTTTTTTATTTAGTAGTTGATATAATATCAAAGCGTCAATATGAAAAAAAGCGACAGAATTAGAAAGAAAATAAATGACTATTTATTTGATCACAGAGCATTGTCTCTATTTTTAAACCATAGCAATGCTTTGTTGCACGCAGTTCTTGCAGCAGTAATTTTTGCTTTTGGATTTACCGCTTTTATCTCTCCAGGTGTGAAAGATGGCGTAGAAGGGCTTCACATCGCTACTGGTGGTGTGTCAGGTGTATCACAGACAATCGCCCTTGTTTTGCGTAATGTCGGCGCCCCTGAATGGATGACAGGTAATACGATTATCTCTATCGCGTACTTTGTCGTGAACATCCCAATCGTGTTATTTGCTTTCTTCAAAATCGGTAAGAAGTTCGCTGTATATACTGGCATAAATGTAGGTTTATCATCCTTATTCATTTTCCTATTCTCTAATTCTCCGTTTAGAGCAGCCTTTATCATTGATCAAATCTCTAATAATCCTCTAATCTTTGATCACGTATTAGTGAGAGTTTTATTCGGCGCCACAATGGTCGGCCTTTCTAGCGCTTTAGCTTATCGTGCTGATATCTCCTGTGGTGGCATTGATGTCTTCTCTTATTACTTCGCTTTAAGAAAATCAACAAGCATTGGAAAATACGGAATTATGATAAATGGTATAGTTATTACCACATATTCCGTCGTTTTAGTGGTGACTTCTGGCTCAGAATGGGCCGATGGTGTTGTCGCCTTCTTCTTCTCTGTAACTTATCTATTTGTGGTTAATTTAGTCATTGATAGCATCAACCTTAGAAACAAGAAGATGCAGGTGCAAATCATCACCACGAATGACTATATGGCCCCAGTATTAATCGCTAACTTCCCGCATGGCGCGACAGTGGTTACTGGTGAAGGTGCCTACAGTCACGCAACGAAGAAAATCGTCTATATGGTTGTGTCATCATCGCAGGTTAAAAGTGTTATCTCTTTAGCCCACAAGGTTGACCCCAATGCCTTTATCTCTGTTACCGCTTTGGTACAGGTATATGGTAACTTCTTCATTAAACCAGTTGAATAAAGAAAACAGGACATAATGTCCTGTATTTTTTTAGTGGCGGAGAAGATGGGAGTCGAACCCATGCGGGACTTGCATCCCCTAGCAGTTTTCGAAACTGCCCCCTTCAGCCTCTTGGGTACTTCTCCAGCGACGAGAGGTATTATATCATAACTATCGCTATTAACAAGTTGAACTAATTTTGACTTTTTGAATAGTCAAATTTATGTTCATTGAGTATAATAAACAAGTATGCAGTGGTGGAACTTTAATGACACAAACTTCGTTATCTTCTTCACAATAGTGTTGCTCGTCTTCTTCCTATTGCTTTTTGTCATTATTACCTATGTGGTTATTAACCGCTCCTTTAATAGTTATGAGGAGAAAATTAAGCAAGAGAGCATCTCTACAAGAATCTTTGCGGTGGATGTGAAGAATAACAATGTTGTCTTCTTTAATAGAAGCGATATGAAGAATAAGAGAACGATGGAACTCTCTGATTTCTATTTCCATTTCCATCAAAATGATAGTGAGAAAGTACAACAGTGGATTTATTCTATCGTCACTAACCCAAAAGGTTGTGACCAATATTTGGAAGCTGATGTCGTCTTAAATAGAGGCAAAGCCACTTATTTCTCTTTATTAAAATTAATCAAATATGATCCCAAAGTGGGTGTCATCCACTTAGAGAGTCATATCTTAAGATATATCACCCCCACAAACTTCTCTTCTAAGAAGAAGGGTAGTCTTACCGGTGTTGTTAAGAGAAGCTATATGAGCAATATCATCTCTAAAGGTAAATCCTTAAGAGGTTTTACATTTGCGATTAGATTCTTCTATGTCCGTCAAAAAGCTCTTTCTAATGAAAAGATTGAACGCTACATGATGATGACATTAAAGAACGAAGTCTATCCTTACGCTTCTAATAAACATCAACCCAGACAGATTATTGATGATAGTGGAAATGAAATCCTCTTATTTGATATCCATATCCCCAATAGAGATGAAGCTATGCAACTCGCCGCTTCCATTTCCCATTCCCTAAGGAAATGTATTGGTGTGAATGGTTATAACGATTCCGTGACCTTCTCCATCGGTGTCGTGGAAAATGCTCAATTCTATCAAGACTTTGATATGATTGTGCAAAAAGCGCAAGAAGCTTGTATTACCGCACAACAGAATGGTCAAGATGTCTTCATCTATCAGAAGTCTCGTGGACCAATCTCTCAAGAATTAAATAAATTTAATGATGAAGTCGAAAGACTATTAGATAACAACAATTTACGTTATCTATATCGACCTATTATCGATTCATCGAGAACAGGATCCGCTTTTGGATATTTCGAATATGTTAGAGCCTATGGCTCTCCATTCTCCTCCTTCGCGGAGATGAGCAAATATGCTGCGCGTGTCGGAAGAGGTAAAGAACTATTCGCTAATGTCGCCAAAACCGTGATTCCTAAGTTCTTTAATGAACGACCTACACAGACTTGCCGTCTATTTATGTCAGTCTCGATGATGGACTTAGATCATATGTTAGAGATTCTCCCTCAAATCCCTCAAACCAAAGATATTAATCTTGTCTTAGTGTTTGATGAACAAGAGGTAAATGAGAACTCCTCACAATTAGAATTATTGAAGTCTTCCTTCAAGAAGATTAGAAAAGCGGGCTATGAAATAGCCTTATCCATGCTTGATAAAGATTTGTTGCTTGATCCAAGTGTCTATAATATCTTCAATTATTTTGTCGTTGGAGCCGCGATGATGAGTGAGATTAAGAGCAACAATAAGGTGAGATTATCCATCCATACTTTAATTGAACAATTACTAAAATTCTCACAACCAATCATCGCTACTGACTTAGAAGGTTGGCAAGCCACAGAACTCATCATTAAGAGTGGCATCCCCATTGTTTCTTGCGAAGCAATTAGCCCCTCAAACGATATGCTTCTTCCTGTGGAAAAGAAGAAGATTGTCAAATTACATGAAATGTACGAAAAATTCCGATAGGAGAATGTTGATATATGGAAAATAAACAAATTAAAAATCAATCCATAACTAGACAAGAAGATGATTTTGCCCAGTGGTACACTGATGTGTGCCGTAAAGCGGAACTCATGGATTATTCATCCGTGAAGGGATTTATCATCTATCGTCCTTATGGTTATGCGATTTGGGAAGAAATTCAAAACTATTTAAATAAAAGATTTAAAGAAACAGGACATGAAAATGTCTATATGCCCACAGTCATTCCTACTTCTTTACTTCAAAAAGAAAAAGACCACATTGAAGGATTTGCTCCTGAATGTTTAGTGGCCACAATCGGTGGGGGACAAGAAATCGATGATCCCTTAATCATTAGACCTACAAGCGAAACATTATTCTGTGAACATTATGCCAAAGTTATCTCTAGTTATAGAGATTTACCAAAACTCTACAATCAGTGGTGTTCTGTCGTCAGATGGGAAAAGACCACCAGACCTTTCTTAAGAGGTGCGGAATTCTTATGGCAAGAAGGTCATACGATGCACGAGACCGAAGAAGAAGCCAGAACTGAGACATTAAGAATGTTAGAAATCTATGATGACTTAGGTAGAGATTTATTAGCTATTCCTTTTACTAAAGGAAGAAAGACTGAAAAAGAAAAATTTGCCGGTGCTTTAGAAACCTATTCTATCGAAGCCTTAATGCCTGATGGTAAAGCCTTACAAAGTGGTACTACCCATTACTTTGGTCAAGGTTTCTCTAAAGCCTTTGGTATCTCTTTCCAAGGAAGAGATGGGAAATTGGAAAATCCTTATCAAACATCTTGGGGTGTTTCCACAAGATTATTAGGTGCAATCATCATGGTTCATGGTGATGATAATGGCTTAGTCTTACCTCCTTATGTGGCACCAATCCAAGCTGTGGTCATTCCAATTGCCCAACAAAAACCTGGAGTTATTCCTGCTGCTAGAGAATTAGAAAAACTCATCAAAGAAGCCGGTATTAGAGTGAAATTAGATGAATCTGATAAGACTCCTGGTTGGAAATTCTCTGAATATGAGATGAAGGGTGTCCCACTTCGTGTGGAAATCGGACCCAGAGACATGGAAAATGGCGTGGTTACTTTAGTAAAACGTCATAACGGTGAAAAGATTTCTGTGAAGAAAGAAGAAATGGTGGAAACCATTAAACGCTTAATCCCAGAGATTCATAAAGAGATGTATGAGAAAGCTTACCGCTACTTATTAGACCATGTCACTGAAGCTAAAGACTTAGATGAACTCAATAAGGCTTTAGAAAAAGGTGGCTATGCAAAGATGATGTGGTGTGGCGATGTCGCTTGTGAAAACAAGATTAAAGAATTAACCACCGCGACAGCGAGATGCTTGCCATTCAATCAAATGCCCATTGGTGATACTTGTCCTTGCTGTGGTAAAAAGGCCACTAAAGTGGTATTGTTCGCCAAAGCTTATTAAAAATATATTTCATTTTTAGCGCTCATTATGATAGTATAGTGAGCGTTCACCTGGAGTAGTACCCAAGTTGGTGAAGGGGCTTCCCTGCTAAGGAAGTAGATCGGGTTAACTGGTGCAAGAGTTCGAGTCTCTTCTACTCCGCCAGATAATAAGAACAAGCATTGATACGCAATATCAGTGCTTTTTTTGTGTTTTTAATCCGTTGTTAACTAAATTTACTTTGCGTCAATGGTGTTCTTATGCACCACAAAAAAGAAAAATATATGGATTGGCGATAAGACTTGAACTATAAAAAGTATAAAAAACTCACGTATTTATTCTACTTATTTATTATGTTAATTATGAAAATAGTGTTCGGCTCTCACTTTTTAATCGCTTAATTAAATCGTTTAATTAAATCTTTCATTTAAAAACTACAATTTGTAAAATATAAATAAGCTAATTGCCTGGCCTCTCTTATACAAATAAATTTATAGGGGGATAATAATTTATTATTATATCTTCTAAAGATCTGTGGCCAAGGGCTTGTGTTTTTTGGAGGTTTAACTTAATGAAAAAGAAATTGTTATCTTCCTTTCTTGTTAGTTTTAGTGTTTCAGCACTTTTAATTAGTCTATTATTTGCTTCTAATACAAATTTATTTAGCTTATCTCAAGCTGATAGTAATTATGCAATTAGATTCGATTCTTCAACTAATAAATTCCATTCTTATACTGGTAACACCGCTTATGATGGAACGACCACAATAAAAACAAATTTAGGGAATGATATCGAATTTGAATATTATCAAATTAAAGGCATTGCTGCGACTTGGCACGTGCTAGGCAGTGATGGATATTTTTATAACACAGATCCGGTTCATGGAATAGAAAGCATAGATTTGACATTTAAGACAAATGATGCGAACTATTCAATTTATTATTCTAGAGACAGGAGTTTTGATCATCATATAGAGCTTTCTTCATCAACTTCTTCTAATACACTTTTTAATTTTGATGGATATTTACCAAATTATTTCAAAATTATAAATACCAGCAATTCAAATCTAAATATTTCATCTATTACCTTGAGACATTCATGTTTAAATACATATCCATTGTTATCTATATCAAGCAACGATGAAACAATGGGAACGGTTTCCGGTGGAGGAACAAAGATTACGGGTGAAAATGTAACTATTACAGCTACACCAAAAGCAGGATATAGATTTGTTGGTTGGTACGACGATAAATCAAATTTGATTTCTTCAAATGCTTCTTATTCATTTTTAATGGGTGACGATGATTTATTTTATGTTGCTAGATTTACATATGAATCATATAACTTAGTAATTGAATCAGAATCATTAGAAAAAGGAAGTGTTTCTAATTCTAGTGGTAGCTACAATTATTTAACCGAAATTACTGTTTCAGCAGAGGCTAATGATGGATACACCTTTGCTGGTTGGTATGAAGGCAACAGTTTGGTATCTTCATCCAATCCATATACATTTAATATGCCTCATAGTAATACAACATATATCGCTAAGTTTTCTATAAATAATTACAATCTAACTATAACTAATCAGAATCCAACTTTAGGAAGTGTGTCTGGTGCTGGAGTGCATCCATATAAAACAAATGTTATTCTTAGTGCTCATCCAAATACTGGAGTAAGTTTTTTGGGTTGGTATGATACGAATGACAATTTGATTTCGCAATTAAATCCATATTCATTTTCTATGCCACACGAAGATTTGGGAATCATTGCTAAGTTTGAATGGACCCCATATTCAGTAGCTTTATCTGTTAATGATAGTTCAAAGGGAAGTGTGACTGGCGCAGGTTCATATACTTATCAACAAGAAGTTACTCTAGTGGCCACTCCTAATGAACATTATTCTTTCTTTGGGTGGTATGATGGAGTAACACTTGTGTCCCAAGAGTCAACACTTACATTTAATATGCCTAATCAGTCTCTTAATTATGAGGCTAGATTTGTCAATAATCATAACCTATATATTTATAGTGATGATGAATCAAGAGGCACCGTATCTTCACCAACTGAATGGGGTGAAGGATTAGAAGTCACGATTATTGCTAATGCAGAGTTAGGTTATGCATTTGATTATTGGTATGATGATGACTTGAATGAAGTGTCTTATGATTCATCTTATTCTTTTGTTATGCCAAATCATGATGTTACTTTATATGCATCTTTTGTATCTGGATATACATTAACTGTCACATCTAGTGATACTTCAAAAGGCACCGTTACTGGTAGTGGCCAATATCAAGCGGGCACAAGTGTAACGGTTACAATGAATTATATTTCAGGAACATTTATGGGATGGTTTGATGCTGATGACACTCTTGTATCAAAACAAAATCCATATACATTTACTATGCCAGCTTCTAATTATTCATTATCTGCAAGATTTATGACACAAGCAGAAGAAGAGGAAGAAGCGAGAAAAATTGCTTTGGGCATTATTCCTTCTGTTGACTTAAATAATATGACAGTAACATATGGTCTATATCCACAAAAGAATGTTAATGATTCATCTTTAATTGCCTCGCTTAATTCTCTATCAACACCAGAATCAAACGGTTGGTATTTATACAATAATGAATATTATGCCAAAAGTATTGCCTATCCATATAACTCAAAATATAAATTCGATAATGGTACAACTATCGTAAATGGGACTACCTATTGGTTTAAATGTGAACCTATCGTTTGGAACATATTAAGCAACAATAATGGTTCATATTATTTGCTATCATCAGTGTTATTAGATGAATGTAGATATGCGGCTTCTTCAAACAATTATAAGGACTCAGATATTAGATCGTGGTTAAATAACGAATTTTATAATTCCGCATTTGCATTAGGAAATGAATATATCCAAACCACGACAGTTGATAATAGTGCTTCCACAACTGATTCAGATAATAATCCATATGCTTGTGATAATACTCAAGACAAAGTATTTTTACCAAGTTATAGAGATTACCTCAATAACTCATATGGTTTTTTAGACTCAACTAGTTCAACCGACACACGAGGCTGTAGAACAACAGACTGGGACAGAGCAAAATGCGCATATTATTATTCCAATGTAGATCAAAGCAATCGCTTGTACAAAGGGGCATATTTTACTCGCTCTCCTACTAGTGAAGATTCCGAATGTGTGTGGGGTGTTTTCAGTGATGGTGATATGAACTACTTTATGCCCGATGGCGAATACCTTAGTGTCCGCCCCAGCATTTCAATTTACATTGCTTAGTTTGCAATGCAATAATCAAAAAACTGAATAATATTTAACAAAAAAGTAGCTTGTAAAGCTACTTTTCTTTCTAAGAAATTATGAGTTTTTTGTGAAGTTCTTTTTTGTTTCCAAGAGAGAACTACATTTCCATCACAACTTAATGTATATGTGAAGCGAAATGCCTTGATTATGCAAAATAAAAAAGGACACCATAAGGTGTCCCGATTCAAAATAATTATTGATTAAGCATTACCTGCTACGTGTGGCATTGGAACTTCAGTGTCACCAATGTGAGAGATAGAAATGGTGAGGTTCACATACAAATTTTGACCCTGAGTATCTCTACCACTCATTTGATTAACGATTTCAGTAGGTAAACCATGTTCATTCATTTTATAGATATAGGTGATTGCGGTTTCAGGACCTTGCTCTTGGAGAGTAATTCCTTCATCAGTCAATGTTGGAACAGCACTTAACCAATATGCCTCATCAGCGGGATCGGTATAAGAGAAGTTAACACTACCTAAATCATATGGAGTGGCAAAACCATAGAAATAGTTACTGTAGAATTGATTACGATTGACAATCTCGCTTGTATAACCATCGTCAGTTGGTAAATAGACTGTAAATGTCGCAGTTTCATCTTCTGTTTCGGGTTCATATCTTCCGACGATAACCCCATCTGGAGTTTCTTTAGAAACGTGATATTCATCGCCTACTATCTCAACTTTGACATCGTATGTTCCGACAGGAGCATCTGGAATATTGGATTCTACCACACACTCTAATTCATAACTTCTGGCAGCATGGAGTTTATCCATCATCTCATCAACTGCATCATAAATATCATTAACCGTGACAGGAAGTTTAACGATAGTTTCACCGACATGTGAGAATGCATATTCATAATCAGTGTGGAAAGCAGCTTCTCCATCTTTTCTGCTATCAATGAATTCCACTTTGATGCTTTCAACATAAGAAGTGTTAACCACAATTTCGAATTTGAAAACATAGTTTTCATCTAATTCACTCTCACCAGAATAGGTATATCCATCAATATCCCATTTTGCATTTTCAAAACCAGTGACAAATGTTTCTAATTCTTCATCTTGGAAGAGAACTTCGCTTAAATAATCGGCATCATCTTCCACTCGTTCACGATACCAGATGTTTTCTTCCTCTTCCTCGTCTAGTGTTTTAGCAATTTCATAGCAGTATGCTCTGTCCGCTAAGGTGTAATCATACATCTTATAGGTGACATATTGTTGATGACCTTCAGAAGCATCTAAACCCATGAGATCAAATTTCATTTCATCTTTCTTGATGCGACTTTCGATGATGTCTTTTTCTCCACCTTCATCATAGTAAGAAACTTTGACATCCATAGTGTAGTTACCTTCTTTAATCCATAAAAAAGCTTCTTGTGGTGTCAAAGCGGATGGTTCTGCGCTGCCACTTCCTTTATTGGCTTCATTACATCCAGTTAAGGCAAGCAAAAAGGTACAGGATAATAGATAGATTTTTTTCATAAAAAATACCCCTTTATAAAAATAGCATACCCCATTTTGAAAAATGATTAAAGAATAGATATATTTCTTTGGTATTCATATTTATAAAAAGTGCAATATTTGCGTTTTTCCTTTTTATATCCTTATTAAATATATATAATATAAGGGAATTGAGGTGCAAATATGACACTTAAAGAAATACGCAAAAACTGCAAATTAACTCAAAAGGAAGCCGCAGAGATTATCGGCATGCCTTTAAGAACTTATGTCTCTTATGAAAGTGACGAAGAGAATGTTGACCAAATTAAATTAGAAGGTATTAAAGATCGTTTGATGGAATATGCTGCGAAAGATACTGCGATATTAAAAGATAAAATCTTATTAATTACCGGTGGTACCGGTAGTTTTGGTCACGCGGTCGTCGATAGATTTTTAAATACTGATATCAAAGAAATCAGAATTCTTTCTCGTGATGAAAAGAAACAAGATGATATGCGTAAGGCATACAATAATTCCAAATTAAAATTTTATATTGGTGATGTCCGTAATTTAGATAGCATTATAGATGCCTTTAAAGGTGTTGACTATGTGTTTTCTGCGGCAGCATTAAAACAAGTTCCTTCTTGCGAATTCTATCCTATGGAAGCGGTGAGAACGAATGTTATCGGTAGTGATAATGTCATTACCGCTTGTGTGCGTAATCATGTCAAAAAAGCCATCTTTTTATCTACTGATAAAGCTGCTTATCCAATCAATGCGATGGGTATCTCTAAAGCTTTGATGGAAAAGAATGTTATCGCGAGAAGTAGACAACTATTACCAGGCGATACCGTTTTATGTTTAACGAGATATGGTAATGTCATGGCCAGTCGTGGTAGTGTCATTCCTCTATTCTTGAATCAAATTCATGAAGGCAAACCAATTACCATTACAAATCCCGATATGACTAGATTCATGATGACTTTAGATGATGCAGTAGATTTAGTTTTATATGCCTTTGAACATGGCGAACAAGGTGACTTATTTGTCCAGAAAGCACCTGCTGCGACAATTGAAACTCTCGCTAGAGCGGTCATCGATTTAACCGGTAGTAAAACTGGTGTTAGTTATATCGGTACAAGACATGGTGAAAAACTCTATGAAACACTCGTTACTCAAGAGGAGATGTTACATGCGATTGATTTAGGCAATTTCTTCTGCGTTAAAGCGGATAATAGAGACTTAAATTATGAGAAATATTTCTCTAAAGGAAATAAGAAACTCAACATTGGAGAATCTTATACCTCCCATAACACCGGCAGATTAGATATCGAAGGAATGAAGGTTTTATTAAAGAAACTAGAACTCTTCGGTGGACCAGTTAAACAACATGATTAATGGGGGTAATAACGATGAAAAAGAAATTAATTAGAGTAGTGACCATCATCGGTACTAGACCAGAAATCATCAGACTATCGGAAGTGATTAAAGCTTTAGATAGAGATGAAGAGATTGAACACATCCTCGTTCATACTGGTCAGAACTATGACTATGAATTAAACCAAGTCTTCTTTGAAGAATTAGAATTAAGAGCCCCCGATTATTATCTTAATTGTGCGGGTGCACATTTAGGGGAAACCATCGGTAACGCGATTGCGAAATCATATGATTTATTAAAACAATTAAATCCCGATGCGGTTTTAATCTTAGGTGACACTAATAGCGCACTTTGTGCGATATCCGCGAAAAGACTCAAACTCCCCATCTTCCATATGGAAGCGGGTAATAGATGTGGGGACTGGAATGTTCCAGAAACCATCAATAGAAAGATAGTGGATCATATCAGTGATATCAATCTTCCTTATACCGAGCACGCATATGCGAATTTAATGAAAGAAGGTATTGAAAAGGAATATACCTTCATCACTGGTTCTCCGATGCTAGAAGTTTTAAACGCTAATAACGAGAAGATTGAAGCCTCTAAAGTCTTAGAGGATATGGGATTAGAAAAAGGGAAATACATCGTTGTCTCTTCTCATCGAGAAGAAAACATCGATATTGAAAAGAATTTCAATCAATTAATGCCGGCGATTAACGATATCGCGGAAAAATATCAAATGCCCGTCATCTTCTCCACTCATCCAAGGACGAAGAAGAGATTAGAGATTAATAAATTTAAGATGCATCCCTTAGTGAGAAACCTCAAACCATTAGGTTTCTTAGAATATGTGAAATTACAAGAGAATGCTTTTATCGTCTTAAGTGATTCTGGAACATTAACGGAAGAATCATGGATGAGACATTTCCCCGCAGTTCTCATTAGAACTAGTACGGAAAGACCAGAAGGTGTGGAAGCGGGTTCAATCATCGTCTCTGGCATCGATAAGAAAGGTATCTTATTAGCGATTGATACCGAACTCATGAGATATAAGTTTGCGAAATGCCCAGAGAACTATGATGTCACTGATGTCTCTAGTAGAGTCTTAAAGATTATCAAAGAGAAAATCGCTGTGGTGAATAAAGAGATTTGGAATAAATAGCCTTTCATAAATATCAAAATAATGATAGAATTATATCAGCAAAGGAGAAATAGACTATGGAAATCAAATCTTCAACTTCATTAAGAAACCAATATAACGAAATATCCGAGTATTGCAAAACTACAGGAAAACCAGTTTTTCTCACCAAGAATGGTGAGGGCGATTTAGTTGTCATGTCATTGAAAGCATACGAAGAGAGAGAAAACATTCTTAAAATTAAAGAAAAACTTTTGGAAGCTAAGCTTGCAAGACTCAATGGCATTAAAGGCTATTCCTTAGAGGAATTAAACGAAGCCATTAATCAACTTCTCAATAAATAATATGGAATATAAAATTCGTATTGAGCCTATTGCATATTCTCAAATACTAGAATCAATCGATTTTTTAAAAAACGTCTCTTTGGAAGCCGCTGAAAACTTGTATAAAGAGATAAATGAGTCTGTTGATTCATTAAAAACCATGCCTTTTCGTTATCCGGTTGATCCTACATATCAAGTTTCTGACGAAGAAGAAAGAAAAATGATTATTGGCAAGGGCCGCTATTTTATCCTTTATTGTATTGAAAAAGATACAGTTTGCGTTGAATATTTCCATGATTCAAGGCAAGTTTAATATTTTAAATATGAATATATTAGTTACTGGTAGCAACGGATTTATTGGTAAACATACCTGCTTAAGATTAAATCGCTTAGGATTTAAGGTTTTGCCTTTTGATTTGGATAAGAATGATGATGACTTAAGAGATTATATCTCTCAAGCGGATTTTATCATCCATCTCGCTGGTATCAATCGTCCTTTGACTATTGAAGAATTCTATGATGGTAATTCTAACTTTACTAAGCATCTTATTGACTTAGTCAAAGAAAGTAAAAAAGAAATACCTATCATTATGTCTAGCTCTATTCAAGCTAGCTTAGATAATGATTATGGCAAATCCAAAAAGATGGGTGAAGATTATTTATTATCTTCTGGATTACCAGTTTATATCTTTAGACTCGCTAATGTATTTGGAAAGTGGTGCAGGCCAAATTATAATTCTGCAGCGGCGACATTCTGCTATAACATCGCTCATGATTTAGATATCTCTATTAGAGATAGAGAATATGTCGTTCACTATAACTATGTTGATGATATCGTCGATACCTTTATGAGATGTATTAATCTTGAGATTAAACCATCTAAAGAAATATTATATGTGAACCCCACATATGATTGTTCTTTAGGGCATCTCGCGGATTTACTCTATTACTTTAAAAAAGAAATAGAATCAGATAGACACTTACCGATTATCCATGATGAATTTGAATTGAAGTTATTTAAGACATTCTGCGATTATCTATCCGATGAAGGATATAGCTTTAATTATGCTAGTGATAATAGAGGTTCCTTTGAAGAATTATATAAATCCAAGAAGTGGGGACAGATAAGTGATAATGTCGCCTATCCTGGAATCACCAAAGGTGGACATTATCATACTTATAAAAAAGAAATATTCTATACAGTCATTGGTAAATGTGAAATTAAACAGAGAGATATTAAGACTAATGAGATGGTCGTAGATGTCGTCAGTGGTGATAAACCTCATCCCGTTAATATCCGTGTGGGATACACACATCAAATTACGAATATTGGAAAGAATAATAGTCATACGATAATGTGGATATCGGAAATATATAACCTAGAGACCCATGATACATATAGAGAAGAAGTGGAGAAATAATTCTCCATTTTTCTTTATAAATATTAGGTTTTAACATATCATTAATAATGATAAGAGGAGACATATAATAATATGAAAAAACTAATTGTCTATTTCTCTAGAACTGGAGAAAACTCCGTCAATGGTGAGATTGAAGTGATTGAAAAAGGTTATACCGAAATCGTCGCTGAGAAGATCGCTAAATACACGGATGCTGAATTATGGAAACTAGAACCTGAAGAACCCTATCCATTTTCTTATAGTGAATGTGTGAAGCGCGCGAATAGTGAAGGTTGGGTCAAGTATCATAATGAGAAAGAATCATTAGATGAATACGATGTGATATTCCTCGGTTTCCCCAACTGGTGGAGAACCTATCCACGTATTATCGCTACCTTTATCAAAGACCATAACTTCTTTGGTAAAGTCATCATTCCTTTCTGCACGAATGAAGAAGGGGCGATGGGATTTGCGGAATCCGAATTAAAATCATCCGCGAAAGGCGCGATTATCAAAACTGGATTTGCCTGTCGTGGATATGAAGCGGATAAATGCGATGAAACTTTAAAAGCTTGGTTATTGAAGGTTCTATAAAATATGTTTAAGAAATTATCTAGCGAATTATATTATGTCGGTGTCAACGACCACGACATCGACTTATTTGAAGGTCAATATGTCGTTCCTAATGGAATGGCTTATAACTCCTATATCATCAAAGATGAATTAATCGCCGTGATGGACACTGTCGATGTCCGTTTCTTCGAAGAGTGGATCGCTAATATCAAAGAAGTATTAGGCAAAGAAAAACCCCATTACTTAGTGGTTCAACATATGGAACCAGACCACTCCGCGAATATCATGAGATTCTTAGAAGTCTATCCCGATACCTTTGTCATCGGTAATATGAAGACCTTCAAGATGATGGATCAATTCTTCCATAAGGAAATCAAACACAAATTAGTGGTTAATGAATTAGATACCTTAAATCTCGGTAGCCATACCTTAACTTTTGTCTTTGCACCAATGGTGCACTGGCCAGAAGTAATGGTCACCTATGATGATAAAGAAAAGACTTTATTCTCCGCGGATGGCTTTGGTAAATTCGGAGCCTTAGATGTGGAAGAAGAATGGGCTTGTGAAGCCAGACGTTACTATATCGGTATCGTCGGTAAATACGGCGCGCAAGTACAAGCTTTATTAAAGAAAGCCGCTAATCTCGATATTCAAAGAATATGTCCATTACATGGACCAATCTTAGACCATGATTTAGGATATTATTTAAATCTCTATAATATCTGGTCATCTTATCAACCAGAAACTGATGGTGTTGCCATTTTCTATACCTCAGTATATGGCCACACAAAAGAAGCAGTATTAAAACTCGCTGCACAATTAGAAGAAAATGGTTGCCCCAAGATTGCCGTTAATGATTTAGCTAGAGAAGATATGGCGGAATGCGTAGAAGATGCTTTTAGATATTCTAAGATTGTCTTAGCCACAACGACATATAATGCCTCTATCTTCCCCTTTATGAATGCCTTCATCGAACATCTCGTAGAGAGGAACTTCCAAAATAAGACTTTAGGTGTTATTGAAAATGGCACCTGGGCTCCAATGGCCGCACGTATCATTAAAGATAAATTAGCAAATTCTAAGAATATTAATCTCTTAAATCCAGTTGTTACCATTACTTCATCTTTAGATGAGAAATCATTAGGGCAATTAGAACAATTAGGTAATGCTTTATCTGAAGAATATAAAGCCAGAAAAGAAATCAAAGAACAAAAAATCTTTGATCAAACCGCTTTATTCAAGATTGAATATGGTCTATATGTCGTTACCTCTAATGATGGTAATAAAGATAACGGTATGATTGTTAACACTGTCACACAGTTAACTGATAAACCCTTTAGAGTGGCGGTTAATATTAACAAAGCTAACTACACTCATGATGTCGTAAGAAAAACCAAGAAGATGAACGTCAACATCTTAACCCAAGATACCACTTTTGATTTAATCAAGAAGTATGGTTTTGTCTCTGGTAGAGATGTGAACAAATTCGAAGGTGAAGAAGTGGAGAGAAGTAGCAATGGACTAGTGGTCCTCTCTTCTCACATTAATGCAGTCTTATCCTTAGAAGTTGAAAGCTATGTTGATCTAGAAACACATGGTATGTTTATCTGCAAAGTTATTGAAGCTAAAAAGCTCAATAACAATCCCACATTAACATATAACTATTACCAAGCTAATGTGAAACCAAAACCAGAAGAAAAGAAGAAGGGTTATGTCTGCAAAGTCTGTGGTTATGTCTATGAAGGAGATGAACTCCCTGAAGACTTCATCTGCCCACTTTGTAAACATGGTGCTTCCGATTTCGAAAAGCTATAAAAAGTTTTATCATCCTATTGTATTGTTAATATAAACAATAAGAATCATTTCATAAAAAATAGTGAAATAATCGAACAAAATTAAGAGAAGTGACTTAAAAATCACTTCTTTTTGTTTATTGTAAATATAGGTTAGAAGTACCTAATATATAAATATATTTATCTTGTAAGCAGGGTCCTAATAATATATTATTATTTGCGATTAAGTTTTTAATCGAGTTTTTTGTTTTAAGATATTAATGGCCAAAGTATCTCATATATAAAGAACTCCGATAAGACTTAGTCTTGTTCGCTCCCACTGCCAAAGGGCAGGGGATTTAAAAGAAAGGAGAAATTTATATATGAACAATTTAATCTCAAAAATCGTAGGTGTATGCTTAGGATTATCCTTAGCCACAGGCGTTGGTGTCGGTGTTGCTGCGGGTAATCAAGAAGCAAAAGAAGCAAAAGCTGACACCGGCTCAATTACTAGAGCAGGAACTTCCGCTTTATCAGATACTGCTGAAAGTTTAAATTCCTATATTACCATTAAAACCTCTTCAACAAATTCCTACACCAGCCCAGCAAGAGCATATGCTAATGTCACAATTACAATTAATGCAATTGGTGGGTCATCATTGAATTCTGTTACTTATGAAGCTAGTTCAACGGGCACTTATGTTACTGCTGCACAAAATGCGACTGTTTCACCATCAGTTACTCCGACTGTGTCAGGCAAGAACGTCACTTGGTCATTTTCAACAAATCCGACCGAATTTACCTTTACACCAACTGCTCAAACCAGATGGAATAACATTATAATTACTTATACTTATGGTGCTTCAGATCCCGCTGATGCGAAATTAGATTCTCTTATCGCTGATAGCAATCCAACTAATTTAAGTTATTACAACGATGCAACTAATTCTGATATTGATTATACTGGCGCAAGCTTAAAAGCCCACTATACATCCGCTTCTAACTCTTCTTGGAGCAAGGATGTGGCTTTATCAAATAGCGCACTGACATGGGCTATTGATATGGATGAGTTGGAATTAACGGCCTCTTATACAGATACTAGTACTACCCCCAATGTCACAAAGTCCTATACATGGACTGTTATAGATTTAGGTGATAGACCGCTATCAGGTGAGATTACTTCCTTTAGTGCTGTTAGTGGTTTTGTTCCTAATACCAATGAAAAGGTGAGTTATCTTGCTGAAAAAGGTGACGGAACAACAGCTCCATTTATCAGCAGTGGCAGCCTTAGATTGTATAAACCAGATTCTGGGAAAACAACTGGTGGTGAATTGACGGTTTCTGCCGCAACGGGCTACATTATTAAAGCAATTATTCTTAAAACCAATAGAGCCGATTCTTTCCAGTGCTCTATCGATAATGGCTCACAAAGTGCTTTGACCTCTGAGGTTAGTGGCAATTTCAATGTTTATTCATTATCGAATTTGTCAGCTTCTTCAGTTTTATTCCTAAATACATACGGAGATAAACATGATATCTCTTATTTATATGTTGAATATGCTGCAAGTGGAACTCCAGTTACTACTTATTCAGTCACATATGACTCAAATGGTGGTTCGGGAACAATGACTGATATTCATTCTCCATACGCATCTGGTGCTACCGTGACTGTCCTAGCTAACTCATTTACAAAGAGCGGTTATGATTTTGATCATTGGAACACCGCGTCAAATGATAGTGGAACAAGTTATAATCCCAACGCTACATTTACAATCTCATCAAACGTAACTCTTTATGCTCAATGGGTTCAAGCTGCACAGAAATATGTGGATGACACAAATGCAAAAACAATTACATGGGATTTAACTAAAGTTTCTTATGATGAAGCTACTGCGAGCAAAATGGAATGGAATTCACCTAAGGCTTCAGTTTTAGCAGAAAAAGGTGGTGCAGGCACTGCTACTAATAACTATTGTCCTCCAGATAGAACATCAACTCGTTTTTATAAATATGGAACACTTGAATTTGCAACTCCTACAAACTATGAAATAGTTAAAGTTGTTGCTACTGCAACATCTGCTGGATATGCAACCACTTTATCAGGAAGTACTTACTCCAACGGTTCGGCCGCTGCTGATGGAACTGATGTTACAATTACTCCAACAGATGGTGGATTTCCTGTAAAGGTTACTTCTCTTTCAGATACGGTTGGTCTTTCTAGTATTGTTGTCCATTACAAAGAATTTGAAGGCGGAACAAGATATGTTTTGAAATCAAATACCACAACATATACAGCTTCCGTTGGAACCCAAGATTGGGCCAACACTTCTTTAATTAGTGGCTTTAATTCAAGCGTTTTTACTGTTGCAACTTCATCTAATATTAGATTGGGTGCTTCAGGACACGAAACGGAAATAATGTTCTTCCCAGGTAGTGGAACAAGCGTTTTAAATATTGGTCTAAATGATAGTAATTCTATTATTTCCAAAGTTTCGATTTCATTAAAACGACACACAACAACCGAGACTCCACTTGTATCTTGTGGAGGTTTTGTTGAGGAGATAATAGATGACTCATTTACGACACATCGCTATTATCCTTTGAAACAATCCTTCCAGTTAGAAGTTACAACAGCCAGAATCTATGCCGCTTCTATAGTAATTGAAGTTATTCCTTTAAGCGATGAATTAATTGGATGGGGCAATGCATTCCTTGAATTAACAAAAGATGAATGTGCTTTAGGTAATGGTGTATCAAGTGATACATGGTCTAATTGTGAAACTGTATTTGAAAACATCACATCTACATCCCAAAATTCCTTGAAAACATTAACAGCAAACAAAACTGGTAATGCCGCCGAGGAAGCTGTTGCTAGATATGATATTATTGTTGCGAATTATGGACTAGATAATTTTATTACCAGATCAATTAATTCAAATAGAATTATTCCGTTAAAAATCTCTAATAATTCCGCTTCAATCTATGCATTAGTGGCTATCTCAATGGTTACCATGACCGTTGTCGGAGCATACTTCTTCCTCCGCAAAAAGAAAGAAGTAAAATAATCAACATTAATTAGATTACTTAATTAGTAATTGATTATATAAGCGCTCACATGAGGCCTCATGTGGGCGTTTTCTTTTATTTGTTAATTTTATTAATAAATAATAAATGATTTATATTGGTATTTGTTATATGATATTTATCGTGATAATAAAATAATCATTTTTTTCATTTTTGTAGGAGGTTAGCAAAATGAAAATATCCCATCTTATTACAACTGCAATATTGGGAACTGCGATGGCATTAGGTGCTGGTTTTGCTGTAGCAAAGAACCAAGATGCCTTTAAAGCCGAAGCTGCGACAACAATCACACTCAACGCTTCATCAGATACAACGTTCCCTAAAGATGGTATCACCCTTACTGCTTCTAATGGTGTTCTTAACAATGGCACCGATTACAGAATTTATAAGGGTGCTAATTTAACCATCTCATCATCCGTTGGTGATATGACAAATATCGCCTTTACATTCTCTGGTTCCTATGACGGTGATTGGGGAATTACATCAGCTCAACCAAATGCTGCTACATGGACGTCACCAAATTGTTCATCTGGCAGTAATGGCAAACAGGCTAGAATCACTAAAATAGAAATTACTATTGGAGGTGGTTCAACTCCTCAAGTCATCGATTCAACAGTATCTCAAGCTGTGACAGTCATCTCTGGTTTAGCAAGTGGTGCAACAACTACTGATAAGTATTGTGTTACCGGTTATGTCACCAAGATTCAAACTGCTTATAGTGCTCAACACGGAAACATTAGTTTCTGGATGTCTGATACCAAAGGTGGCACTAATGATTTGCAAGCCTTTAGAGCTGCTTGTGATGCCACAACTGCTGCTAAGATTTTAGTAGACACTAAATTAAAAGTTACAGGTTATCTCCAAAACTATAATGGAAGTACTCCAGAATTAGTTAATGGTTCTGACGTTACCATTTTAGAAGAAGGAACTTCTTATGAAGAACCAGCATTAGTAACTGGCACTTTAGCGCAGTTATTCGCTGATACAACAGGTAATTATAAACAAAGATATCAAGTTACTGGTTATGTAACTAAATGGTATGGAGAAAATACCGATGCAACAAAATATGGTAATTTCTACCTTGCTGATACCGAAAATGGTTCACCTGAATATTTAATTTGGGGTGCCACTTCCAAGAGCGATGCTCTTGCCTGGAATGGTGGAGTTGGTGAATATTACTTCACAAATCCACAAGATTTCTTAACCGCCTCATTAACCAAAAAGATTGGAATTGGTTCAGAAGTAACTATGATTTTAACTCGTGCGGATCATACCGATGAAAGTGGAACCACTATTGAAGCAAAAGGTATTGTTACCGCCGCTACCGCTGCTGAGCCAACAGAATTGGGCGAGACATTATTAATTGAACCTTCCTATTTAGGTATTAATGATATTGTTAATACAAACCCAATTACCACAGAAACAACTTTATCTGCTTCTGATAATAGGGATTATGTTGTTGCTCCTGCTACCAGTGCTTATTCAACCAAGCCAAACCCAATCGGTAATAATGCTTTTGATTCCGATAAGAAAGTGGTCTTATTAGGTAAAGCGGGTTCTGCATTCTATAACTCCACAGCATTCAGCAAGAAGATTAGCGCTTTAGAGATTTTCTCACCTACAGGCGCATCTGCAAAAGTTGAAGTGGCAGTGGAATTTGCAGCGTCCGTGGATGGTCCTATGACTGAATCCATTTCTACATCTACAAACAAGCAAACACTAGCTACCACAAATGCCGTGTATGATTTCACTAAATCCGGAATGCTAACTGGTGATTATCGTTATTTCAGATTAGAAGTTCTCAATGCTTATAATGTTCAATTCCAAATGAGAATTACCTTTGCAGAAGAAGGACAGCAAGTTGTTAACTTAAATTCCATCACCTTATCACATAGTGATATTGTGAACAATGAATTACCAATCCCTGTTGGTTCAAACAAAACTATCGATGTGACATTTGATCCTTCAAATGCCTCAGAGAAGACTATTTCATGGACATCTTCCAATGAATCTGTTGCGACAGTTGCTAATGGCAAAGTTACCATTGCTAAAACCGCTTCAGTTGGTGCGACCGCTGTGATTACCGCGACACCAAATGATACTCATGCTCAAGCTAAGACTTTAACAGTTAAAGCAACTGCTCCAGTGGCAACCGCTGTTGATATGCGTAATGGCTTAGAGAATTCTAAAGACAATAGAGTGCAATTTGTAGCTGGTGCTTCCTTGGTGTGGCCAGCTGGCGCTATCAAAGTTACATTAAGTGATGATAGTGTGATTTTAGATACTGATACTGCTTTCGATTCATCCAAATTAGTGTGGTATTACAATAATTCTGATGATGGATCTAACGATGTCTTAATTGAAGATGTTGATACATTTAGATTCGCTCTTGGTATGAAGAGAATGAGATTATCCTATGATGGTGTCATGGCTTCTGCTAGAGCATATATCTCAGTTGTCGAATCACAATCTGAAGCCGCTTCTGATTATGCTGATTTATTCTTAGATTTATTATCTACAGGCACAAATCCTGTCTGCCAAGTCAACCAAGCTGGTGAAGTCCAAACTTCCTTATCAGATTTAAAGACCGCTTGGGCGATGTTAGCGGAAGAATTTGCTGATTTAAGTGATGAAGACAAAGCTTTATTCTCTAATGGTGTGGCTAGTGAAAATGGTGACAACATTCAAAAAGCTTTAGCGTTATATGACTTTATCGCTACCAAATATAACACTCAATTGCAATCCGCTGATTTAGAGGCTTATAACTTTATGGCTAGAACCATTACTCCTGCCACAAATGTTATCAATCCATTTGTTAATAACAATAGTACCGCTATCGTGGTTGTTATTACCGCAATGGCGTTAGTCAGTGTCAGTGTTATTGGAGTTTACTTCTTACTCCGCAAAAAGAAACAAGAAAGATAATTAAATCTTAATTAAAAGGTCCATGTGAAAAAACACATGGGCTTTTTTATATATAAAAGTAAAAACTTAGATTTTATCGTAGCATTTATATTGATTATTATTTTATTTTCTCTACAATGAGAGTAACGACAATTAATAAGGAGGACAATCATATGAAGTTTTGTCCTAAATGTGGCACTGAGCTCAATGATGATGCTTCTTTTTGCACAAAGTGTGGTGCTAAACAAGAAGATACCAAACCCGAGCCAATGAGTGAATATAAGCAAGATCCTTTAGAGAATAATAACTTATCGGATAGTGAAAAATTTAAATATCTCATGGAGAATAATGAGAGATTTAGAGATATCTATACTGTCAGTAGAAGAAAGAGATTCTTTAATTTTATTAATTTAGCCTATATCATTCCTTTCCTGGTGTGTTTATTAATCCCTGTGGGTATGTTTAACGGAATTAAAGTTTCTAGTCAAGGACAAGCGATATTTGATTCTGTGGGATATACATTCCCCCATACTTTCTCCGCTTTTTCTATTTTTGGTATCAAACAGTTAGCGGGTAATTATTCCATATGCCCTGGGGATAACCTCAATGGTATTATGGGTCTCATCTGCTTTATCTTTGGTTGGATACTATTTGTTTTAAACGCGGTATTAACCGGTGTTGGAACACCAAAGAGTTATTATCTTAAAACCTGGCAAAAAGAAGGTGGACAAGCCGAATTAATGAAATTCGCCAAACAAAACAATGGCTACTTAGTGGGTGTGATGGGCATCTTCTTTGGCTTTGTTCCAATGTTAACAACATTCATGGCCGCCACAAATATTGATTATGCTAAAGCATATTCAAAAAATGGTGGTAAAGTCTTCGTCTTTGGTGAAGTTAGCGAACTTCCCTCTGGTTTGATTATCGGTGGAATTCTCGCCATCTTATTTATGGTTGTCATCATTGTCACCATTTCAGTGTTAACATCATTGATGACTAAGAAACTCAATAAATATCAATAATTTCAAATATTCTGACAAAAATATTCAAAAAGCCCTCTTTCATCTTGTTAGGAGGGCTTTTATTACATAAACAGGGATTTATCCTGTTTTTGTTTAAATGTTTGTTAGAGGGCTTATATTATGCTAATAGTGGTGTCACTAATGGAGATTCTACGATCACTCAAATTAACATTGAATTCAAGCACTAATACATCTGATGATTTCCTAATTGGGAATGTCACAGCTGAATCTTCGATAGTAATTCCGGAATTGGGATCAGCTTCTGGCTTAATAGAGTAATCATCAGTTTTTGCTTCTGATGTTAATGCAGAGTGTCTGATGACAGTGGCGGTGAATTGTTCAGTCACGGAATCAACTTGATAGTTGTAATAATTTCCGATATGATATGTTGCTCTTATATGAAGGCTGGTAGGATTTATTACTGTTGCTACAGTTTCAGAATCACCATAATCTCGTGAAGCCTTGACAGTCACCTTATCAATATAGCCATTTTCAAATTTGCTGACGACATTGTTTTTAATAGATTGGCCGTATTCTCTTTCCCCATATTTAAATGTGGCACTCATAGAATATGTTTCTATTCTTTTAGCCTTGTCATACCATCTATTGGTTCCTGGGTCTCTATTGGTTTCTTTATCTCTATAGGAATACCATGAAGTAAATTCATAATTGCTATTTACTTTAAAGATTTGTTGAGAACGGGATTTTGTATAGTGTTCTCTTGTTAAGTCGCCACCTAAAACATCTTCTCTAGTTTCGGTGATGGTGGAAGTGGCAAAAGCATAGCCATTTCCATCTTTATAGGCCCTTAAAGTAGTATAGTCACCGACATAGTTTTTGAAATAGGTTGTGATTCGATCACTAAGAGTGGATGTCTCACTTTTCTCACTGACTAGATAATATATTCCATCATTAGATTCTCGATAGACGATGTTTTTCTCTTCCCAATCAAAAGAATCATAGGTACTTTTGTCTTTATCTTTGACCGCGATACCTTCTTTTGTGGTTATTGAATCAGAACTACTATCCATATGAACGTGGTTTTGATCATAGAACACAATTTTGTTTTTCCCTTTTAATTCATAGGCGTTATTATCTGATTTTGTTTTGTTGTACGTTTCTTTGTTAATGGCTGTTAAATCCGCAAGTTTTCTTGCTACTCTATCGAGTAATTCATCTCTTTTTTGTCCTGTTAGAAAATCTTGGAAAGTGTAATTTTTAAATGAGGCCACTGCGGAATTATTACATCCCACAAGACCCATTGAGGATATCACTAATCCTAATAGCATTAGTTTTTTCATATATAGTCTCCTACTAACAACATAATTATATTAATTTAATTACATTATTTCATTCAAAAAGACCGCCTAAGCGGTCAATTTGTTTGAAATGATATTTTATCTTACGGCGTTATAAATAACGTTCTCTGCTGGGTAAGGACCTAACCAAGCGGGATCCCAGGAAGCAGGAGCACTCTTGGCGGCAACTTTAATAGCGGAGAATAAACTTTCTGCAAAGACATTAGCTCCGACATAAGATAAGGAGGATGGGAAGAATAGTGCATTAGTCATGGAGTTATTAGCGCAGGCTTCTTTACCTAAGACTAATAAACCATCATTGAGCACTAATTCGGTAAAGCCAGACATATCGGCTAAACCGCAATCACCAACACTGACGACTGTCTCTGGTAAGACGAATTTGAATTCGTTTAAGTTTTTACCAGTGAAAGCATAGAAAGCGTGATCACCGATGGTCTTTAATTTCTCTGGCATTTCAAATCCACTGATAGTGGCGCTAGAAAGACCATAAGGTTTAATCTCGACGACACTGTCGAATTTGACATCATCTTGGTCGATTTCTTTGCCTTTAGCGGAACCATAGATGACTTTCATCTTGCTATCGAATAAGACGGTGAAATCATCAGAAACTTCAAAGTTATCGCTTGCGGTTTCAAATTTTTGAATTAATTGTGCTTCAGTGGATCCATTAATTGCATAGGTATCAACCCATTCGGTATCCGCGGCAATTGATAATTTATTATTGGCGTTTGTTTTATAACCGATTAAGGCTTTTCTTTCGCCATCTTTGGTCTTGAGGTAATAGGCGGTAGCAGTTTCATCGATCTTGTTACCGGTTTTAACGCTGGTGCCTTCGAAGACTCTATTGCCGAAACTCTTTAAGGAGTTTGGTAATACGACATCATTTTTTAAGGAGATACAGCCATAGAAAGCTTTATCACCGATGCTGACGACTTTACCTAAATCTAAGTTTTCTAATTTAACGCAGTTTTTGAAAGCTTCAGAACAGATGAATTTGGTGTCATCTTCAAAGGATAAAGATTCCATTAATAAGTTCTTAGCTTCTAAAGCGATGAGGTTTTCACATTGGGGGTTACCGATGTATTTAATACCTAATTTGACATAGCCTTCAAGTCTTGCGCAGCCATCAAAGGCTCCGTTACCTAAGTTCGCTAATTTAGGAGCATTGGTATTACCAATTCTGATTTCTTTTAAGTTAGCGCAGTTAGCGAAAGCTTGTTCTCCAATAGAGGTGACACTGTCAGGAATTAAGACGGTGGTTAAGTCTTGGCAGTTATAGAAGGCTTTGTTACCGATGGTTTCCACTGGATCATAGACCACTAAAGAGGAGATGGCTTTGACACCGGTGAAAGCGTAGTCTTTGACATTACCTCCAGTTAAACAGACTTGTTTCATGTTATCGGGAATGGATTCCGCGGATAAACCGAATAAGTTCTGGAAGTGGGTATTCACTAAATCAGCATTTAAATCAACGATGGTTAAACCTGTGGATTGGAAAGCACCCTTGGTGATACCGACAACATTTTCATCAACGATGAATTGCCCGGTTAATTGAGGAGTGACATAGACTAATGTCTTCTGTTTCTTTTCTCCTTCAACATGTCTATATAGAGCATTCTTATTTAAGAAGAAGTGCTTACCAGACACTTTGATGGTGTTGAATTCATCATTTTCAATGAAGGCATAGTCTTCGATGACTTCCACAGTATCAGGAATAGTTAAGACTTGGAGATATTTGTGTTGGAACGCAAAAGATTGAATTCTCTTAACTGGTTTTCCTTCAAATTTCTTGGGGATAACTACGTTAGTGGAGTTACCGACATAATCTTTGATTGAGAAACCTTCTCCATCTAAATCTCTTTCATAAACTAATCCATCACTTGTGGGTTCATTACTTAAAACTAGTTCTCCATCTTCTAAAGAGATGATGGTTTGAGATGGCTCTTTTTTATTATTGCAGCCCACGAGCATACCAGCGGACATTACAAGCAATAATAAAGAGGTTGCTATAGATTTTTTCATAAAAATCCTCCCTATATTCTTTTTTTCATTATACAACCTCTCATCATATTTTGATATTATTTATATTAAATAAAAGAGAACTATTGTATGGAGAAAGTCATCATTCCCGATATAATCGGACAATTTAAAAGGTTTTTACATGAACCCACGACAATGAAATATGGTACATATTATTACGCGGAATTCATCCTCCCTTTTTCTAATGAAAAGAAAAGAATGGTGAGAGTGTGGTTACCGGAAGGATATGACTTTAATAATCCAAATAAGAGATTTCCCGTTATCTATATGTCCGATGGACAAAACCTCGTCGATAGATATCTATCCGCATTTGGAGAATGGGAATTCGATAAGGTCTGTCATGAAATAAAAAAAGACATCATCGCAGTGGGTATTGATTGCCCGAAAGATCCTACGGAGAGAACTAGTGAATTATGTCCTCCATATATGCCTAGGAAAGAAGTGTTAGAGGATATAGGTAAACCTATTAAACCTCATGTGGATAAATATATAGACTATATTATTAATAATATAAAACCTATTATAGATAAATTATTCTATACATTAAGTGATAGAGATAACACCTATATCGGTGGTTCCTCAATGGGAGGAATTATGTCTTTCTATGCTTATATCTATAAACCCGAAGTATTCGGTGGTTCATTATCTTTCTCTCCGGCATTTTTCTTCTATGAAGATGAAAGATGGAAAAAGATTATCGATGAATACGATATTAATCCCAACAAGAATGGGAAGTTATTCCTCTATGTCGGAGGAAAGGAATTTGAGAGTCTATTTACTGAACCGACGATAAAAACATATGAATATTTACAAAGTAAAGGCTTTGATAATAAGATAAAACTCAAAGTGGATCTCAAGCAAAAACATCATGAAAAAGCTTGGGCGAAGTATTTGCCTCATGCTTTGAAGTTCTTATATCAAAAAGATTAAAAAATTTTTTTATAGCAAATAATTTGATACACATAGTGTATCATTTTATTTTATCCGCTATTGACTTATTTTTAAAAAGGACTAATATAATATTCTTCATTATGAGTGCCCCGTCCCCGGCATGACGTTAAAAGGCTTGAAGGAGGTACTCGTATATGAAATATTACACTTTAGAAACAATCAATAACGGGGACACCGTTATGATCAATAAAAAATTCAATACCAGAAATCAGGCAATCAATTACGCGTTTGTCTATTTTGAAAGACATCTATATAATGCTGAACTACAAGTTGAAGATGAATATGAAATCAATGGCGACAAGCACAATGTCGAATATGTTTTAAATTACAATAATAGATTCCGTATCAATCGTGTCAGCGCGTTCTAACATTTCTTTTTCTTAAAGAAACTACTATAATCTATGGTATGTATAAGAAAGAGTATTTTATCGGAAGCAATGATGTCGATCAGTTTTTAGAATTGAAGTTACCATCATTTTTTAGAATGATGCAAGACATCGCGACTGAACAAGCGGAAGAGTTTGATATCGGTAAAGCTAATACCTTAGATAAAGGTTTATTTTGGGTCATCACTCGATTTGATATCGATATCGTGAGAATGCCCAAATATTTAAGCAAGGTCACTTTAGGGACATATCCTGGTGATGATTTAAGATTTATCTTCCCTCGTTATTTTGAATTATATGATGAGAATGGTGAATTAATCATCAAGGCCTCATCCTCTTGGGCGGTCTTAGATAAGAATACTCATAAAGTATCTTTAAATCCTTTCCCCGGAAGGAAATTTCCTGTGGAACATCATGAGGGAGAATTACCATTACCTCCAAAATGTAAAGAGGGGAATGTCTCTTTAAAAGAGAAGAGAATGGTAAGATACTCCGATGTCGATTTAAATGGTCATTTTAATAACACTAAATATATCGATTTCATCATCGATCTACACGATAGTGAATTCTATAAGAAACACGTGATTAAACACTTCTTGATTAATTATGATAAAGAAGTAAAAGATAATGATATTTTATCATTATATAGTGATGATAATAATCCGGAAGTCATCAGATTTACTTTAGGTGATGAACCGGTATTATCCGTTAATATCACCTATGGAGAGAGATAAGATGAAAAGAGTGGTCATTCTCGGTGGTGGTATCGCCGGCTGTTTCGCGGCGATTAGAGTGAAAGAACTTCACCCTGGTTATAAGGTGACTATCGTTGAGCATAACGATAAGTTATTAAAGAAGATCTATGCGACCGGAAATGGGAAATGCAATTTCGCGAATATCGGTTCTTTAAAGAATAGATATAACCATGAAGAATTTGCTTTGAGTATCATCAATGACTTTAAAGCGGAAGATATCGTTAATTATTTCGATGGCTTAGGAATTAAGAGTAAAGCCATTGGTGATTTGATATATCCTTATAGCGAATCCGCGGAGACAGTGGCGAATAAGCTTCTTAGAAGAATTGAAGAATTAAATATCGAAGTGATGACTAATTATGAAGTCATGGACTTTAATAATACCCATTTATTGACCGTTTTAGGGACTTTAAGATATGACTCACTAATTATTTCAGTGGGTGGAAAATCCTCTCCTAAACTCGGCTCAAATGGGGGATTATGGAATGCTTTACTTGATCGTGGCTATGAACTAAGAGAACCACATCCTTCTTTATGTCCAATTAAAACAAAAGAAAACACCAAGATGGTGGATGGCTATAGAGCGAAAGTATCTGCATCTTTATATCAAGGAAAGAAACTCATCCATAGTGAGGATGGAGAATTATTATTTAAGAAAGATGGTTTAAGTGGAATGGTCATATTTAATATGACTCATTTCATCAACCGCTTAAATAACTTTAAGGATGTTACCATCCATATCGATTTTGCCAAAGGGATCGATGGGGAATATGATGCTTTAGTGAATCCTAAGATCGCGGATTATTTATTAAGAAATAAATTAAATATCCATAATACTGTTTTTACCTTTAAGGATTTCTATGGATATGACAATAGCCAAGTAACTAGTGGTGGTCTTTTAATCTCGGAATTAAATGAAGATTTATCGAGTAAAAAGAATCCCCATATCTATTTCATCGGTGAAGTTATCGATATTGATGCGGTTTGTGGAGGCTTTAACATCATGTGGGCCTTAGCGAGCGCTGAAAAAGTCGCGAAGAGTATTTAATGAGTGTGGGTGACCGCACTTTTATTTTTAATAAAAAATAGGCATGAGGCCTATTCTTTTAATATTGGTATGATTATTCAATCGTCACTTTGTGGAAGACTTTCTTGCCTTTTTTAATGACCACACCTTTTTTCAACATCGGTTTTGTGAGAAGAGTGTAGACATAGGTGACTTTCTCTCCGTTTACGGAGACGCCGCCTTGTTCGATAAGTCTTCTTCCTTCACCTTTACTGGGGATGAGGTTTGCGGTCATCATCGCATCTAATAATTGGATACCTTCTTCAGGAACCCCTTCTAAGACGGTCGTGGGCATATTCTCATCATCGCCTTCGCCAGAG
Organism: Bacilli bacterium; assembly: GCA_045130875.1. Classification (GTDB taxonomy): domain Bacteria; phylum Bacillota_I; class Bacilli_A; order RFN20; family CAG-826; genus RUG13091. The sequence goes on along the minus strand of JBGUQI010000022.1, from coordinate 53,163 downwards.
AATAAAGCTTTTGCCGCAGCTTCCGCTTTATCGGCTTCTTCTTTACCGTGAACCATTTCGGTTAATTCGTGAGCGAGAATCATCTTCTTCTCGTTAATACGAGAGTCATCCCATTTTTCCATCTCTTTTAATTGTTCAAGAGGAATGAAGGTGAGCATCTTTAAGCATTTCATGACATCCGCATCACCGACATTTCTCCAGTATTGATAGAAATCAAATGGAGATGTCTTATTTGCATCTAACCACACTGCGTTACCGGCGGTCTTACCCATCTTCATACCATTGGAATCAGTTAACAAGGTAATGGTTAAAGCATAGGCATCTTTACCTAATTTTCTTCTAATAAGTTCGGTACCACCGAGCATATTGCTCCATTGGTCATCGCCACCGAATTGTAATTGGCAGTTATATTCTTTATATAAGTGATAGAAATCATATGATTGCATAATCATATAGTTGAATTCTAAGAAGGATAAACCTTTCTCCATTCTCTGCTTATAGCATTCTGCGGTGAGCATCTTATTGACAGAGAAACAGGCTCCGACTTCTCTTAATAAATCGACATAGTTGAGTTTTAATAACCAGTCAGCATTATTGACCATCATGGCTTTACCTTCACCGAATTCGATGAAGTTTTCCATCTGCTTTTTAAAACATTCCGCGTTATGTCTAATATCTTCGATGGTGAGCATCTTTCTCATATCGCTTCTACCAGAAGGATCACCGATCATTGTGGTGCCTCCTCCGATAAGGGCGATGGGTCTATTACCTGCTTGTTGGAGTCTCTTCATCAAGACGAGAGTCATAAAATGACCAGCTGTCAAAGAATCTGCGGTGCAGTCAAAACCGATATAGAATGTGGCTTTGCCGTTATTGATGAGTTCTCTGATTTCATGTTCATCTGTAACTTGGGCTAATAAGCCTCTCTCTTGTAGTTCTTCATAAATTCCCATAATTCATTCTCCTTTATAAAATAAAATCCTCTATTCAAAAATAATGAACAGAGGACGATTAATCATCGTGGTACCACCTCATTTTAGATAAGCTTCACAGCCTATCCCTTTATGTGTGCAACGCACATCCCGCGTTATCGGGCGGACCCGTCTATCCCTACTGATATTTCAGGTAGCAGCTCAGGAGTGTATTCGATAGCTCTTCTTATATCCTTCCACCAACCGGATACTCTCTATAAAGAAGAATTCTATTTACTATTCTCCGTCTTCGCTTTAACGATATTTCTATAAAGAAATACCTTCTTTTAATCTAATGAGTAACGCTCCATTAGCGTCACGGTTTTCACCTAGACATGTATATTCTAGGTTATTATCGATAAAGTAATTGGTGAAATCATAAGTTTGATATCCACCGGCATTTTCTTTAGCTTGGTCTTCACAATCTTTTTGGATGGTCTTTAAACTTTCCATGAGATTGAATCTGATAGTGTGATCGTTTTCGACTGCGATCATTGCGCCATCGCCATCTCTTAAGGCATCGGATAAGAGTTTGAAGAAGTCATCCTTCATATTAGCGGCATCTTTGGAACCATATTTGATTTCATCGATGGTGAAGTAGACGTTTCTATCTTGCACTCTCATCTCTTGGGCGCTTGTCGCGAATGTCATAGAGGTGTGATAACCATTGACATTGAATTTAGCGACGAATTCGATGATTCTCTGCGTATCGTTACCATAGATATTGCAGTAGAAGTTATCGATGGTGACGAAGTTAGCTTTATAATGAGTGCCATTCCATCTCTTTAATAAAGTGGTGTAGCCCACGATATTACGACCTTTGAGATAATTATTAATGGTGTCTTCATTTAAATATGTGACATCTTTATTGATGGCTTGGTTACCACTGACGAGATTATCGATATAAGCATTATCTACGAGAGCTTCTTGTAAACTAGCGTTTTCATCATATAAATCGAATCCCTTATAAGCGGTCTTATCATTGATTCCGATAGAGGACATATTGATTTGTTCAATATAGACTTTATCTTCCGCAGAAGTGGCATCCCAACCTGAGAAGAGATAATTGAAGACGATACGTGGTTCAATATAACTGGGATTGAATGTTCCACCTTCCACTAATTTGATAAGGGGTTTTTGGCATCTTTCGACAACCTCTTCGGCTTCGACGAGTTTTTGATTTGGCGCATCAGTCACTAATCCATTAGTGGTTAATGGTTCCAAATTGATTGTGGCATCCATGAAATAGTCATTGTTGAAGTTATAGACTGTTTCATTATCTTTGGCCATCGTTTTAACGATATCGAGATATAAGTCGACATTCTCACTGGAGTTAAGGCGACACATATCGGCGTATAAATCATATTTATCATAGATAAACATCTGATTCTTCTCATCGTATTTGATGGAGATATTGGTCTTCGCTAAGAAGTTATTAACACTGTTTTCATTAATGAATGGGGCAGCGACAGATTTGGATAATTCCTTAAATCCACCGACACGACCGATGGTGATTTCTTGGACTCTAAAGACGAATTTAGAACGATCGTTATTTTCTTGCAAGATAGTGTCGAATCTAATTCTGGTCTTGAAGAAGTCCATGCTGATATCAGCATAGAATTTATAACGATTACCGGCGACAACGACATAGGCCTTCTTGACGATCTTGGATTCCCATCCAGAATCATTTAAGCCATAGTAGATCATATTATCGACGTCATTCTCAGTGAGAAGAGCGCGGATTTTATGTTCTTCGACGGTTCCATCTAAGGAATCGACAGTGATGCGGTTTCCGATATTGTTTGCGTTGCCCGCAGGTTGGATGGTGATGTCTTTAGAGGCATCATCATAAAAAAGACCATATGTTAATCCAATAGGAATAGCGATCACTAATAACAAAGTGATAAGAACAGCCCATGGCCATATGACTTTTCTTCTAGTGTGTTTTAATACAGCAACTTTCATAAGCAAATTTGACTATAATAATTCTTTATTATTTATGAACTTTTTACAATGTTTAATTATATAAATTAATATTTTTATCGGTATTTTCGATGAAAAGTTTTTGATTAATGACAGCGATTATTTATAATAAATAAAGATATGAGAACCCTATTAAAAAACGCCAGAATATTAAAAATGACCGATGAGAATATTATCTTCTCATCTATGGTCATTATCGATGATCATATTGCTTATATCGGTGATGATTATGAGTCATTTGGTCCTTTTGATATCATCCATGATTGTAAGGGTAATGTCATCATGCCGGGATTTAAGAACGCTCATACGCATAGCGCGATGACTTTCTTACGCTCTAAAGCGGATGATGAATCACTCCATGATTGGCTATTTAAAACTGTTCTTCCTAGAGAAGAGAAGTTAAGAAAAACTGATGTCTATCAATTAGCGAAAATCGCTTATCTAGAATATCTTACCTCTGGTATTACCGCTTGTTTTGATCAATATTATCATCCTCTCATGAGCGCAAAAGCTGCGGAAGAGATGGGTATGCGTATTGTTTTATTAGGCACATACAATAAAGACACCAGTGTGGATGATTTATGTAAGTTCTATCATTTATTAAATGACACTGATGGATTAGTAAAATATTGTATCGGTGTTCATGCGGAATACACTTTAGAGGAAGGTGAATTAGATAGAGTACTTGAAGCCACTCATAGATTAAATGCTCCTTTCTTTGTGCATATTTCTGAAACACAAAGCGAAGTTGATGAATGTATCGCTAAAAGAGGGATGACTCCAGTTGCTTTCTTTGAAAAAGCAGGAGCTTATGATTTTGGCGGTGGTGGTTATCATTGCTGTTATTTCAATGATGAAGATATCGAATTATTCAAAAAGCATAATTGTACAGTGGTGACCTGTCCTGGTAGCAATACAAAATTAGCAAGTGGTATCGCTCCTATTTCTAAATATTTAGAAAGAGGTTTGAATGTCGCAATTGGTACAGACGGTCCCGCAAGCAATAATTCTTTAGATATGTTTAAAGAGATGACTTTGGTCTATTCTTTACAGAAAGTATCTTTAAAAGATCCTAAAGCGATTCCCGCTTTTGAAGTTTTAAAGATGGCGACAGTGAATGGGGCGAAAGCGATGGGATTAGATAATGCGGATATCTTAGAAGTTGGTAAGAAAGCTGATATTATCGAAATCGATTTATCTCGTCCTAATATGCAACCTTTAAACAATATTATTACTAATATTGTCTATAGTGGTTCTAAAGATAATATTAAAATGACGATGATTAATGGTAAAATTCTATATATGAATGGCAAGTTCTATCTAAAAGAAAAGCCGTCCACAATCTATAAGAAATGTCAGAAGATTGTCGAAAGGATTGATAAGTTATTCTAATATGGCATTAAAGAAAGGCTATTGTACGAATTGTAATAAAAACGATGAGACTCGTCGTATTTTTGATGTCAACCCTTCAACAAGTTATTGTCACTGCCCACATTGTGGTAAGAGATATCGTCCTAAAGTTGCAATCAATAACTACAATAGAGTATTAGCGAGATATCTAAAGAGAGCATCTTATTTCTTAAGAAATGTCGGTGATGCGAAAAGAGCCTATGGCATCTATGCCTATATTTTAGAATTAGAATTCTCCAATAGTGCGGCGAGGATGGGAAGATTATTAGCCTTATCCTATTTATCTTCTTTAAGAAGAAATCGTTTTAAAGAAGCCAAAGAATTGCTTCTTATGGACGTGGAACAATTTAGAGAAGAGAAGTATGAGAAAGAATATTCCGCTTTCTTATTAGAACTCAGTAAATGTACTGATGAATATATGTATCGTGTGGAGAAGAAACTCACCTTCAAAGATTATTTCTATGATGTCGATTGTTTAAAACTCTATTACAAGAATATGGAAGATGTCATCGATATCAAGAGATTAATCGTTAATGAATTATCATTAATCAATGAAGAAAAGATGGTGGAAATCGTCTCTAATTCCATTAAGAACTTAGAGGAAATCTTTAAGAAATCAGTCTTTACCGCGGATGGCAAAGAACAAAAACTTGTCAACTTTGGTAAAAGTGGTGAACCTCTTATCGTCAATGGTTATCAAAGAAAAGACACCACGAAGATTCAAAGATATAGAATGTCCACGCTTGATCCTAATAATAAAAAAGCCACATTCATCAAAGATGTGGTGTTCTCTAGAACTTATATCAAGTTATTTAACGCTATGCAGGCTTCTATAGCTTTAATCATTGTCTCAGCGGTTATCGCTTTAGTGGCTTTAATCATCTATTTAGTGTTTATAAAAAACCCCTTCATCTTAGTAGCGCTTATTCTTGCCATCGTGTTCGGCGTACTCGGGGTCTCTTTCGTAATTATGAGATTGATTCTCTCATATGTTTTAACGAAGAAAAGATATTAAATACATTTCCCGTTAATCTTTAAATAAGTGATTAATTTCTTTAATGCTTTGCCCCTATGAGAGTGGGCATTTTTTTCTTTTTGTCCCATTTCTGCATAGGTTTTTCCAAGTTCATCGCAAATGAAGATGGGGTCATAACCAAAGCCGCTGTCCCCATGGGTTTCTGTGGCAATTGTGCCTGGAACAATGCCTTCAAATAATAAAGGTTTAGGATCTTCATTTAATAAGACGATGTCGCAGACAAATCTGGCTTTTCTATTATTTTTATCTTTTAGATAATCTAATATCTTTTGAATAGCTTGAGGATGTCCTCCACATTCAGAAGCAAATCTGGCACTATGAAGGCCGGGTTGGTTATCCATGGCTTCAACTTCTAATCCGGAATCATCAGCGATAATCGGCATAGTGGTGAGTTTCTGCACTGACTTAGCTTTGATTAAAGCATTGCCATAATAATCAGGGGCGTTTTCTTCGGCATCTTTAGGTTTTAAATTGAGGTCATTTAAACCATAAACAGTGATTTTATGGGGAGATAAAATCTCTCTCACTTCTTGGAGTTTGTGCTTATTATTGGTGGCTAATATGATTTCGTAATTCATAAAGTTATTTTAGTAAAAGGCATTGATTATATCAATAGAGCAGTTTTATTATTTATTCTTGTGTTATAAAATATATAGAAAGCATCTCGAGGAACGATTATGAAGTGCGAAAAGTGTGGATTTATCTCAAGAAAAGATTTCTACCGTTGCCCATACTGTGGAAATCTCAATGAAGACCAATTAGATGGTTTAAGAACAAGAGTGGCTATCGGTCAGGATTTCTCTGTGAGAATCAGAACGATCATCGTCGCCTCTGTCGTCAACTTGTTCCTTCTCTCCATCTTTGTAGATTGGTATTTTAATTTTAATTATTCCATCACTTTATGGTCTTTTATCATTCTCTTTAGTTCCTTGACTGTTATGGATATCGCGACGACGAGGAAGAAGAGCATCATCACCTCGATGGAGAAAGTGGATTTCTTCGTACTATGTACGATGTTATTATGCTGTGGCATGTTCCGCATCAAAGGTGTCTTTGATCTCAATATGTACTTCCCCACAATAGTGATTCCTGCTTATTTATTAATCACCACATTAGTGTCCACGATATTCATCTTCATTAGAAGAAGAAGTAAAGTAAGACCTATCTGGACGGAATTACTTTTAATCTTCCATTTATTGGTGGCAATCATTATCTTCACCTTCTTCTTGGTCAATAAGTATTGTGTGGAAGGTGGAGCCAGTTATATTCCATTCCATTACATGCAACTAGATTGGACTGGTGGAGCAAAGACTCCTTTATATATCATCAGTGAAATCTTGATATTCGCTTCATTTGGTATGTCCTTAATCAATTTGATTAATTATAACGTTGTCTTCGTGGCTTATATCTATCGAAAGGTCAAAAACCTCTATGGCGGAGAAGGAGATTAAAAAGATTGCTTTAATTATCTCTGGAGGCACTTGTCGCGGCGCTGCACAAGTGGCTTTTGTCAATGAGTTAATCAATAAAGTGGGATTAGAGAGAATCTGTGTTATTTCTGCTTCTTCGATTGGTTCTTTAACGGCTTACGCAACAAGCGTCGGTAGAACAAAACAATTAATTGAAGCTTTTAGAAATCTCGACTGCGATAGCACTAGACACTTTATTAAAAAGGTCAAGAATGACCTCTTTAACGATACTTTTAATTTAATTGAATCGGATATCAAAGTTCCCACTTATCTCACGGTTACTAGAGTGGGTGGTTTAGATTGTGGTTATTACTGCATCAATCATATGCCGAGAAAAGATTTAAAGGCTTGCATTAATGCCTCTATGGCGTTACCGATTATCAATGGTCCTCTTAGATTCTCTAAGCGTTTATGCCTTGATGGAGGCGCCACTGATAATATACCAATCTATCCAGCGACATATTATGATCCGGACATGGTGATTATCATTCACTGTTTCTCTCGTTTCTATCCTCCAGAATGGATGTATGAACAATTTAAAGAAGGAACAGTCATCGTGGATTTAGATATCTCGCTTAATTTTCCAGATAGATTTTCTCCCTTCTCATTCTCTAAGACTGACTTTGAATATATGACAGAACAGGGAAGAATTGATGGTGAGGAATTTGTGAATTCCATATTCCAAGACTTTGATAAAGATAATGTGAGAGAAAGATGTTTCAAATACATTAATGATCACATGGAACAACGTCATAAGAAAACCTGGAATGGTTATATGGATTGGGTGGAAATGCTCAATGCCTTGTACCAGATAAAAGAGGGTATGATATAAAATAAAACAGTGCGATGCACTGTTTTTTAATCGTTTGGAGCAGGTGACGGGAATCGGACCCGCATAACTAGCTTGGAAGGCTAGTGTTCTACCACTGAACTACACCTGCAGTCAGCGGAAGATATTATATATCACCGCGACATTAATTGTAAATTTATAATTGTAAGAAAGATAATAATTGTGCTTTGGGCATATAGCCTAATCTTGTGGCTTTAACTTGGCCATTCTCAAAGAGAATAAGAGTGGGGATGGATTGGATTCCAAATTTGCCAGCGATGGCCATGGCTTTATCGACATCGACTTTGACGATTAATAAATCACCAGCTTCTCCTCTTTGATCGACTTCTTCTAAGATAGGGGCAAGCATCTTACATGGTCCACACCAAGTGGCGTAAAAATCCACTAAAACACGGCCTTTTGACACTTTTTCATTGAATTCTGCTAAATCTTTAACGTGAATAATCATATTATTTTCTCCTTTTAAAACACTAACATTCCAATAATATAAATGAGAATTAGATGTAGTGGATAATATAGATAACATCCATATTGAAACCACTTAGCATTATATCCGCGCTTTCCGCTATAAAGCAAAAGAAATGCTCCACTAATCATCGCGAAGTTTTGAAATCCCCAATCCCAGAAGACATATTGTTCTGGCATCGCCATCTGGAAGAGGAAGAACACTAAAGTGATAACGACAACCACTAAAGCGGAGAAGATATTTGTAATATATCTTTCCACGTTTGTGCCTTCTAAAGTTTCTACAGGTATTCCGGAGTTAGAGGAATATGTTTGTAAGAACCATTTCACCGGATATCTAATGAGATAGAAGAATAGAATCATTGCCATGGAATAGCAGTGATACTGCATTCTTATAAAGAATGGGAACCAATGGATGAGGATATTTTCTCCTTCTTCAATACTGGTAACCACAAAGGATAATATGGAGAATGCGACTGGTAATATAGTGAGTATTTTTATATACCATTTTTTATTAGATAAAAGGTATATCGCTATTGCGCCTAAGAGTAAATCAATAAAGATATTACCATCTCTTCTAATGGATATTCCTTCAAATAGAGGAGCGTATTCGATGACCACCATAGCGATGGTAATTGCGGTTCCGATAATTCCTAATCTCAAGAAATATTGACCAGGCTTTTTGGTATGTTTAATACCTTCCGCAAGCATGAAGCAGAATAGTGGTAAAGCTAGTCTACCAATATAACGGAAAGTATCGGTCAACGCTAAAGGACCGGCACCATACATTTCAAGCATCGTTCCGACATGGTCAATGGTCATAAAAACGATGGCCATTATCTTTAATATAAAACTGGACAATATCGCCCAGCTAAAGGTCTTTTTTTCTTCCATTATTAACTGAGTCCTAACTTCAAAGCGAGTATGCTGACAATGATGGAATATAGGTTATTACCGATATGGGCAACAAGGGAAGCGGAGAAACCGACTGTATCATATAAAACGCAGAGAACTCCACCCGCGAATATATAACTTGGTAAATTGATTAATTCTTTTATTAATTCTGATGGATCACCTTTAACCGCGGTGATAATAGAGAAGAAATCAAAGTGTATTAAAGCGAATACTACTATAGTAACTAAGTAAGCAATCCATCTCTTGGTTCTCATCAAGAAAGAGAATAAGCCAATACGATAAGTGAGCTCTTCAACGACAGGTCCTAAGATACCTAAAACTAAGATTGAGAAGATCGGATATGAACCCAATAAGGAGTTAATTGCCGTTTGATTAGCGTTTGGCCCAGTAGGATAAATGAATTGCGTGATTAAGTTATAGAACATGCTGAATCCTAATAATGCGGAAACGCCACCGATACCGATGAGATAAGCCCACCATTTAGTGAAGCCTTTTTTGAAGTCTTTGTAGTTACCGATTAAGATGCATCCTAACGCAATAGCGACGATGAGATATCTCACGAGATTAACGATCATTAAATAGAAGGTTTCATCGGAGATATAGTTTCGAATGATTAACGCAAAAACTTCACCGACAATTTGTAGTCCTAACCATCCGACAAAGAAAATGATTAGTTGCTTATAGATTGGCAACCAGATGATGTTTTTGGGAATACCGAGTTCTGCGTAGTGCTCGTCACGGGTATGACACGTCGGACAAGTCTCTCTCACTACGTCATAACTACTTCCACATTGTGTGCAATTTTTACGTCCGAATAACATTTTTGTTTCTTTCTTATAGAAAAAACTATACACTAAATAGAGGTAAAAAAGTAGTGATAACTTAAGTTATGCTACGTTAATAAGATGGAAATATTTCAGAGATATCAATGCACGACAGAAGTTATGAAATCGAAGTTTATTGCGATTTTATTTCCCATTGATGACCCTGGTTTATTCAAAAAAGAATTAGCGAAAATTCAAAAAGAGCATTCTAAAGCGAGACATGTTGTCTATGCTTATCGCATCGATGGCAAAACCAAATCCTGTGATGACCGTGAACCTAAGGGAACCGCAGGAAGACCGTTATTAGAACTCTTGATGAAGAAGGACATCAATAAAGCCGCTTTAGTGGTGGTGAGATACTTCGGTGGAACATTATTAGGCGCTGGTAGATTATTAAGAACCTATGTCCAATCGGGAGTTAATGTCTTAAAAGTAGCAGGTATTGAATAGGAGAATGTTATGGCAGATTGTAATCATGATTGCGAACATTGTGGCGTTGAAGGCTGCGGTAGCCGTATTGAAAAAGCCAAATTAAACGATCGTTCCAAGATTAAGAAAATCATCGGTGTTTTATCTGGAAAAGGTGGTGTGGGTAAATCCTTTATCACTTCCTTATTAGCGGTCTATTTAAATAGACAAGGCTTTAAAGTTGGTATTATGGATGCTGATATTACCGGCCCCAGTATTCCTAAGGCCTTTGGCATCAAAGATAAAGCTTATGGCGAAGATAATTTAATCTATCCTTTAGAATCTAAAGGTGGTATCAAAATCATCTCTGCGAACTGCTTATTAGAAGATGACACTGAACCGATAGTTTGGAGAGGTCCATTATTAGGGGGCTTAATCAAACAGTTCTATGAAGATGTCTTATGGGAAGACTTAGATTATTTATTAATCGATATGCCTCCAGGAACTGGAGATGTGGCTTTAACCATTTTCCAACAATTACCAGTCGATGATTTAATCATCGTTACCTCTCCTCAAGACTTAGTGAGTTTGATCGTCACTAAAGCCATTAAGATGGCTAATATGATGGACATCAAAGTCTTAGGTGTGGTGGAGAATATGTCCTATTTAGTCTGCCCTGATTGTGGCAAACACATAAATGTATTTGGAGAATCTCATCTTGAAGAATTCTCTAAACAAATGAATTTCAATGTATTAGCAAAACTTCCATTAGTGAGTGAAAATACCACTTTAGTGGATGCAGGGTTAGTGGAACAAATCTCTTTAGAAGAGATCCTCCCTGTGGTAGAAGCAATTAAGAAAGAAGGAGAATAATTATGACAGAATTAGAAGCTAGAAGAGAGAAACTATTCTCAATGATGAGAGAGAACAGCGTGGCTGTTGTCTTCTCAGGTGTCAGCAAAATTGCCTCTGAGGATGAATTCTATCCTTTCGTTGTCAACAACAATTTCTTCTATTTGACCGGAATTAGACAAGAGCATTCCGCACTTATCATGGTCAAAGGTTTAGGTGAGAAGAAGAGTTATTTATTCGTCGATGAATATAACGAACTCAAAGAGAAGTGGACAGGTAAGAGAATTACCTTTGATGAAGCCTCTTCCATAAGCGGTTTACAAAATGTCTATTCCTCTGACAATTTTGAAAACATGTTAGACCTCGCTTTAACGAATAAAGATAACCAATATGGTGCAATTAGCACATTATATGTGGACTTATCTCCCGAAATCAAAATTGATGATGCTAAATCTACGACATCATTTGCCGCGGAGATGGAAGCGAAATATAACCAATTATCCATTATGGATCTCAAACCATTTACCACAGTGATGAGAATGGTGAAGAGTCAATATGAAATTGAACAGATTAAAGACGCGATTAACGCAACCAGCTTAGGAATTAATAAATTAATTCTCTCCTTAAGACCTGGTATGTTTGAATACGAATTAGCTGATATCTTTGAATTCTTTGGTCGTGGACACAATCGTTCACCTTTAGCTTTCAGCACAATCGTTGCGGCAGGTAAGAACGCAACTTGCTTACATTACCCAACCCAAACATCAACAATTAGACAAGGTGAATTAGTCTTATTTGATTTAGGATATCAAAGCAATGGTTATTGTGCGGATATCTCCCGTACCTTCCCTGTTGATGGTGTCTTTTCTGGAAAAGGTAAAGCCATCTATGAAGCAGTCTTAAATTGTAACAAAGCCGTTATCGAATATGCCCATGCAGGCTTAACCATCGCTGACTTACAAGAATACACAAAGACATTCTTAAAGAATGAATGTGTGAGATTAGGCTTATTAAAGAAAGATGAAGACATCATGAAAGCCTATTATCATAATGTCTCTCACCATTTAGGTTTAGACACTCACGATACTTCTAATCGTGATAAACCTTTAGAAGAAGGTAACGTCATCACTGTTGAACCAGGTTTATATTTTGCAGACCTCGGTATCGGTGTGCGTATTGAAGACGATGTTTTAATCCATCAAGATAAAGCGGAAGTCTTATCATTCGGAATTCCAAAGGAAATCGAAGATATTGAAAAATTATTCCGCACAAAGGGGAACTAATATGAAGAAATACATCCTTTCTATCGACCAAGGAACAACATCCAGTAGAGCGATTCTTTTTGACCACGAAGGTCACCCATGCGCGATGGCGCAGAGGGAAGTAGAATGTCTTTTCCCCAAACCCGGCTGGGTGGAAGCTGATGCCTTAGGCATTTGGGTATCTGTTATCGATGTTGTTAATGAAGCCTTAGTCAAAGAGAATGTGACTATGGATAGTGTGGATTCTATCGCCATTACCAATCAGAGAGAAACCACGATTATCTGGGATAAGAATACTGGTTTACCAGTATATCACGCAGTTATTTGGCAGTCTCGTCAATCATCAGAGATTTGCGATAAATTAGAAGACTACAAGGACTTAATCCATGAAAAGACAGGATTATTAATTAATCCTTATTTCTCAGCGAGTAAAATCCGTTTTATCTTAGACCATATTCCAAACGGCCAACAAAGAGCGGAAGCAGGCGAATTATTATTTGGTACAGTGGATTCCTGGATCATCTATAAGATGACTAAAGGTATGGTTCACGCAACCGATGTTTCTAACGCCAGTAGAACAATGTTATATAACATCAACACCAATAAATGGGATGAAGAGTTATTGAAACTCTTTAATATTCCAATGAATATGCTTCCTCAAGTTTGCCCTTCATCTTATCGTTATGGGGCAGCGAGTTTCTTCTCCAAACATGTCGATATCTGTGGTGTTGCGGGTGACCAACAAGCCGCGTTATTTGGACAGACATGTTTTGAAGTTGGTGAAAGTAAAAATACCTATGGTACAGGCTGCTTTATGCTTTTAAATATCGGAGATAAACCAGTTTTATCTAAAAAGGGTTTATTGACCACAGTGGCCTGGCAAATTGGTGATAAAATCACCTATGCCTTGGAAGGTTCTGTCTTCGTGGGTGGTTCAGTTGTCCAATGGTTAAGAGACCAGATGAGAATGCTCCATGAAGCCGCAGAAAGCGAAAAATATGCTTTAGAAGTTAATGACACAAACGGTATGTATTTCGTACCCGCATTCGTGGGCTTAGGCACACCTTACTGGGATGATGATGCGCGTGGTTCCGCATTTGGCATGACTAGAGGCACCACAAAGAGTCATTTCATTAGAGCCTGTTTAGAAGCTATTGCCTATCAATGCAAAGATGTCTTTGAAGTCATGAGTAAAGAAACTTCTTGTTCTTTGAAGAATCTTAAGGTTGATGGAGGCGCCACCAAGAACAAATTCTTAATGCAATTCCAAAGTGATATCTTACACACCAAGATTATGCTTCCTTCCTGTTTAGAAACCACAGCCTTAGGCGTGGCTTATCTCGCTGGACTTGCCAGTGGCTTCTACAAAGATTTGGAAGAAATCAAATCCATCCATACATATCAAGCGATCTTTGAACCTGAGATGGATGACAAAACCGTTAAAGAGAAATACGATGGATGGCTCAAAGCCATTGAAGCCACAAGAGCATTCAAACAATAAAACTGTTAACCTACTATATTTTTAATATAAATAGTGGAAATGGAGGTAACGAAAATGAGCAATATCAGCATCTTAAATAAAGATCAATTCCTACGAGTCGTCGATTCGTTATCTTTAAGTCAGCCCGTTGATAAAGATGTTTTATATAGTATTTATGAAACGACTAGCGAGGCTATTCAAAATCTTGTGGATTCTAACATTTTAAGTGGAATTCGCAATGTAAATCCCCTAGAAATTATTTATTATTGCCTTGGTGAATATACTTATACAAATCAAGGACGAACTGAAGAAGAAAAGCAAAAACTCGCTCAAGATGAACGCTATATTACCTCAATGGCGTCTGTCGCCAGCGATAAATATTTGAGCTTATCGATGTTTAATCACGTGGAGAGAAAGCTTGCAAATAAGTATATTCCTCCCGTTTCTTCTATTAACCTATATTTGAACTTCATGCTCAATATATTACAGAGCTATAAAAAGAATGATCCAAAGACTACATTAATCACTGACTTATTAATGAAATCTGTCAGTATTTCCCGTTCTATTTTGGGTCTATTAATCGATGGTTATGAAACTCAAGCATTCGCGACATGGAGAACGCTACACGAATGTGAATGTACATTATTAGTTTTAGATAAATATGGCGATCCAATGATCAACCGTTATCTCATCCATATGCAATATGGTATTGTTTTCAAAAAAGAAGATTTAAGCGATGAACACGGAAATAAGATTTTCGCGGATATGAAGGAAGAGATGCGCGCTTTAGATTTAAAGAGCAAAGACATCAAGAAATATATTGAATATGGCTGGCTTTATAGCATTCCAGGCGTTAAGGAAGATGAAACCTTTAAACTCAATTTCAGAGATGGCTTAGAGAAAATCGCTGGTTTATCGGCCTATTCTAGCCGTTATGAGATGAGCAGCGAAATCATCCATAGCACTCCCATGCTTATCTATAGCAATAAAGAATATTTCTTCTTCACCACTTTGTTATCTCTTTATGAATCATTCTTTAGACTAGAAAAAGTCTTTATGTCACTATTTGCTAAACACGTTTCTAAAGAACAGATGGATAGATATCTAGCGATGAGAAATGTCTATTACGCGCAACTGGTGAACATTCATAAGCGCGAACTGAATAATTTCAGACAATGGCAAAATAAAAAACCAGCTTAGTAAGCTGGCTTTTTGTTTGTGGTTTTAATTAGTCTTCGTAACAACTTCCACCGATGAATTCACGGATGATGGAATTACATGGTACCCATTCATCTGGCATATCATCAAAGAATTTGAGCATCCTGATTAATCTTTCAGCAACTGGGAAATATGGGCTTTCATTATCAATTTCTTGTAATAAAGGCATTGCATATTTTTTCATCGCACATAATTCGAATGATGAGAAGCTGTTATAAACATAGTTCGCACCTTCTTGGGTGTCGTAAATAGATTTGAATTCACCTTTACGCACGCTTGCCCACATGCTCATGGTCACTTCCGCGCTTGCATTACGTGTGCGGTAGTCACGAATGATTCTTCTTAACAAACGTAAGTCTGTTAAGGACAAGGGGTTATGATCATCGATATTGACTTGTGCTTGAGGAGCGATGAAGATTTTGAATTTCTGGTGACTTGGAATGCTCGCAGTCATCATTTCATTTAAGGCATGAATGCCTTCAATGATTATTGGCTGATCGGTAGGAATTTGAAGTTTTCTACCAGGCACTCTATGACCGAGTTTGAAATCGAATTTTGGTAAATCCACTGGTTCACCAGCGATGAGGTTTGCCATGTTCTCATTGAAGAGTTTGATATCTAAGGCATGGACATCTTCTAAATCCGGATTACCATCTTCATCTTTTGGAGCTTGATCTCTTTGGAGATAATAGTCATCCATAGAGATACGGATAGGATTCATTCCACGAGATAATAATTCAATTCTTAATCTGTTTGCGAACGTTGTCTTTCCTGAAGAGGAAGGTCCGGCGATACAGATTAAACGGATGTTTTCTCTATCATCTTCAATCATCTGACCTAAGTCACATAATTGACGATTGTGTCTATGCTCACAAAGGGTGATGAAATCGATTGGTCCATCTTGTTCAATTCTCTTGTTAATACCATAAATGGTATCGCATCCTGTGGATGTCGCCCATTGGTGTGCACTCTTAAGGGTTTTACCAAATGTTGGGGCATCTTCAAATGGAGGGATTTCACCTGCGGCTTCTGGACGTGGATATTGAATGATAATACCTGGATGGTAATAGATAACTTTCCATCTTGTAATATATCCGGTTGTGGGAACCATACGGTTATACATATAGTTACGATATCCATTACAGGTATAGATATGCGCGGTCTTCTCGGGACGGTATTGTAAGATTTTCACTTTATCTTCATAACCATCTTGAGCAAAGATTCTCTTGGCTTCTTCCTTATTGACGATGCTTCTCACTAATGGATAATCCGCACCGACAATTCTATTCATTTCCGCTTCTAAATCTTTGACCATTTGCATACTGCTGGTCACACCTTCTGGTTTTAAGATTTGTAAGAAGATAGAACGGGAGATGTTATAAGAGAAACGGATTTCTAAATCAGGTCTGATGTTGTGCATCGCCATCGCTACTATGAAACGCAAAGAAGCTTCATAGGTTGGTTTCGCATCTCTATCTTTGCATGTTAAAGGAACGACTTCTGAGTCTTTTTCAATCATATAAGTCAATTCACGAACACGTTTATTGACAAAAGCACAAATGATGTTTTTGTCAGGACCAACTATATCCAAAACGGAAACAGGCTTGTGATAAGTTTTTGTTTCGTTGTTAAAAGTAACATTAAACGACATGTTATTCTCCTTTCGTTATGTTTAGGGTCAATTTGATTTTATATCAAAACCATCTTTATAGCAAATTAAATAATAATGGGGGTCGATTTTATCGATTTTGCATATTAATTATCATTTGAATTTTGCCTCAGATTTTCACAGTCAAAAATATGTTAAAGTGGGTTAAAATTAAATATACAATTTTAGGGCTTATTTTTGTCTATTTTTGAGCCAATTTGAGCTGATTCAATTTTTGCCAATATATGTTGAATATTCTATTGAATATTGACATAATATTAATGTTTAAGGAGATTTTTTATTTTATGAAAAACATGGTTTACATCCAATCTGGTGGTCCAACTTCTGTCATCAACACCTCCTTTTACGGTGCAATTAGAGAAGCACAAAGACACCCAGAATTAATCGATCACATCTATGGTTCTCAACACGGTATTGAAGGCCTTATCGATGATGATTTAATTGACATTGGTCAAGAAGATGATGAGCAAATCGAATTATTGCTCCAAACTCCAGGTAGTATCTTAGGCACTACAAGAAGAAAATTGCCTAAGGATATCCATGACCCATTATATGGAAAGATTATTGAAACCTTAAAGAAACACGAAATCAAATACGTGTTTGTTAATGGCGGTAACGATTCCATGGATACCTGTAACAAATTATCCATCTTAGTCAAGGAATTAGGTTTGGATATGATTGTTGTTGGTGTTCCAAAAACCATCGATAACGATTTAGCGTGCACCGATCACTCCTTGGGTTTCCCAAGTGCTGCTAAATTTGTCGTTAACACTGTCAATGAATTAATTAAAGATGCCTGCTGCTTCAAAGTCGGTAAGGTTCACATCGTTGAAGTTATGGGCCGTGATGCTGGTTGGTTAACCGCTTCCCCAGATATTCTTCCTGAAGAAAATAGACCTCACCTCTTCTACATTCCAGAAAGAAAATTTGAATTAGAACAGTTCTTAAAGGATGTCAAAGAAGTCTATGAACGTGAAGGCTATGCGATGATCTGTATTTCTGAAGGTTTACAATTCCCTAGAGATATGAAGAATGTGAGAGTCGATGGATTCGGCCACGCTCAATTAGGTGGCGCTGCCAGTGACTTATGCCATATCGTGGAAGACAAATTGAATCTTCCTACCCGTGCTGTTGAATTATCTTTAACTCAACGTGCCGCTCCTGTTTATATTTCCAAAGTTGACCGTGAAGAAGCCATTAAAACTGGTGAAATCGCTGTAAAAACCGCCTTAAAAGGTGAAACTGGCAAGATGATTATCTTCAAGAGAGTCAGTGAAAATCCATATAAAATTGACTTCCAATTAGCGGATCTTTCTTTAGTGGCTAATGCTGTTAGCTTAATTCCTGAATCCATGATGAAAGATGCCACAAGAATGGATGAATCCTTCCGTAGATATATCCGTCCTTTAATCAATGGCGAAGTCACTTTGAAATGTAAAGATGGTATTGCTTTAGTGAGCAATTTCAAGAGAGTCAAAGTTAAATAATCTCCTATGAGAGAATGGTATAGACAATTAAAACTTGAGTATCAGATTGCCCTCTGGTCTCTTATCGCTATAAGCGTAATAGTCATAGGTCTTATTCCCTGTTTTTTCTTTTCCTTAATGGAAATTCCTCAGGGAGTGGCTCTTGGAGGGATTGTCTCTATCATCATTTATGTCTTTATTGGTTTATTTGAAAAAAGCGAAGATCCCAAGAAGTCATTAATCATCGCGGCGATATTAATCGCGGTGAGATTATTAGTCATCGGAGGAATGCTGTTCCTTATTGGGTGGCTATATTACAATCAAGGTTTTAAAGCCTTCAATATCTTCGCAGTGACTGGAGGATATCTTCTTCCAATCATAATTAATATGATTTTGGTCTTGGTAAGAAAGGAAAAGTAAGTGGACATTCTAGAAGCTCTAAAGGGCACCGAATTATCTGGTCATATATTCACTTCTTTAATCGTGATGTTAATCATGATTATTTTGGCTATTATCATCGGTATCAAAGCTCGCTTACAAGATCCTTTAAAGAGACCTAAAGGTATTTTATTGCTCGCGGAATACGGAGTGAATTTCTTTGAAAACTTCGCAGAAGGTATGCTCGGAAAACACTTCCGTTCCTTTGGCGGGTACATCATGGTCATAGGCATATACATGTTCCTGGCCTTTATTTTTGGCCTCACAGGCCTACCCTCACCTATCACATATATGGGCGTACCACTCTCGCTAGGTCTTTCGACCTTCATCATGATTCATGCGACCGCGATAAAATACAACAAATTCCGTTACTTCAAGAGATACATTGAACCGGTTCCAGTATTCTTACCGATCAACCTCATCTCTATGTGGGCGCCATTATTATCACTGACACTTCGTATCTTTGGTAATGCCATTTCTGGATTCGTTATCATGTCCATTATTTACTATGGTTTAGAGAATGTTTCCGCTTCGCTTTTCTCAGCCTTAACAGTAACCTTCTCTGATGGCTCAGCGATCAACACCGTTTTCATCGCTCCACTAGTAACTTGGATTTTCCATTTATATTTCGACCTCTGGGCGGGCTTCATCCAGACCACGGTTTTCTTGTCACTTACAACAATATATGTAGGTCAAGAAGCACCAGAGGATTTATTAGGGTAATTTTTATAAGAAAGGAGAAAGATTTATGTCAGCAGAAGCAATGAAGTATTTAGCGATTGCCATCACCATGTTAGCAGTTATGCCAAGTGCTATTGGTGAAGGTTTTGTTGTTTCACATGCCATCGATGGAATTGCTCGTAATCCCGAAGTTTATAAGAATCTTCGTACCACGATGATCTTAGGCTGTTCCTTAGTTGAAACAACTGCTATCTATGCCCTTTTAGTGGCGATTTTATTGTTATTCACAAAATAGGAGGATACTAAATGTCTAATTTATTAGTTTTAGACGATGTTGGTCAAACCATTCAAGAGTATATCAATAAAAACCTAATTCCTAATTGGGCATCTTTCGTCGTGCAATTCGCCGCACTCGTGATTTTGATTTTAGTGTTCTTCTTCGTGGCTTATAAACCCGTGAGTAAGATCCTTAAAAAGAGAGCGGATTATGTCGAAGAAAGTATTCGCGAAGCCGAGCAGGCTAAAGCCACTGCTCTCAAGAATGTGAGTGAATCGGAAGAAGCAATCATCGCTTCCAAAAAGGAAGCGGCGGAGATTATCGCCAATGCGAAAGCGATGGCTATCGATAATCAAAAAGCTTCTATTGAAGAAACACAAATTGAGATTAATCGCATGAAAGCTTTAGCGGAACAGGATATTGAACGTTCTAAAGAAGAAGCCAAAGAAGAGATTAGAAATGAAATGGTCTCTGTCGCTTTAGCGGCTTCTGAAGAAGTTTTAAAACGCGAAATTAATGAGAAAGATAACGCTCGCATCGTTAACGACTTTATCGAGGAACTTGACAAATAGTTATGGAAAACGTCTCTTCACGTTACGCATTAGCTCTTTATTCCTTAGCTTTGGATTTAAATAAAGTGGAATCCTGGCAACAGGAAGTTAAAGAATTAAAAAGTATTTTTAAAGAAAATACGGATTTTGTCATGATCCTTGGTAGTTCTTTCTTACCTATACATGAAAGGCAAGAAATTATGAACAAAACACTGAAGGGTGTTGATGAGAATATCAAAGCCTTAATCAGTGTCATCATGGAAAATAACCGTACTGATTTAATATGCGATGTTTTCGATGTGTTTAACACATACTGCAATGAACATCGAGGAATTCGTGAAGGGTACATCTATAGCACCTTGAAATTAGACGAGAAAGTTATTTCCGAAATTGAAGAGAAAATTTCTAAATCAGAGAACAATAAAGTGGAATTGAAAAACATCATTGATCCCTCTCTTATCGGTGGGGTGAAGATTGTGGTTCATGACCATATTTATGATGGCTCTATCAAACATCATCTTGAGATGATGAAAAAAGACCTTTTGAAATAAAGGAGGAGTTATTTGATGAAAATTAACGCAAATGAAATCAGTGCTCTAATTAAAGAGCAAATAAAGAATTATCATGCCAAAATTGATTCTAGTGATGTCGGTACAGTAGTTACTGTAGGTGACGGAATCGCTCTTATCTATGGCTTAGATCAAGCTATGCTTGGTGAATTATTACAGTTCCCCAATGGTGTCTTTGGTATGGTGATGAACCTTGAAGAAAACCATGTCGGTGCTGTCTTACTTGGCGATGATAAACTCATTAAAGAAGGCGATACTGTGCAACGTACAAAACAAGTCATGGAAGTCCCTGTGGGCGACGCTATGCTCGGTCGTGTTGTCAATGCGTTAGGACAACCAATCGATGGTTTGGGCGAAATCAAGACAAAGAAGTCTCGTCCGATTGAAAGAATAGCTCCTGGTGTTATTACTCGTAAGAGTGTCGATACACCTCTAGAAACCGGTATTACAGCGATTGATGCGATGACTCCAATAGGAAGAGGTCAGCGTGAATTAATCATCGGTGATAGACAAACCGGTAAAACCGCGATTGCAATCGATACAATCATCAACCAAAAAGGTAAAGATGTCATTTGTATTTATGTCGCAATTGGTCAGAAGAATTCCACAGTAGCGCAAATTGTTGATAAGTTAAAAACTTATGGTGCCATGGAATATACCTTAGTCATGGCCGCGACCGCAAGTGAACCGGCACCTATGCTATATGTCGCACCTTATGCAGGATGCGCGATGGCGGAAGAATGGATGGAGCAAGGCAAAGATGTCTTAATCATCTATGATGATTTAAGTAAACACGCTGTTGCTTATCGTGCTCTATCATTGTTACTAAAACGCTCCCCTGGTAGAGAAGCTTATCCTGGTGATGTCTTTTATCTCCACTCTCGTTTACTCGAAAGAGCATGTAAATTATCCAAGGATTATGGCGGTGGTTCCATTACTGCATTGCCAATTGTTGAAACACAATCTGGTGATATCTCCGCTTACATTCCTACAAATGTCATTTCCATCACTGATGGACAGATCTTCTTAACGACTGATTCATTTAATGCTGGTCAAAGACCAGCAATCGATAGCGGTCTCTCTGTTTCCCGTGTTGGCGGTGCGGCACAATTTAAAGCCACAAAGCAAGTGGCGAGAAGTTTGAAGATTGATTTAGCGAGCTTCTTAGAGATGAAATCATTCTCTCAATTTGGAAGCGACTTAGACAAGTCCACTTTATCAATCATTAAGCATGGTGAAGTTTTATTAAGAGTTTTACGCCAAGAACAATACAAAACTCGCTCTTTATCTAAACAGGTTTTCGAACTATTTTTAGCAAAAGAAAAATACCTTGACGAACTCGAAATTGAAGAGGTTCGTCCCACTTTAGAAGATGCTTATAAGTATGTCTCTGACAATCATCCAAACATATTGAAGGATATCGATATGAATAAGGAGATTACTGAAAGTAACGAAAAAGAATTTAAGAAAGCAATTGAAGATTTCTTCGCAGTAAATAAGAAGTAATTTATGTCCCAAGAAGTTACAAAAATTAAGAAAAGAATTTCATCGGTTAAAGGTGCTCTTAAAGTTACCAGTGCGATGAAGCTTGTCTCCACAGTTAAACTCAAAAAATGGAGAAACAAGATGCTCGCTAACCGCGAATATGCGGATGCTTTTAGAGATGCTACTAACTTTGTTTTAGCCTATGCCCAAAAAGCAAAGACTCCTTTCAATGTTAGTAACGATCAAACTGATAAGAATCTTTATATCATTGTTTCTTCTACTCTTGGCTTATGTGGTTCTTATAATAACAACATCTTCAAACTTGCGGATGTCACTTTAAAAGAAAAAGATGATGCCATTATTTTAGGTAACAAAGGTATCGCTCATTTCGAAGATGGAGCATTCACAAAAATCGAAGGTTTTGAAGAATATGGTTCCATTGAAAATGAAACTGTAATTAACTCCATTACCTCATATATCATCAGTGAATATCTCAAAGGTAAATATCACGAGATACATTTGATATATTCGGAATATAAGAATTCCTTGGTATTTATACCAAGAGATTGCTTAATCCTTCCTCTTAAGAATGAGGAAACTGATACAAATGCCTTTGGTCCTATCTTAGAACCAAATGAAAAGACTTTGGTGGAAACATTAGTTCCTATTTATATAAAAACTATTGTCTACACTAAGTTATTAGAAAGCGAAGTTTGCGAGCAAGCCGCACGTTGTAACGCAATGGAGAACGCGACGAATAATGCTCAAGAACTCATTGATCAATTATCTATTGAATTTAATAAAGCTAGACAAGGAGCAATCACCCAAGAAATTACCGAGATTGTTTCCGCGGCTAATGCGTTATAGGAGGAATACACTCTATGAAAGATTTGAAAGTTACAGGCAAGATTTTACAAGTTGTCGGTCCCATTGTTGACGTCAGTTTTAAAGATCAGCACTTACCTGAGTTACTTACTGCCCTAGAAATCCCACTTTCTGGCGGTTCTAAGCTCACTGTGGAAGTTGCCCAGCATATTGGTGATGACGCGGTAAGATGTGTCTCTATGGGCCCTACTGAAGGTCTCGTGCGTGGTATGGAAGTCATTTCACTTGAAAAACCCATTTCTGTGCCAGTAGGAAGAGAGACACTTGGTCGTATGTTTAATGTCTTAGGCGAACCCATTGATGGTTTAGGCGATGAAGATATTAAAAAGGCTAAGAGATTATCCATTCATCGTAATCCTCCAAAATTTAAAGATCAGTCAGTTAAAACTGAAATCTTTGAAACAGGTATTAAAGTTATCGACTTATTATGCCCTTATGTTAGAGGCGGTAAGATTGGTTTATTCGGTGGTGCCGGTGTTGGTAAGACCGTTTTGATTCAAGAGTTAATGAATAATATCGCCAATGAAAAAGGTGGTATCTCTGTCTTTGCCGGTGTTGGCGAAAGAAGCCGTGAAGGTAACGACCTCTATTATGAAATGAAAGAATCTGGAGTCTTAAGTAAAACCGCTCTAGTGTTTGGTCAGATGAATGAACCACCAGGAGCTCGTATGAGAGTCGGCCTTTCTGGTTTAACCATGGCGGAATACTTCCGTGATGAAGAACATAGCGATGTCTTATTGTTCATCGACAATATTTTCCGTTTCACTCAAGCTGGTAGCGAAGTCTCTGCCTTACTAGGCAGAATGCCAAGTGCGGTAGGCTATCAGCCAACTTTGGCTACTGAGATGGGCCAATTACAAGAAAGAATTACCTCCACAAAAGATGGTTCCATTACTTCCGTGCAAGCTATCTATGTTCCTGCCGATGACTTAACTGACCCTGCTCCAGCTACAGCATTCTCTCACTTGGATGCCAAAACCGTTCTTGATCGTAACACTGCAGCGTTAGGTATTTATCCCGCTGTCGATCCACTTAACAGTTCCTCAACTGCTCTTGAACCAGCCATTGTCGGTGAAGAACATTATGCTGTCGCTAGACGTGTTATTGAGATTCTTGAAAGATATAAAGAACTCTCTGATATCATTGCCATTTTAGGCATGGATGAATTATCAGAAGAAGATAAGAAAGTTGTCGAAAGAGCAAGAAAGATAAGAAATTTCTTATCTCAACCTTTCCATGTCGCTACACAGTTCAATGGAATTCCTGGTATTTATGTCAAAGTTGAAGACACTGTTAGAAGCTTCAAAGCTATCTTAGATGGTGAAGTTGATGACTTACCAGAAGTGGCCTTCTTATATGTCGGCACAATTGAAGAAGTGAAGAAAAAAGCAGAGTCCTTAAAGTAATATGAAGAACTTCCAACTAATTGTTTTAACTCCATATGGTAGATACTTCGAAGGCTTCGTTGATTTTTTAGAAGTGCGCTCTGAAGAATATAATCTTGGTATTCTACCTGGCCACACTCCATTAATATCAACAGTAGCTATTTGTAAAATGACTGTAAAAATTGGTTCTCACAAAGAAAACTACGCCGTTGGTGGCGGAGTAATCAATGTCGAAAAAGATAAAGTCACCTTAATTTTGGATTCCATTGAAAGTGCTGATGAAATTGATGTTGCCCGTGCTCAAGAGGCAAAGAAACGTGCAGAAGAGAGGTTAAGCGAAGCAACAAAAAATGACGCCATTGACGTCAATAGAGCGAAGCTTTCATTATTAAGAGCAATTAATAGAATTAACGTTGGAACTAATAAATAGAAACTAAATTTTCTAAAGCAGAACCATCATCTTCCAAGTAGTTGATGGTTTTCTTTTGTTCATTTTTATCGACCACTGAAGCGAAGTGAGAATCATCTGTATTGAAATATTGACAGATATCGATAAACTGAATACCAATTTGTTGATAATTTATCAACAAAACATTCTTCTTTTCTTTTATTATTCTGTCACAAATAAGATGTTCTTTTGCTTGCTTTAAAGAGACGAAATTTTCTAAATCGTATGCAAAAGCAAGGTAGTGATCTTGATTGTTCACATATTCTTCAAACGCTTCATATGAATTAGCAATCGTGATATTGCTTTTGATGGAGTGATTTTTGACATTGCTAGCCACAGTTTTGTAGTTATCAAATTTATATGGGTCCACTGTATAGGTTAACTTTTTATCTTTGACTAAGTTAATCGATGGGACATATGAGTTGGGATAAATATCTGGATAGGTACTTTCGAGATAATTCATCTCTTCTTGTGTAATTGCGGACAAATCGATTCGATAAATGGCTTGTTTTTCGTTTTCTATATATTTATCTAGTTTTTCTTTAAGGTCTTCACAATGACCACATGTTGGAGAATATGATTCCAACACAAAATCTTGTCCAGATTCGATTAAATTCTTTAAAGAATTAATATTTAATTCGACGTAATTATCGTATTTACTGTTCACGTTTATAGAAATAACACTACGAGATTTGTCCTGACAGGCACTCAAAGCGGGAACTAAAATCGTGGTTAATAAACAGAGAATAACTTTTTTCATGGTTTGAGTATATCATATTTTATGATAAAGTAATAATGCTTAGGAGGGTTTATATATGCACGCATGGCATGACGTAAAAGCATCAAGAATAACACCTGAAGATTTTATTGCTCTTATTGAGATTTCAAAAGGCAGCAAGAATAAATATGAATTAGATAAAGAAACTGGTCATCTCATTTTAGACCGTGTTTTATATACATCTACCATTTATCCTCAAAACTATGGTTTTATTCCTCGTACTTTTGCTAGAGACTATGACCCCCTTGATGTATTAGTGCTTTGTAGCGAATCCATTCTTCCTATGTCATTTGTGAGATGTACTCCTATTGGAGTATTAACTATGACTGATGGTGGATTACCAGATGAAAAAATCATCGCTGTTTGTAAAGATGATCCTTTCTATAAAGACTTTAAAGATATTAATGAAATCCCAGAACATGTGATGGTGGAAATCAAACACTTCTTCACAGTTTATAAATCTTTAGAGAACAAAGATACCGCGATTGAAGATATCTATGGTAGAGAAGAAGCAATCAAAGTTATTGAAGAATGCTGCAAAGAATATAAGAGACTCATTCAACCAAAAATCGTGGCTGAAAGAAAAGCTCGTGGCTATTAATGATTAATATTGTTTTATATCGTCCAGAAAAACCACAGAATACGGGTAATATAATGCGTACTTGCGTAGCAATACACGCTACGCTACATATTATAGGCCCGTTATCTTTTTCTATTGATTCCAAGGATCTCAAAAGAGTGGGAATGGATTACATAGAAGATTTGAAGATGTATTTTTATGAGAATTATGAAGAATTCGCTAAAAAACACCCTAATGAAGACGTGTATTACATAACAAGGTATTCCAATAAGGTTTATTCCACTTTCGACTTTTCTGACCCTATTAAAGACATTTATGTGATGTTTGGTAGAGAATCTACAGGTATTCCTCATGACATATTAAGAGAACACCCTGATAGATTGTTAAGATTACCGATGGTCCCTGAAGCTAGAAGTCTTAATCTTTCTAACTGTGTAGCGATAGTGGCTTATGAGATTTTAAGACAACAAAACTTTATTGGCCTTTCTACAAGTGAAGCCATTAAAGGTGAAGACTTTTTGTTAAGAGAAAAAGACAATAAGAATCTTTAATTATTTAACAATTTGAAGGTTATTAATCCATAAATATAAAAGTTGTTATACATGTTCCAATATGAACATACAAAAAAACGTAGCGATGCAAGTAACGCTACGAATAATTAAATAAATAGAAAAGGTCAATTAACTGGAAAATTAATGTGAATTTGCAAGTAATTTCTTGGTTTGACGTCTAATTGAACCGATTACAAATGCTTCATAGGAAATGAATAAGGCCTGGCCGACAAAGCTTCCTTTTTTGATGTTTTTCACTTCTGTACATTGAACTTCACCCATTTCTTTTCCACTTAAAAGTAGGGCAATTTCACAGGCGGTCAATTTGCTTTCATTTGATGGGTTATCATCTTGTAAAATTACATGGCTTCCATGAGCATCTTTGATGTGGAAGAAGAGATCTTTCTTATTGGCTTTTTTGAATGTTACAAACTCATTTTGTTTAGCGTTTTTGCCATATAAAATCCTGTAATTATCAATAGCAATTTCTCCATATTTGGCATCGACTTTTTGTCTTGGTCCTAAGCGGAATTTATTGGGGAATAGGAGGATCGCTAATTCTTTAATGTCTTCCTCATTCATATACTTGGAGGTAGTAAGATAATTCTCTAAGTTTTCAATCTCATCTTGTGTTTTAATGAGTTCTTTTTCATCCATC
Organism: Bacilli bacterium; assembly: GCA_045130875.1. Lineage (GTDB taxonomy): Bacteria > Bacillota_I > Bacilli_A > RFN20 > CAG-826 > RUG13091. Next base: position 25,599 of record JBGUQI010000022.1, on the reverse strand, counting down.
TCTATGGTTCTTTTTGCTTTCTTGTATTTAGTAAAATACTTGTTGGCGTTAATACCTGTAGATTGAGAGAAATCATAATCCAAATTATTCTCTTTCGCATATTCCTTTAAACCTTCTAAATCATAAGAATACGCTAAAATAGTGGAACCTGTTTCTTTATAAGAAAGATTGTTCTTAGCGACTTCTATTTCTCCATTGAGAACTTTAATCTTTTGCTTTAAGGTTTTGATTCTGGATTTGATATGCTGTAGAACAGGTTTGAATTGTTCTTCTAAGCGGCGATGCTTGGCTACTAGATAATAATCAGTGGCTTTTTCTTTAAATTCTTCGAGATTGAATTCTTCTTCGATAACGACATTGTTATTCACTAGTGGTGTATAGGAAAAACCTTTGATTATTGGATGTTCATTAGTGACATCAGTGTAGTGATTGGCAAATAGGATTTTCTCATTTCTCATAATAACTAGATTAGGACGGTGAGGAATGAGCTCTAAAATAAGTTGCCTTTCTTCTCTATCATAGTAATCATTTGTGTAGTGGTAGTTAAAAACTATCACTCTATCATCGTTTAATCATTCTACGGATGTCACAAAGCCATCTTTGAATTCTTTTCTTAAGGTATCACTGAGTTGACCAACACGTGTTCCACAGGGATCAATAATCTTAATCAAGCAGACAAAAGGATGCTGTGGATTTAAACTAACCAAAACTTTTTCTTTGCGGTAATTAGCAAAAGAAATAAAAAAATCTTGAGAGTTAATAACTGTGATATTCGCCACGTGGTTAAAGCAAATTTTACTCGATAAATCCGAGACAATTTGTCTTAATCCAATAACACTGATTTTCAAATCTGACATACTAGTATTTTAACATAAATATTTGACCTTGCTATAAATATATATTTATAATTAGAAACATGAAAAAAGGTTTACTCATCATCCTTAGCGGTCCATCTGGAGTGGGCAAAAATTGTGTTAGACAAGAGATTATGAAATCTCATCGCATTGATTTAACATACTCTATTTCTATGACCACAAGAAAACCACGTGATAAAGAGGTTGATGGTGTCGACTATTACTTTGTTTCTGAAGAAGAATTTGAAGAGAACATCAAGAAAGGTAATTTCTTAGAATGGGCTTCTTTTGTGGGCAACAAATATGGCACTCCAAAAGATAAAGTAGAAGCCTTAAGAGACCAGGGCAAGAATGTATTCTTGGAGATTGAAATCAATGGTGCATCACAAGTGATGTCATCAGTGAAAGATGATAGGGTGATTTCTTTCTTCTTAATGCCTCCTTCTTTCCAAGCTTTAGAAAATCGTATCCGCAAAAGAAAAACTGAATCGGAAGAAGTGATTCAAGAAAGACTGCAAAAAGGTCTTAAGGAAATGAAGATGACAGAAAACTATGATCATGTGGTGGTCAACGATAAGGTATCACGAGCCGCCCAAGAAATAGTGGACTTAATTAAAGCAAAAATGAAAAAGAGATAAGACGGCGGGGAGTAATGAAAATCTTAGAAGTATTAATTGAATATGCTAGTTATTCACTCGACCGTCCTTTTTCTTACTTTTATACCGGTAATAAAGAAGTCGATGTCGGCTTTCGTGTGCTCTTAACTTTTAATCATCGTGATTTAGTGGGCTATGTCACTAAATGCTATGAAACCGATAAAACAATCGGTGAGTTAGAAGACAAATTAGGATTTCAAATCGATGAAATCATCGATGTCATAGATGAAAGTCCTCTTTTAAGTGAGGATTTATTAAAGTTATCTGACTATGTTTCAGATTATTACCTCGCTCCTAAAATCAGTGTTTTACAGTCTATGCTTCCTCCATCTTTATCTCCGAGGAAGTCTGCTTTAAAGGGACCGAAGATTGCTTATGACTTATATGTCAAAGCTGTGAATAAAGATGAAAATGGTTTAACTGATAAGCAAATTGAATTATTAAGATTAATCAGTTCAACTGATAAGGTTTTAAAGAAAGATATCAAATCAGTCTCTATTTTAAATAAGCTCATCGATTATAAGAGAGTGGAGATTGTCAAAGTTGAAAAGAGAAGATTAAAAATTCCCAATTATCAATATGTCGCCCCTCCAAAACTCACTGATGAACAAAGAGGAGTAATTAGAGAATTCAATGAATCTAACGACAAAGTCTATCTCTTAGAAGGTGTCACTGGTAGTGGTAAGACAGAAGTCTATCTCACACTTTCTGAACAAGTATTAAAAGAAGGCAAATCAGTTTTGATGCTCGTCCCTGAAATATCTTTAACTCCCGTGATGATGGAGTACTTTTTAAAGAGATTTAAAAACGATGTCGCTATTCTCCATAGTGAATTAACACCTGCGGAAAAATATGATGAATACCGTAAAATCGCAAAAGGTGATTGCCATATTGTTGTGGGCGCTAGAAGCGCAATATTTGCTCCACTTAAGAATATCGGTCTCATTGTTCTTGATGAAGAACATGTCGAATCATATAAGCAAGATACCGTTCCTTTCTATCACGCTAGAGAAGTAGCAATTATGAGAGGAAAGATGCATAACGCTAAAGTGTTACTTGGTAGTGCCACTCCATCATTAGAGAGTAGAGCGAGAGCTCAAAAAGGTAATTATCATCTTTTATTATTAAATAATAGAGTGAACAACAAAGAGCTACCGGCAACCACAATTGTCAATATGGCCGACTACCATAACATCGATAGAGATTCTTATATTTTCTCTAAACGTTTAAGAATGGAAATTGCTAATGTTTTAGCGAGGAAAGAACAAGCCATTCTCTTAATCAATAGAAGAGGCTTTTCTACAACTGTTTCATGTCGTAAATGTGGGCATATTTTCAAGTGCCCAACCTGTGATATCGCGTTAACCTATCATAAGACAGATAATATGCTTAAATGTCACCATTGCGATTATGTCTGTAAGATGCCAGAAACCTGTCCTGAATGCGATTCTAACTACATTATGAAGACAGGATTTGGAACTGAGCGTATTGAAGATGAAGTTCATCGTTTATTCCCAGAAGCTAGAACATTGAGATTAGATTCCGATTCTGCAAAAATTCGTGCAAAAATCCCCACAATTATTGAAGATTTTCGTCAAAAACGCGCTGATATATTAGTGGGAACTCAGATGATTGCTAAAGGCCATGACTTCCCAGATGTTACTTTAGTGGGTGTTGTTTTAGCGGATATCGGTTTATCCATGCCTAGCTTTAGAAGTAATGAAAGAGCTTTCCAACTAATTACCCAAGCCGTTGGTAGAAGTGGTAGAAAGGATAAGAAAGGCATTGCCATTATTCAAACCTACATTCCTAACAATTACGCTATCACTATGGCGGCTCGTCAGAACTATGAACTCTTCTATAACAAAGAGATGCAATATCGTCGTATGCAATCATACCCACCTTACACGTTACTAGCGAGTATCACACTTGCAGGTAAGAACGAAGAAAATGTCGCTAGAGGTATGGTCAGTTTGATTGATATGTTAAATAGTGAATTTGATGATTCTGTATTAGTATTAGGTCCTACAACTCCATACATTCCATACGAAGGAAATAACTATTTGAGAACTGCTTTGATTAAGTTCAGAGATTATAAGAAAACCAAAGAAATTTTAAATAAAGCTATTGCGATTTATTCGAGCAAAAGCCAATTTCATATTACCGTCAATATTGATCCATACAATTTTTAGTATAAAAAATGTATCTTCTCGTATATAATTTACAAGAGGATTTTTTTATGATTATTGTCAAAATGTCAGGATTAGACCAGTTTGTGGTCGGTAATTTATCCAAGGAATTAACCCCCTTAGTGGCGAAGTTATATGAAGTGGAAGAGAATGAAGTTGTTTTCTTATCACCTCAAACTATGGTTTTCCATAAAGGAGTGGAACAAACTTCTTGGAATATCATCATTGAAGTGAAGGCTCCAGAACAGTTTGCTCGTGTCCAAGATAAGATGGCGGATCTCTTGCTCCACGGTATTGGTGAAGTAGCTATTCATATCAATGTGATTTTCTCCTATTTCTCCTCTGATGATTTTTATAAAAAAGTGAATTCTGATTATCCCCTTTATATCACCGAAGCTAACATCGTCGATTTCGAAGAAGAAGATGAATTTGATGAAGACGATGAGGAAGATGAAGAAGAGGAAGATATCTACACTGGCGATATTTTTGAAGGACTTAATAAATAATGAAACCTTTTGAACATGCTTATAACGTTTTACTTAAAGTAATCGAAGAACAAATTCCTTTCAGTGTTGCTATAAAAGCAACTCTTAAAAATGAGAAACAAAAATACGGTCCTGATTTAAAAGCGGATATCTCTGCTTCCAGTGGCTGTGCTTTAAGACATTATTATGTCTTTAAAGAAATCGTGAATAGAAAATATCCCGATATTAAAGAGAATCAATTTTTATTGATTGCTTTAGGTTTGGGGGAACATATCTTCGCTCATAGATTTGAGGAAGAAGAACTATTTGCCTTTATTGAAAAGAACGTGGAAGTGGAAGGAGTAATAGAATTTATTAAATCCTATTCCGATCCTAAAGCTTTGATTCCAGAAGACATTCCTTTTGATAGTAAAAAGTACATCTCTTTAAGACATAACCTTCCAATTTGGATTGTGAATATGTGGCAGAAGAATGCTGGCAAATTAGCGAATAAATTATTCCGTTCTTTCTCTATGAGTAAGAAAGTAATGGTGAGAATCAATAGCAATCGCATTAGTGATGAAGAATTCTTCAATAAATATACTGACTTTTCTACTTTCTCCACACCTAATATTGCGGTCTTAAATGAGAAGGGTAATATCAGAAAGAACCCTGCAGTCGCTAGTGGTGATGCTTTATATATTCCCGCTAGTTATCACTTTATGTTAGAAGACCTCGATGTCGATTCCTTGAGAGGTATCGCTATTTATGGTGCTTCAAATAACTATTTACTCGAAGAACTTTATGCTCGCTTAGGTCCAACCTTTAAAGCGGATTATGTCTGTGGTTTACAAAGCCATTTCTTCGATACCGATAGAAAAGTGAAAAACTATTCTTTAGGTAATGTTTCATTATATGAAGGTGATCATACTTTAATCATCACCTGTATCTCTAAACCTGTGCACACCTTCTTTGTGTGTCCAGAGAATTCCTATTTACTCGGTCTAAGTGAAAGACCAGATTATTTCTTAAACATCAAACAAGATGATTTAGATCGTTTAATCGATGGCGAATATAAGTCTCTAGAAGAAGCTTCTATCCATGTTGAAGATGGCGGAGACCTCGTCTACTTTGTTCCAACATTCTGCCGTAATGAAGGTAATGGTTTAATCCAGAGATTCTTAAAGAACCATTCTGAATTTACTTTAGTAAAAGAAAAACAATTATTCCCGTTTGATAGATATCAAACATTCCTATATTTTGCAGTTTTAAGAAAAGAGGACAAGCATGATTAATCTCTATGGCATGGAGATGAAGAAATTACAAGATTTAATGGTTAGCGAAGGCCAAAAGCCTTATCGCGCTATCCAACTTTATACATGGATGTATGAAAAGAATGCTCGTGATTTCGATGAGATGACCGATATCTCTTTGCGCTTTAGAGAAGTTCTCAAAGAGAAATACTGTTTAAAACTACCATCCATCTATCTCAAACAAGTGAGCAAAGATGGAACTGTCAAACTCTTATTAGAGTTAGAAGACCATATGAAGGTCGAATGCGTACTCATGCGTTACGACTATGGATGCGCGGTATGCGTATCAAGCCAAGTGGGTTGTAATATGGGATGCTCCTTCTGCTCTTCTGGAATTCTCGGAAAGCAGAGAAATCTCAAACCCGAAGAGATGGTGGGTCAAATAATGGTCATCAACGATCTTCTAAGAGAAGAGGGAAAGGGAATGCATGTCACCCATGTCGTGGTGATGGGCACTGGTGAACCCTTTGATAATTACGATAATGTGATGGATTTCATCCGTATCGTGAACGCACAAAAAGGATTAGCCATTGGAGCCAGACATATTACTGTTTCTACCTGTGGAATAGTGGAAGGAATTAAGAAATATGCCCGAGAAGGTTTACAAACAAATTTAGCCATTTCTCTCCACGCTCCAAATAACGAATTAAGAAATCAGTTAATGAAAATCAATAAAGCTTATCCACTAGAGGTATTAATGCCTGCAGTCAAAGAATACGAAGAGATAAGCAAAAGGCGTGTAACCTATGAGTACCTTCTATTAGAAGGTATCAATGATACCAAGGAACATGCTGAGCAATTAATTAAATTGATTAAAGGGACGATGGGTTATGTCAATCTCATCCCCTATAATGAAACAAATAAGAACGATTACAAACGTAGTAGTGGTAATCGAGTTCACGCCTTCCTTGACTATCTAACCAAGGGTGGTGTGACAGCAACAATCAGAAAAGAATTCGGCAGTGATATCGATGCTGCCTGTGGTCAATTAAAAGCGAAGTGTGAGGAATGATTATGGCGAGTAACAAGAAATACCTATATGGCAGATACGCCTTCAAAACCGATATCGGCAAAGTCCGCATCAACAACGAGGACTGCGCTGTAGCATTAACTAACGCAAGAGGTAATATTCTTCTTGTTGTTTGTGATGGCATGGGTGGCCAAAATAAGGGCGATTTAGCCGCAAATTTAGCAATTGATCACATTTCTCAAGCTTTTTCTGATAAAGACCGTTTCGCTAGTTCCTTCTTTGCTAAGAGATGGGTGGCTAGCACCATTAGAGAGGCCAATAGCATCGTCTATCGCCAATCCGCGAAGAATGAAAAATACCAAGGTATGGGTACAACAATTACCTTAGTTTTAATCGTTAATGACTACATGGTGGTCGCCCAAGTTGGTGACTCTCGTGCCTATACATTTAGAAATCGAATTTTGACTCAGATTACCACTGATCAAACCTATGTCCAATATCTCTACCGTATTGGTGAAATCACCAAAGAAGAGATTAAGACACACCCCAAGCGTCATGTCTTGATGAATGCTTTAGGTATCTATCCAAGCTTAGATTTAGATGTGTCTGTCCATCCATATTTAGGAGATACCATCTTAGTGTGTAGTGATGGTTTATATAATAACGTTCCAGATAAGGACTTATTGTCCATCATCAAAGGCACAGATACTCCAGACCAAAAAGTGAATGAACTAGTTTCATTAGCGAACCAAAATGGTGGTTCCGATAACATCGCTGTCGTCTTATGGGAGGCTAACGAATAATGCCTTTAAAAATCGGTTCACTTGTCGATGCGCGCTATCGCATAACTGCCCGTGTGGGCCATGGCGGTATGGCGGAGGTTTATGAAGGTAGTGATATAATCACTAAGAAAGTGGTCGCTATCAAGCTCATCCGTAAGGATGTAATGAATAACCCCGTCAATTTAAAGCGTTTTAAAAACGAAGCCAGTATCGCGGCTTCTTTGAACCACCCCAATATTGTAAAAGTTTATAACCACGGAACAGTGGATAGTGTTCCTTATATCGCTAACGAATTTATCAAAGGACAAAACCTCAAAGAGGTATTAGATTTTAGAAGTGCTCTTCCAATTCCCGAAGCTATTGATTACATGCTCCAATTAGCGGGCGCGTTATCGTACGCTCACCAAAGAGGTATTGTCCATCGTGATATTAAGCCAGATAACATTTATGTTATGAATGATGGCACCGTCAAACTTGGTGACTTCGGTATCGCACAAGCCGGACCTGATGAATTAAATGAAGGACAAAATGAAATAGTGGGTTCAGTCCATTATCTCGCGCCGGAAATCAGTTTAGGTAAACCCGCTTCCGCTTTATCAGATATCTATTCTTTAGGTGTCACTTTCTTTGAAGTGATTACTGGACATGTTCCCTATGTGAAAGATAAAGCTCTCGACATCGCTGTCGCGCATGTAAAAGAGAAATTCCCATCTCCCAAGAAATACGTTCCTGATTGTCCAAAAGAAGTGGAAAGAATCATCTTAAAGTGCGTGAAGAAGAATCCTAAAGAAAGGTATCAAAATGCGAATGAGTTATATACCGATTTGCTCGATTTAAAGAATGATCCTAACTCCTTCAAAGAGAAGAAAGGTTTCTTCAGAAAACTATTTGGATTTAAATAATGAAAGGCAGAATTGTTTCTCTTAGTTGTGGTGTTTATTCCATCGAAGTGGATGGAGTAATTTATAACGCTCCAGCAAGAGGATTGTTTAGAAATAAAGGTGTCAAACCCACAGTGGGAGACATCGTAGAAGTGAGTGAGGATTATCTCGTTATTTCTAAGGTCTATGACCGTGTTAATTATTTAAAAAGACCTCCGATTAGCAATGTCACACAAATGCTTATTATCGAGTCTTTAAAAGAACCTGAATTCTCCTATTTATTAGCCTTCAAATATTTAACCTATGCAAATATGAATGGCATCAACGCCAAAATCATCCTTACCAAGTCTGATAAGGAAGACGATAAAAACCTCATTAAAGAGATTGTTAGTACCTTTAAACAGATTGATATCGAAGTCTATGTCGTCTCCAACAAAACTCTGGAGGGATTAGAAGAGGTTAGAAAGCTATTTAAAAACCAAGTGACCTGCCTCATTGGTCAAAGTGGTGTGGGTAAATCCTCTCTCATCAATGCGATAGACAAAGATTTTGAAAGAAGAGTGGGAGATTACTCCTATGCATTAGGTAGAGGTAAACACCAAACCAAAGAAGTGATCTTACTTCCATATGAAGGTGGATATATCGCTGATACTCCGGGATTCTCCTCTCTCGAATTAGATCTATATAAGGAAGATTTAGCGCAATTTTATCCCGGATTTAACGAAAATTACACGAATTGTTACTATTCTAACTGCTTGCATATCAGTGAACCAAAGTGTGTTATTAAGGATCTATTGAGCAGTGGAAAGTATCCAAAAATAGCCTATGATTGCTATCTCAAATTATCGGAAGAAAGTATATATAAAAACAAGAGGTACGAAAGATGAATAGATGTATTGTCGCCCCCTCTATATTGAGCGCAGATTTCAATAAATTAGAGGAAGAAATTAGAACTGTAGAAGCCGCAGGAGCGGAGTGGTTACACTTTGATGTGATGGATGGACATTTCGTTCCAAACATCTCTTTTGGCATCCCAGTTTTAAAGAGTATTGCTCATTCTCATGGGATGATTAACGATGTTCATATCATGATTTCTGAACCCTTAAAATATGCGGAAGAATTCATCAAAAACGGCGCCCAGTTTTTAACCTTCCATTATGAAGCCTGTAAAGATGAAAAAGAAATTATTCAAATCATTGATTTAATCCATTCATTAGGAGGCAAAGCAGGCCTTTCTATTAAGCCTGGCACTGATGTCAAAGTTCTTGATAACCTTATCGATAAATTAGATCTCATTCTTATCATGTCTGTGGAACCTGGTTTTGGTGGGCAATCCTTCATGCCTTCCGCGCTTGAGAAAATTAAATACTTACGTGAAATAATTGATTATCGTCACTTCAATTGTTTAATCGAAGTTGATGGTGGTATCAATTCTGAAACTGGCGAACTCTGTAAAGAAGCTGGTGTCGATATTTTAGTGGCTGGTAGTTATCTATTTGGTCAGCCTGATATCAAAGAGAGAATCGAGGGTCTCCAGAAATAATGAGTATTGTTTGGGTTATTGCCTTAGGAGCTCTTTCCGCAGTTTTCTTTGCGGTTTATTTGCTCTTTTCCTTAAGGAATTATCAAAAGAGATTCGCTGAGAAATATGATTTAAGAAATCACTTTCCTTATGAATTTAATTTCTCATCTCACTTTAGTGATAACATCTTAGGCAATTCCGCTTTAATATTCCAAACCGCAATATCTATTTCCTTTTATGCGATCGCATTAGCGTATAGTAACAAAGACGGCATTGTTTATGCGATTATCGCTAGTGGTATTCTTTATTCTATATTAAATTGTGCGGTGAACTTTGTTCCCTTAAAGACTATTAGATTCCATTTATCGGTTTCTATAATCTTATTTGTCTGTTCATTCTTCTTGCCCGCTTCCATTGCTTTGGCCTTCTTTAGACATTATCAATTAGCAGCGGATGTTTTATCTCTAGTGATGTTTATTGTTTCCTTAGTGGTGGCTTTATTCAATTTTGTTTTAGTGATGAATCCAAAGCTTTCCTTAAGCATTAAAATGAATATCGGAATTGATGAAAAAGGGAATGAATATTATGTGAGACCAAAATACATAATGATGGCCTTCACGGAATGGCTGATGATTATATCATTCTTCGCTGATAGTGTATTATTCATCATCCTTATAAATCTCATAAAATAGCAACAAAAAAAGTGACGCGAAGTCACTATTTTTTTATTCAGGATTTTGCTTATCTCTCTTTGTATTGTTTGTTGAGGCTGCGATAGGCACGGGTTGACATGCGAACACGCATTTCTTTTCCGTCAACAACAACAGTTCTGGTTTGGAGATTACAATTCCATCTGCGGCGGGTAGCTCTCAATGAATGGGAACGATTGTTACCGCTCATGGGTCCTTTTCCTGTAACTGGGCATACTCTTGACATATCGTAGTCCTCCTAACTGACTTTGAAAATCTTACCACAACAGCATATTTACCGCAACAAACATTTAAAAAAATTGTTTGATAGGGGAGATGATGGAGGAAATGGTAATGATTAAAAACAATTATAATTTAACCTGCGGATATCTTTGCTCAAACTCTTCTTTGGACAATCTATTCTTGCAGTTTTCTAACATTGTGGGGTATAAAATGCCTTCTCTATCGAACATTAAATAACGACAATGTCCTTGTTTTGTATAGAAATGGATCATTTTCTTCTTTGAGGATTTCTCTTCATCGATATATACTACATCGCTGTAATAATAGATGAGTTGTTGTTTACCCTTATTGACCGCGACATATTTTTTAGTTACCTCATAAGAACTGGCAAATGCAGTGAGTAAAAATAGAGTGATAACTACAAAGACATAACCACCGATGATGGTGTATTGTCTCCAGTCCCACGGTAAGTCAAATAAGAACATATTAAAGGTGACACCGAATAACGCTCCAGCGGCCACTATACAGATGACTATGAGAGGAATAATCATCTTCCTCATCGAGACATGAACTTTCATATTTAATAGTTTATAACTTCGCTTTATTTATAAAAAGACTTTGTTTTGTGGTTTTGTATGTGCGCGTATGTTAAAATATACCCGCATAAGGAGTTTTATTATGTCCAAAAAAGTTGTTGCGATGATCCTTGCAGGGGGAAAGGGGACTCGTCTAGAAGCCCTAACGAAGAAAACAGCTAAACCCGCTGTGTCGTTTGCGGCTAAATACCGCATTATTGATTTCCCATTAAGCAATTGTGCGAATAGTGGAATCAATACCGTCGGTGTTCTCACCCAATATGAATCAACTGATTTAGATGCCTATGTAGGTAATGGCGAAAAGTGGGGTCTTAATGGCGTGCATGCGCTGATGACATCCTTAGCTCCAAGACAAACTGAAGAAGGAGCTAACTGGTACAAAGGTACCGCTGATGCGATTACTCAAAACATCGATTTTCTCGATGAGAATAAACCAGATTATGTCTTAATCCTATCTGGTGACCACATTTATAAAACTTTATATAACGACATGATTGAACTTCATGAAGAAAGAGATGCTGATGCAACCATCTCTGTCATTGAAGTCGATCCTAAAGAAGCTAGTCGTTTTGGTATTATGGCGGTCGATAATACTGACCGTATCGTAGAGTTCCAAGAAAAGCCCAAACAACCTAAGAGCAATCTCGCCTCTATGGGTGTCTATGTCTTCACTTGGAAAGTACTACGTAAATACTTAAAAGAAGATGCGAAAGATCCTGATTCAGACCATGACTTTGGAAATAATATTATTCCCAAGATGCTCAACGATGGTTTATTGCTCCAAGCCTATAGATTTAAAGGTTATTGGAGAGATGTCGGAACTCTCGCTTCCTTACATCAAGCCAATATGGATGTGGCTTTAGATGCGAAGATGCTCGACTTATATGATTCCGATAGAACCACTCGTATTTATACCAAAGACACTTATAGTGTGCCGCAATATATTGGACCAGAAGGTTCCATTACTAGAAGTATTTCTAACCAAGGATCAGTAATCTTAGGAAAAGCTGATTCCTGCGTTATCTCTAGCGATGCGATTATCGAAGAGAAAGCCGTGTGCACCCGTTGCGTGATCATGAATGGTGCGCGTATTAAAGTGGGCGCGAAAGTGAATAACGCGATTATCGCTCCTAACGTGGTAATTGAAGAAGGAAGCAGGATCAATCTTAATAGCGATGAAGTTGTATTAATCGCGAAAGGAGGTAAGTACCATGAATAAGATTTTAGGTATTTGTAACTTACATGACTCTCCGGGTCTTGGTGAGCTCACTAAATCTCGTCCTTTAGGTGCCGTCTCTTTCTTATCGAGATATGCCTTAATGGACTTCACTCTCTCCAATTTCTCCAACTCTGAAATCGACCGTATTATGGTCCTTACCGAACATGATATCTCTGCGGTTTTAAACCATACTCAACAAGGTAATGTTTGGATTAACAATACTAGAACTGGATTCTTAAGAATCGTGATGAATGAAAAACTCATCGATTCTTCAAAATTCAATACTGATATCGCGAATGTGGAATCTCATTATTCCGTGTTAGAAACCGCGAACCCAGAATATGTTGTAGTGGCTCCCGCTTTCTTCCTCATGTCTTTCGATTATCGCGAGATGATTGAACAACATATCGATAGTGGCGCGGATATCACTTGCTTATATCTCAAGAATAACCATGGTAACGAAGAATACATCAACTGTGACTTATTCAAATTAGAAGATGGAAAAGTCGTTCATAGTTACACAAATGTGGGAACGAAAAAGAACATCAATGTTTCATTAGAAACTTTTGTCTTTACTCGTAAAGCATTTGATGAATTATTAAGACTCTCTCATGAAGTCTCCAGTATGGCGAATATTCGTTATATGGTTTCCTATATGATTAACCATAATTTATTAACCATTAATGGTTATGAATTTAAAGGGACTGTGTTCCCTATCCTCACCTTAAAAGATTACATTAATGTATCTTTCGAATTGTTAGCTTTTGAGAATAGACAAAAACTATTCTTTGATGATTGGCCAATCTATACGACCACACATAATACACCGCCTGCGTTATATGGTCCTAAAGCCAAAGTGAGCAATTCCTTTGTCGCTAACGGTTGTATTATCAAAGGTAATGTGGAGAATTCCATCATCTCCCGTGGTGTGGTCATCGAAGAAGGTGCAGTGATTAAAAACTGTATCCTATTCACCTTGACCAAGATTGGTAGTAACGCCAAGTTACAATATGTTTTAACTGATAAGAATGTCAAAGTTCAGGAGATTAAAAATCTATCCGGAACCAAAGATGAATTATTCATCGTTAAACAAGGAGAAAAAATCTAATGAAAATCGTTATGGTGGCCAGTGAGTCACGCCCCTTTTGTAAGACTGGTGGCTTGGCGGATGTGGTCTATTCATTATCTAAAGAATTAGCCCTTTTAAAACATGATGTTTCTGTCATCATTCCTTTTTATCAAGTGGTGAAAAACACCATCAAAACCCCAGTAAAACTCGTTGATTCCTTTGTAATTAATATGTCTTGGAGACACCAAGAAGCCAAAGTTTATGAAACTGAAGCTGATGGTGTGACCTTCTATTTAATCGAACATTGGTACTTCGATAGGGGCAATATCTATGGTGACGCGGATGATGGAGAGAGATTTGCTTTCTTCACCTTAGCGGTAAGAGAATTCTTGATGAGAAGAAAAGAGACTCCTCACATCATTCATATTCACGATTGGCAACCTGGCATGCTCATCTCCGCTATTAAAGAAGTCAGTTGGTACCGCGATAGATTCAAAAAGACTCGCTTTGTGATGACCATCCATAATCCGGCTTTCCAAGGAATGCTCGATTGTGATGCTTTAGGTAATCTCTATAACTTGCCTGATTCATTATTCTATGATGGTAAAGTGAGACTCGATGAACGCGTCTCCACCTTAAAAGCGGGTATCGTATACGCGGATAAAGTGACAACAGTTAGCCCCACACATCATTCGGAATTATTAACACCTGAAGGTGGTATGCACCTCGATGGTGTCTTAAATCTTAGGGAATGGGATTTCTGTGGCATCTTAAATGGTATTGATTATCTTGAATTCAATCCTAGTGATGATCCTGCCATTGCGAGACAATATGATTCCTCTACCTTAGTAGCGGGTAAAAAAGCTAATCATGATGCCTTATTAAAAGAACTCAATCTCACTGATTATAAACAACCTCTATATTCTATGGTTTCTCGTTTGACCTGGCAAAAAGGTTTAGACCTTTTATTCCCTACGATTGAAGAACTATGTAATAGGGGATGCAATGTTGTCATTTTAGGAAGTGGCGAAAGACAATACGAAGTAGAATTAGAAAAGCTTCGCGCTAAATATCCAGATAAGATGGCGATTTATATCGGGTACAATGACGCACTTGCGCATCGTATCTACGCAGCTAGTGACTTCTTCATGATGCCTTCCTTGTTTGAACCATGTGGCTTAGGTCAGATGATTGCTCAAAGATATGGAACGTTGCCCATCGTGAGAAGAACTGGCGGATTAAAAGACTCAGTCATCAACTATGATGGTGGAAATTTAGAGACATCCAATGGATTTGGATTTGACAATTACCATCCAGATGATATGAAATATACAAGTATCTATGCTTATGATGCTTATCAAGATAAGAAAGTCATAACTAGATTAATGAAAAACGCTATGGAGACTGATAACTCCTGGAGCAAGAGTGCAAAGAGTTATCTCGGATTATATAAAGAAATAGCGATTATTAAATAATAAGGAGGCCTATTTTATGGGCTATGATCACCTCAAAATAGAAAAGAAATGGCAGAAATATTGGGAAGATCATCAAACATTTAAAACTGATGTTTGGGATTTTTCTAAACCCAAATTCTATGCCTTAGATATGTTCCCATATCCCTCTGGTGTCGGTTTACATGCTGGCCATCCAGAAGGCTATACCGCGACCGATATCGTTTCCCGTATGAAGAGAATGCAAGGATATAATGTCCTCCATCCTATGGGATATGATTCCTTTGGTTTACCTGCGGAACAATATGCGATTCAAACCGGTAATCATCCTGGTATCTTCACCGAAGAGAATATCAAGACATTCTCTCATCAATTAAAAGAACTCGGTTTTGACTATGACTGGGATAGAGTGGTTTCCACGAGTGATCCATCTTTCTATAAATGGACACAATGGATCTTTAAGGGTTTATTCTTAGATGGCTATGCCAAATATATCGATATGCCTGTTAACTGGTGTGAAGAACTCGGAACAGTTCTTTCTAATGATGAAGTCATCGATGGGAAGAGTGAAAGAGGTGGTTATCCTGTCGTTCGTAAGAACCTCAAACAATGGGTTATCGACCAAGCCAAATTCGGTGAAGACTTATTAGAAGGTTTAAACCGTATCGATTGGCCAGAATCCACGAAAGAAATCCAAAGAAACTGGATTGGTAAGAGCGTTGGCGCACTTATCGATTTTGAAGTCTTTGGTCATAAAGAAAAATTCACTGTCTTTACCACGAGATGTGACACCCTCTTTGGTGCGACATATTGCGTGCTCGCTCCCGAGCATGAACTCGTGAAGAAGATTGCTTCTAAAGAACAATTACAAGAAGTGGAGAATTATATCGCTGAAGCGGCAAGAAAGAGTGAACTCGAAAGAACTTCTTTGAATAAAGAAAAGACCGGTGTTTTCACTGGCGCATATGCGATTAATCCCGCGAATGGAAAGAAACTCCCTATCTTCATTTCTGATTATGTTTTAGCTTCTTATGGTACCGGCGCGATTATGGCGGTGCCCGCACACGATAGTAGAGACTATGCCTTTGCCAAAAAGTTTGGTTTAGATATTATCCAAGTCTTAGAAGGCGGAGATATATCTAAAGAAGCTTATGAAGATGATGGCCTTCACATCAATAGTGATTTCCTCAATGGCTTAAATAAAGAAGATGCGATTAACAAGATGCTCGATTTCTTAAAAGAAAAAGGTATCGGTGAAAAGAAGATAAATTATAAATTTAGAGAATGGATTTTTGCCCGTCAAAGATATTGGGGCGAACCAGTTCCAGTCGTCCATATGGACGATGGTTCCATCCACGCTTTAGATGATAAAGAACTTCCTTTAGTCCTTCCTATTCTTGATGATTATAAAGGCCATAATGGCAAAGCTCCTTTGGAGAATGCGAAAGAATGGAAAGAATATACCGTCAATGGTAAACGCGGCTTAAGAGAGACATCTACGATGCCTGGTAGTGCGGGTAGTAGCTGGTATTTCTTAAGATATGTCGATCCACATAATGACAAAGTATTCTGCGATAAAGAATTAGCCAATCACTGGTTACCAGTCGACTTATATATCGGTGGACCAGAACACGCAGTGGGTCATTTGATTTACGCTCGTATTTGGACTAAATATCTCTATCAAAAAGGCTATATTTCTTTCGATGAACCATTTAAGAAATTAGTCCACCAGGGAATGATTCTTGGTTCTAATGGCATTAAGATGGGTAAACGTTATCCGGAATATGTCGTTAATCCTAGCGATATCGTCATCCAATATGGCGCGGATACATTACGCCTATACGAGATGTTCATGGGACCACTTGAAGCCAGTAAACCCTGGAGTAATCAAGGTGTGGAAGGCGCCCATAGATTCTTAGAAAGAGTCTATAGAGCAATTATTGAAAACGACTTTGTGGTGGAAGAAGAAGTTCCAGAACTCGATATGGTTTATAACCAAACAGTGAAAAAGGTCACTGATGATTATGAAGCCTTATCATTTAATACTGCGATTAGCCAGATGATGATTTTCATCAATGAAGTCTATCGTGTGGGTAAATTACCCAAGAAATATGCAGAAGGCTTTGTGAAACTCATCTCCTGTATCACTCCTCATATCGGTGAAGAGATGTGGGAGAAGTTAGGCCATAAAGACACAATCGCTTTTGAAAGCTGGCCCACCTATGATCCATCTAAACTCGAAACTAATATGGTCAAAATGGCCGTCAGTGTGAACGGAAAACTTCGCGCCACATTAGATGTCGAGAAAGACACTGATGATGAAAAAGTGAAGGCATTAGCCTTAGAATTAGAGAATGTGAAGAAGTTCACAGATGGACTAATGATTAGAAAAATCATTGTAGTTAAAAATAAAATTGTTAATATAGTAGTTGCTTAATTTTATTAGCACGATACCCAAATGGGATTGTAGCGGAGGAATAAAATGAACTTATGTATTGATGTGGGTAATACCACGATTGGAGTGGGTTTCTTCAAAGAAGAAAAACTCCTCAAAAGACTGATATTCACAGTCGATGAAAAGAAAACAAAAGACGAATACTTATCCGTCTTACATAGAACACTTCAAGAGAATGATTTTGCCGCCACCGATGTGGAGCAGATAATTTTTTCTTCTGTTGTTCCAAGTGTTAACATCCACCTTTTAGGAGCTTTAAGAGAGTGTTTCCATATCGAACCATTACGTATTGCTCCGGGGATTAAAACTGGCTTAACTGTCCATGTTGATAATCCTAACGAAATTGGCAATGACTTAATAGCCGCGATGGTGGGCGCCAAAGAGAAATATCATTATCCATGCTTAATTGCAGACTTAGGTACTGCGAGTAAAGTCATGCTAGTTGATAAGACTGGTGCTTTTATTAGTTGCGTTATTATGCCCGGTTTATCTTTAAGTGCTAGCTCTTTATCAAATAGAGCAGCATTATTACCTGAGGTTTCATTAGTAGCACCTAAAACCATTATGGCCAAGAATACCGTTGATGCGATGAATGCAGGAATTACATTAGGCCATGCGGAAATGGTTAATGGCATTGTTAACCGTTATGAAAAAGAACTTGGTTATAAATGTAAGCACATCTTAACCGGTGGTGGAGCTGTCTATGTGAAAGACATCATCGGAAATGATTTCATCTATGACGAAAGTTTAGTCTTAGATGGCCTCAATTTAATCATTAAAAGAAATGAAGGGAATAGATAATTATGAAAAACAAGAACGTTATCAGAATTGCAATTAATGCGATGATAGTGGCAATTATCGCCATTATGTCATTTGTTCCATATGTGGGTTATATTACTATTCCTCCAGGAGCTATTTCTTTTACCATTATTCATATCGCTGTTTTAATCTTTGCGTGGTTCTTTGGATGGAGAGAAGGTTTAGTGGCTGGTTTAGCCTTTGGTGTCTTCTCATTAGTGAAGGCCGCGACTATGCCAAACACTCCTATCGATGTGTATTTTGTTAATCCAATGATCTCCATTTTGCCAAGAATGATTTTTGGCTTCTTAGCAGGTTTAACTTTTGACCTTTTAAGAAGAATAAAGAAACCACATTTAAGATTCTGGCTTGATGTTGTGTCATGTGCAGTGTTAACTATCATCCACTCCATACTCACCTTATCAATGTTATATATCTTTGCAGGTGATAGAGATGCTCTCCAAGGATTCACTTATGTTACCTTAATCTTAACCATTGTTTCCTTTAATGGACTCATCGAAGTGGGTGGCGCATTAGTGCTCACTCCACTTATCATCTTGCCATTAGATAAGGCTTTCCCCAAATATGAAGCCATCTATCGTGGAACATTAAAAAGCCGTAAAAAACAGTCAGTTTACGACGCAATTACCCAACATTATCGTCAACCATTATTAGAAAACTTAGCCAAATTTGTTTCCATCAATTCTGTTTTAGATGAAAAAACTGTCAGTAAAACCAACCCATTTGGCAAAGGAGTTTCTGAAGCTTTAGACTTTATCGCCGCTTTAGGTAAGGCTGATGGATTTGAAGTAAATAATTACGCCAATAAAGTGGTAGAAATCACTTGTGGTGAAGGTAAGAATATCACCATTTTAGCCCATGCTGATGTGGTTCCTGCAGGTACTGGCTGGGATCAAAATCCATTTGAAATGGTTGATAGAGGTGATCGTGTTACTGGCCGTGGTGTTGCGGATGATAAAGGCCCCTTATTAGCCGCTTATTATGCGATGAAAGCGGTGAGAGATAACCACTTGATGGGTGATTATCAAATCCGTTTTGTTGTCGGCGGTAATGAAGAATCTGGTTCCGCTGGTGTAGAGTATTATTTCGGCAAATTAAAGAAACCACAACCAGACTTTGGTTTCTCTCCAGATGCTGAATTCCCTCTCATTTTTGCGGAAAAGGGAATTATGAATTTTGAGGTTAAAAAGAAAATCAATTTGAAACACGTTCATTCCATTAAAGGTGGCGAAGCTAGTAACTCCGTTATCGAACAATGTATTGTCGTTTTAGATTATGACCGTGACTTCATCAAATATCTTGTCGATCATAAATATGATGCTGATTATCAACAGACTTCATTAGATAAATTAACAGTGACATTCCACGGTAAAGCCGCTCATGGTTCTACTCCTGAACAAGGCTTTAATGCTGGTATGCAAGCCATCAAGTGTCTTGCTAATTATTTCACCGATAAAGATTTATTACATCTCTATGATAAGTATAAGAATTTACAAGGTTATGATTTGGAAGCCTTTGGTAATTCTGAAGAGATGGGACATAACACTTTAAACGTTGGAATCATCAATTATGAAGATAAAGAATTTACCATGATTGTGAATTTCCGTTATGTCGATAAATGTGATGTTGATAATTTATTATTCCATATTAAAGAACACAGCAAACCATTTGCGGTCACTGTTTTAGGAACTAGCAAATTGTTATATTATCCTAAAGAATCTGAATTAGTCTTAACTTTGTTAAGAGCATACCAATATGAAACTGGAGATTTCAAATCTCAACCTTTAGCCATTGGTGGTGGTACCTATGCTAAAGAAGCAAATAATGTCATTGCCTTTGGTATGGAATTCCCGGGTTGGGATTCTCATATGCATTCTCCAGGAGAACAAGCCAAGAAAGCAGATTTATATAAATCTATGAGCATTTATGCTCGCGCTATCGTGGAATTAGGAAAGATATTAGATAGTAAAACTAAAAATGAGAACAAAATATAAACCTTGGGCTAAACCTTATATCGAAGAACATGAAGAAGTGATGTTCACTCAAGAACAACTTCTCTCTTTTGCTCAACCATATTATTTAGAAATCGGTTCTGGTAAAGGACAATTCTTAGTGGATATGGCGAAGAAGTTTTCCGATAAGTTCTTCGTGGGTGTTGAAAGAAACGTCACCTGCTGTGGCTTTACCGCAAAGAAACTCGTAGAAGAAGAAATTGCTAATGCCAAGTTGATGTTTATTAATGCAGAGATTTTAATGGTTAATATCCCTGATAATTCCATTGATGGAATATTCCTCAATTTCTCAGATCCCTGGCCCAAAAAGAGACACCATAAGAGGAGATTGACGGCGATTAGTTATTTAAATAACTATTATCGTGTTTTAAAGTCCAAAGGCCGTTTAGTGATTAAAACGGACAATCCTGATTTATTTGCTTTCACATTAGAGAATATTCAGGAGACTAAGTTTAAGACTATCTCTCAAACTGATAACTATATGGATTATGATCCTTTTGATGCGATGACCGAATATGAACAATCCTTTAGAGAAGAAGGGGTTCCTATCCATCGTTTAGTGTTGGAGAAATAAAGATGAAAGATTACGCATTACATTATTCTTATAAAGAAATTGGAGATGTTATCATCTGCATCTTTAATAATGAAAAGAAGCCCACAAGAAACGAACAAAAGGGTAGAGTAACAGTCATTTATTCTAATGAGGAAATCATTGGATATAATATCAAAGATATTAAAGAGATAGTAAAAATCAAAAATGAAGGAATGATATTCTTTCCTTCCAAAGCTTTAATCGATGTCCTAAATACCATCTTAATTAATGCTCATCTTGAATCTTTGGAATATAAAGATAATTCAGGATACTTCATCGGTCAGGTGATTAATAAAGAAAAGATTAATGATGGTGAATACCTCACCATTGAAAGTGGTGAAACATATAACTGTGTAATTAAAAATAAGAACGTTAACATCAATGATAAAGTGGTTATCGCTAAAGTCGGAACTCATCTCAATAATGGTGAAGTAATCAAAGAAAGTACGATTGATAACAAAATTATAAACACTCACGTGTGTACAGGCGTAGAATTAGGTCTGTTAGATGTTAATGATGTATTGATATTAGAAGAAGATGCGAAAGTGGGAAAAGACTTCTTCTCAATGGAGGAAAAAGTGCTATGACGGAAATTGAATTAAAAGAACAGGGAAAGATCTCTCGTTTAACAAACAAAACCTTTCAATTTGATAAGAGATTGGGTGAAGGTTTCTTTTCAGCAAACTACTTTTTAAAGAGCCAAAGAATTGTTAAAGAGAATAAACCAAACCACAGCGTAACCATGCAATGGTTCCAAAGAAGAGACGATTCTAAATTATGTGGTATCGATGAAGCAATCGCCATCCTCCATACTTTCGCTATTAAACCAGAAGAATTATTGATTGAAGCTCTTCACGATGGAGATATCATCCAAGCCAATGAACCAGTCTTAAAAGTCACTGGTAAATATGAGAACTTTGGATTCCTAGAATCCGTTATCGATGGTGTCTTGGCCAGAAGAACAAGCGTTTGCACAAATGTATATAACGTTTTAAAAGTAGTGGGAGATGTCCCAGTGTTCTCTATGGCGGACCGCCAAGATGATTACCTCACCCAAATCGGTGATGGCTATGCCACATATGTAGCCGGTATTAAGAAAGTTAGTACCGATGCTCAAGGATATTGGTATGGTGGTAAAGGTATGGGAACTATGCCTCACGCCCTCATCCAAATCTGTAGTGGTGATGTCTGTGAAGCTGCTGATATCTATTTAAAATCTTTCCCAGAGGAGAAAGTTACCGCTCTTATTGATTACCACAATAATGTAGTGGAAGATAGTTTAAAATTAGCTAAGCATTTAGGACATAAATTAAATGGTGTTAGAGTGGATACTTCCAAGTCCTTAATCGATCATTATTTCGATGATAAAGATACATCCGATTTTGACCCCCATGGAGTGTGTAAAGAATTGATCTTTGCCCTTAGAAAAGCCCTTGATGATAATGGCTTTGATTATGTGAAAATCACTGTATCTTCCAGTTTTTCCGCTGAAAAAATCAAAGAATGGGCTGCTGAAGGTGTTCCAGTGAGCATGTATGGTGTGGGTTCATATTTTGTGAATAATACCACCTGTGGATTCACCGCTGACCTAGTAATGCTCGATGGTCATCCAGAAGCCAAAGAAGGACGTTCTAATTATCCCAATGATAAGCTAGAAAAAGTTCCTTATCCAATTTACTAAAATGAGGTTAAAAAAAGAAGCACCGTGAAGTGCTTCTTTTGTTTCTCTTTCGATTAGAGTTTTCTGTTGTAGTATTCGACGATTTGGCTTTCCACGATTTCTTGTGGTAATTCTTTACGTTCAACTTCACGAACGTATTTGCCAGACAATTTCTCAGCATCTAATTCGACCCAATCATATTTGGTGACGACTGATTCTAAGGATTCCTTAATGACCTTTAAGTCTTTGCTGTTTTCTCTCACGGAGATGACATCACCGACTCTGCAGAGGTATGATGGAACGTCGACTTTTCTGCCATTGACTTCGATGTGACCGTGGTTGACTAATTGTCTTGCACCTCTACGTGTGCGGGCAAAACCTAAACGGAACACTAAGTTATCAAGACGGCTCTCGAGTAATTTCATAAATGCGATACCGGTAACATCGTTACTGTTTAACGCAATCATGAATAAGCGACGGAATTGTCTTTCGTTGACACCGTACATTTGTCTGAGTTTTTGTTTTTCGACTAATTGTTTTCCGTATTCAGATGGTTTCTTTTTACGGGTGTTACCATGTTGGCCAGGTCCATAAGGACGTTTGGCTAATTCTTTACCGGTACCTAATGTGGAAAAACCTAAACGACGGCTTCTTTTCCAATCTGATCCTGTGTATCTCATGATCTTCCTTCCTTTCCTTTATTTTTTGCAAAATAATGAATAGGTGTGAATCCCTATCTCCGGGTGTTCTCGTTTCGCCATATAGCTTAGGTTACTTTTTTAAGTGGGAACATCAGACAAGATGTATTCACATGCTGCATTACATGCAGTAATAAATATATAGAAAAGTGAAATATCAGTCAACAAAATTTTGTTCATTATTGTGAGAAAAGTGAATTAAACTTCATTAATCGATAAATATTGGGGTTATATCTTGTAAAGATATGGCCTCTTTTTCATCGCTTATAAATAAGAAGTCTATAAAATAAATGATAAATATCTTCATAAATGGTCAAAATATCTTTACAATATTTATTAGACATATCGGCCGATACATTTATGTAAAGCCGAATATAGCGTATCAATAAGGAGAGAATATATGAATTTATTTGCAGGTGTTGGAAAAACAGTAGGAATTGTCCTCGTTATCATTGGTATTATCGCGGCTTTAATCGTCGCCATTATTTTACTTTATATTTTTGTGTTCTCTCATAATGCTTATAAAAAGCAAGTCCGTGAATTAGAAAGAAAATATTCATATTTCGATGCCTTATTGATGGGACAAGATACCCAGTATCTCCATCATCTAGAAATCGTCTCTAGAACTAATCTCCTTTACGTCGAAAAATACAATACATACTCCAAGAAGTTTAAAGAAGTCTACGACAATGATGATAAGTTTGCTGAATCTATGATTAAGCAACTCAACGCATTAATCGCTTCTGGACAATATAAAAACATCAAGACCGTTATCAGTGATGCTAGAAAAGCTATTCTCGCTTTCGAAGAAGCAGTGAATAATTTAGATTCTGAATTATATGAGCTCGTGAAACCAGAGGAAGACGCCAGACAAGCGATTCTCAAATTAAAAGAAAACTATCGTCGTGTTAAACAGACATATTATTCCAATACTTCTGATTTGGAACTCGTCGCCAACTCATTCTCCAAAGTCTTCCAAAAACTCGATGACTTATTTGTCGAATTTGAAAAGCACATCGAAAGTGCGGAATATGATGAAGCTAACGAATTATTACCAACCATCTCTAAAGTCATCAATGCTTTGGATGTGTGTTTGGAACAATTACCCAATCTCTGCATCATGGTGCAATCAGTCATTCCTGAAAAGATTGAAGAATTATCTACCGAATATGCAGCAGTGGAGAAGAGAGGTATTCCTCTATTCAATCTTTCCTATCGTCATCGTGTCGAATCCTGGAAGAAAACTCTTGAAGATTTAAAAGCCCAATTTATTCAACTTCAAACTAGAGGAGCAAATGAAAAGATTGATCAAATCCAAGAAGAGATTCAAAAGACTCGTGAATTATTAAATGTCGAAGTCGATGATAAGACCATCTTTGAAGATGCAGCGGATAGATTATATAGAGCGGCTATTTCTTTAGAAAAAGAATTCTTAAAGATCTGCGCTTTATTACCAGAAGTCGAAAAAATTTATATCATCTCTGAGGAACAAAAAGCTCACATTGAAGAGCTAAGACAAGCGATGAATAGATTAGGAAATAGTAAGAGAACTCTTGATAATTTCACCCATAGTGGAACCAAACAACCATATTCCATCTTGCGTCGCAAATTAGATGATCTCCAAGCTGACTACGATGTTGCAGAGAAGAGCTTGAATGATTTCAGAACCTACATTGATTCCTTGAAATCTTCCTGTGAAGAAGCCTATTCATTATTATTCGTTTATTTCTATCGTTGCAAACAAAGCGAAGCTTTCTTAAGAGAAATCGGTGTTGATGTCTACAATCAGCAATATGCTGACCAAGCTAATGTCTGTTACGACTTATTAAACGAAGTTGATCGTACATTAAAGGTGCAACCAATTGATGTCGCGGTAATGAATGACAAAGTCGAAGAACTCAAAACTCAAGCCAATCGCTTTATTGATGATGTGGAAAATAAATATCGCGAAGCCCAATTAGCGGAATCCGCGATTGTCTATGCTAATAGAGATAGAAACCATCAAACTGATGTCCATCAACAACTCGGCGTTTTAGAAAAATCATTCTATAACGGTGAATTTATAAAAGTATATCATGGCGCGAACGCTATCTATAGACGTATGCACGCAGAGGAAAGTAATGGCTCTCAAGGAAGATAAGATTATCTATTTAGATAATGCTTCTACCACAATTGTAAATCCTGAAGTCTTGGATGCTTATAACAAAGCCAAGACTCAGTTTTTTGCTAACCCTGGTAGCATCCATATTCCTGGCCAAGAAGCTAATCGTTTATTAGAAAAAGCTAGACTTCAAATCTTATCCACATTAAATGTGAAAGACGATGAGTTGATATTCACAAGTGGTGCAACCGAAGCTAATAATCTCGCGATTAAAAGCTATGCTTTCAAATATCAAAATCGCGGTAAACATATTATTACCACAGTAGTGGAACACCCTTCAGTATTAGAGGCCGTCAAACAATTA
>JBGUQI010000021.1:0-2937 GCA_045130875.1 Bacilli bacterium | reverse complement strand
TGGAAATCAAATACTGAAGCAGTTGTCGTTTTCCCTGAAGGAGTTGGAGTACTTCCATGCATGGTGTGTGGTACAAATGAAATTGGTATGGCCACTGCCGAAAAGATGAAAGAACATCGAATTGTCACTTGGACAAACCACGGTATTTATGGAGCAGGTAACGATATTGATGAAGCCTTTGGTTTAATCGAAACAGTGGAAAAAACTGCTCAAATCTATATGTTAACCCTAGGCCATGTTGTCAACGAAATTCCTGATGAAGTTATTATTGGTTTAGCAAAGCTCTGGAATCTCAAAATGATGCCAGGAGTTATTGAGGAAAAATAATGAAATACTTCTTAGCGATCGATTTAGGAGCCACAAGCGGAAGACACGTTATAGGTTATAAATTAGATGGAGAAATTCAACTAAAAGAAATTCATCGATTTAGAACCGAGATGGACGATTCTCCCGATGGTTTAGTGTGGAATGTACCTCGAATCTTAAATGAGATTAAAGAAGGTATAAGAAAAGCATTTGAAATCTTCCCTAAAATCGAATCAATTTCAATAGATACTTGGGGAGTTGATTATGTCCTCATAAACGGAGATAAAGAGATTCCTCCATATTATGCATATAGGAACGAAAGATGCCAAAAAAGTGCGCAAAAAGTCCATAAAATCATCGACTTTAAGGATATTTATAGAAAAACAGGTATTCAATTTGCAGCGTTTAATACTCTATATCAACTATATGATGATAAGCAAAAAAGAAGACTTGATAACGCAACTGATTATCTAATGTTACCTAGCTATTTCTCATATAAGTTAACAGGTATCAAAACGCATGAATATACGAACGAATCAACCGGAGCGTTATTGAATGTTAAAACTGGTGATTATAACTACGAATTACTAGACAAATTAGAATTACCAAGAAGGTTATTTAATAAAATGCAAAAACCTGGTTCTATTGTCGGCGATTTACTACCGGAGATACAAAAAGAAGTTGGTGGTAATTCTAAAGTAATATTATGTGCGTCTCACGACACCGCCAGTGCCTTTGAATCAGTAAATGTTGATGACGAATCAATTATTCTCAGTAGTGGTACATGGTCGTTATTAGGAATCAAATCAAAAACACCTATTGTTAGCGAAGAATCATTAAATAGCAATTACACAAACGAAGGCGGAGTTGGATACATCAGATTCTTAAAGAACATTATGGGAATGTATCTTGCTAATCGTGTTAGAGAAGAAACCGGATTACATTTCCGCTATATCGATAGTGTAATCTATGATTCTAAATATAAAGAAACATTCGATGTTAATGATCCAAGTTTAAGCGCTCCAAAAAATATGAAGCAAGCAATCTTAGATTTATTAAAGGACAATCCTCCTAAAAACGATATCGATTTATTTGCCTCAATCTATCGTTCTCAAGCAATCTGTTATAAAAAAGCAATTGATGAATTAGAAATGATTACAGGTAAAACATTTAAAAAGATTTATATCATTGGCGGAGGCGCAAAAAACATCTTCTGTAATAACATGGTCAAGGAATATACCAGATTAAAAGTTATCCCATTACCAATTGAGGCAACAGCCTTAGGAAACATATTAGTACAAATGAAAGCGAGCAAAGAATTATGAGAAAAGAAGTAAAAGAAATCTATGCATCCTATGGAGTGGATGTAAATAAAGCTCTTAAAGAATTAGCAAGAACCAAGATCTCTTTACATTGTTGGCAACTTGATGATGTAAAAGGATTTGAACAAGAAGGTTCGCTTACTGGTGGCATTCAAACAACAGGAAACTATCCAGGAAGAGCGAGAAACTTCAAAGAATTAACCCAAGACTTGGATAAGGCTCTTTCCTATATCCCAGGCAGTAAGAAGATTAATCTTCATGCGATTTATCAAACTGGTAAAATAGTTGAAAGAAACGAAGTGGGATGTGAACAATTTAAAGATTGGGTTAGCTATGCTAAAGAAAGAGGACTAGGTTTAGACTATAACCCAACTATTTTCTCTCATCCAATGCTTGTTGATGGCTTATCCTTATCTTCTCCAGATGAAAAGGTGAGAAATTACTGGATTAAACACTGTGTTGAAGGATTAAAGATTACTGAATATTTCGCGAAAGAAACTGGACAAAAATCATTAATGAACATTTGGATTCCTGATGGTTTAAAAGATGTTCCTGCTGATAGATTTGGACCTAGAGAGAGACTAAAAGATTCGTTAGACAAAATCTTAGCGGGATATAAATACGATAAAAAAGTCATGGATGTCTCTGTTGAAAGTAAGGTATTTGGTATTGGGGTAGAAAGCTACACTGTTGGTAGTAACGAATTCTATTTGAACTATGCTGCTAGTAGACATATCTGCTGTTTATTAGACACCGGACACTTTCATCCAACTGAAAATGTTGCAGATAAGATAAGTTCAATGTTCTGTTATTACGATAAGCTGGCGTTCCATGTTTCTAGACCAGTGAGATGGGATAGTGATCACGTCTTAAAACTTAATGACGACCTTCAAGATGTTGCGGATGAACTCGTTAAATGTAATGGCTTACAAAGAAGCTATATTGGATTAGATTATTTTGATGCTTCTATTAATAGAATTGCCGCGATGGTTATCGGAGCAAGAAATATGGAAAAAGCATTACTAAAAGCTTTGTTGACTCCATGGAATCTATTAAAAGAAGCTCAAGATAACTACGATCACACCAAAGTTCTTGCTTTGCAAGAGGAATTAAAAACTCTTCCTTGGGGTGAAGTTTGGGACGAATATCTTAAACGTCAAGGTATGGTGAGCGATGCTCAAATGTTTGAAGAAGTTAGACAATACGAAAAAGAAGTTTTGTCCAAAAGATAATTGATCTATTTTAAACCTCGTGTCCGTCCAGATTTTTCACGAGGTTTTTATGTGTCCAGTTACAAATTGATTAATGT
>JBGUQI010000020.1:0-4743 GCA_045130875.1 Bacilli bacterium | reverse complement strand
AAATGGGCTGTGGCTATAAGTTGTCGTGAAGATTGGGAGGCAAAAATTAAAAAAGACGTTAAGAATATTATCGAAACAAGAAGAGGTTTTACTCGGATATTGTTCTTCTCTAATCGCTTGATTAAATCAAAAGATAGCAAAGCCTGCGAGGATAAGTTATTTGAAAAGTACAATGTGCCCGTTAGAATCTTCAGTCAAGATTGGTTTGTAGATAAAGTAATGCAACAAGGCTGCTTGGATATTGCTGTTAAGGAATTAGGTCTCAGCAGTGAATATGTTAACGAGGAAATAGAAGAAGGCCCAAATGATAAAGCAAGAAAGCAAAGAATAGCAGAACTTGAGAATGCGATTAGTGATAGACGACAAAACACAATCCTCGATACTGAACTTGTTGATATGGCTTTAGAATCAGCTGAATTGAGTCGGAATGTGGAAGAGGCACCAAGCATAGTTAGAGGGAAACTGGAAAGGGCAGAAAAGCTTGCTTCAAAATATGGATCGAAGCAACAATTGTTTAATGCTATATATATGTGCGGGTGGACAGAGTTTTTCTGGCTTCAAAATCCTGATGCAACATATCAGTGCTTTCAAAAGATGAAACAGATGATGAAGGATGAAATCAATGTGAATAGAATAGAGAAACTTGTCAACCTATTTTTCATCCTTGAAAGTGCAACAAACCAGAGACTATTTAAAGAAGAAATAGAATTAAATGCCGAAAAAGAATACTTTGAAACGTTACACCGAAATCTTCAATGCGACAAGAATCATCGATCTAGTTATTTGTATCTTCATATCAGTTGGTTAGAGATGAAGATGATGAGTAATTCTGACGATAAAGATCTAATTAATGATGTTCTTGATGACCTAAGTAAAACATTTAAAGAGGCTAATCATCACATCGACATATCTCTAGAAATTAATGAGGAAGTACTGGGCTTTCTTGGTAACCAAATACAAAACAATGAAAAGTTTGAAAGCTTAATTGATGAATTGACCATATTGCTGTCTGATCGGAAGAAAGATATTGTAGCTGGAGAAATTCAGATGAGACGAGGATTTCAAAACTTAGAAGCAGAAAAATTTGATCAAGCTATTAGACATCTTGGACAATGTATTTCTTTATTTGGCAAGGAACAATCCAAAGCTAATTATGTTAGATCGTGTGGCTATTTAGGTATGGCTTTCCTTGGTCAAGACTTGCTATATGCTGCAAAGGTGATGTTTGTGAAAACCATTTCTATGCTTCTTCACCAGATTGTAACAGAAGGATCTTCAGACCATTTATTGATTACGGTCTTTTCACAAATATGTGAGATGGAATTAAGAGCAGGTCAGATAGTTGATTTCTTCAATTTTTATAGACTGAGATCTGACTTTTCAAACATTAATCCTGATTTTCAGGATGATCGTCTTTTAAATCAATCCCTTATGGAAGAGAATCTGTTGGCAGTTAGACTTATGTCAGCGGACTGTAGCGATAAAATATATGGATATCTGCCTGCTATTTTGGACAGATTTGGAATGAGCATCCCATTAGATACTCTTTACTACAAACTCGGCTATTATGAAAAGGTAAGCAAAGAGTTTTCAGAATTAATCGAGTCAGAAAGAGATTTTCTTAACAAATTAAGAAGGGAGATAAAAAATGACTATTTCCTTTATGCAAATTCTATTGCACAGGAGTATTCAACAATGGAAACCCTTGTATCTGGATGTAGAATTACGGTAAAATTTAAGACATGTGAAATACTACATACCTGTGCAGAATTATTATTGGCTTACATAGAGTCATTTTGCTCAACTATGTCATTTAAGGATTTTGTGTTTGCTACTAATCACATACAATTTGACTTAAACCTTATAAATGAAGGAAGTACAGACATTGTTAGAAGCATGAATTCAAATGAATATGTGTTCAATGTTAATAGCGAAACGTTAAATAGCAACGAATATTGGAATACTATGGCTTCGCTTATTGGCTTATTACTTACTCAGAATGCAGTGATAAAGGATGATCCTCATTGTCTTTTTGATGATAAACAAACCAAAGAAAAATTGTTTAATCGTCTAAGTTCGATGATGGATTATTTTTCTGAAATAAAAAATGTAGAGGATGATCAATACAAATACAGCATTTACGATTTGACCAAAGAAAATGACATCTATTTTGAATTTAAAGGAAAAGATGATTTGTCAACGCCTTTTGAATCATCAAGAGGTAAACAATCTGAATTAACTATAGCCTCAATCATAGACTTTCCATTATGGGAAAAAGCAAAATGGAGTGGATGTGGTTTCTATTTTGATACTCTTGAAAAAGATGTACCAATACTATTGTTTTGCTATCAAGATATTAATTATGGAAGAAAAATTTTTGAAGGATGGATGGAATTACAGAAAAAACAAGAACTAAATCTTCGGGTATCTTTCGTTCTCCATATTGACAAGAATCATCCTGCATGGTATAGAGTTCATATCTGTCATGACATTGAAGCATATAAAAACTCTTTAACAGAGATAGGTAGACATGTCGTACAAACTTCAAAATACCGTACGATGAATGCCAACACTTCTGATAATTTAGATAGATTTAGGCGTCTTTTTAGCATGAAAGGAGAATGCGGTATTTCTGCAGTATATTTGAACCCTGATAAACAAATGGATTTTAATCAGAAATTCAAATATATACTACCGTTGAATAATGTTATATTTAGAGACGCTTGGGAAATTGGTATCAATGATATTGATAGTCTATTAATAGAACCTGATGATAATCCTATCATCCCAAATGAGCACAAGAAAGATGCTCCTATCATAGAATTATTGGAAAGAAAAAAACA
Organism: Bacilli bacterium; assembly: GCA_045130875.1. Classification (GTDB taxonomy): domain Bacteria; phylum Bacillota_I; class Bacilli_A; order RFN20; family CAG-826; genus RUG13091. The sequence continues at coordinate 1,900 of JBGUQI010000020.1, read as the reverse complement.
TGAGTGTAGTGATTGAATTTTAAACCACTTTAATAGTCTCAAAGCAAACAACACATTAAGGAACCGAAAAAGAAAAATAGACCAACCCCATCATTAATTTGATAGAGTTGGCCTATTTCATTTAGTTCGTTTTTGACTTTTTATATTCGCTGTAAGGTTTGTATTCCCCTCTCTTCATCCCAAACATGTCAGCGTTTTTCCCATAAGATCTATTCACTTCATATTTCAGTTTTTCCTTGTCATAACCCGTCGGAAGGAAACGCGACTCGAGATAGTTTATGGCTTTCTCAATATCAATGCCGGCTTCACATAGTCCTTTAGCTTGAATGAAGATGCTATGGGTCCTGTTTCCATCAATGTAGTTGTCCTGGAACTTTTGAAACCTTATGTCGAGAATCTTAATAATCTGTTCGTCTGTCATTGGTGAACGTAAACTTCTAAGGGTAGCCAGGAACTTATCGGTGGGTGAAATCTGAGTCGCCCTATATTGTTCAATTGTCATCTTCTTCTGCTGGGCTAATTCAGGATGGGCTAATTCTGGATAATAAGGGATATGTAATGCTATTGCTTCGGGATTATAGTAGAGTTCAGGGTCAAAACTTCCATAACAAGCCCTCCCGATATCCTCACAGTTGTTGTCTGGTTTTACCCCAAGCTGATTTATAAACATCTTCTCAATCTGTTGATAATAGTAGCCATACCTGTTGGGTCCATAGTTGTTGGTCCTTATGATAACCTTTAGTCCATCACCGCTTGGACTTCTGAAACAACAATATGTACATCCCCACTTAGCCACGTCTTCTTTTATGCGGTCAATCTCAGGGTCGGTCTTGTGGTCTATATCGAAACACATAAGACTGCTAAGAGAATCACAACCACTATTACTCCGGTGCTTGAACATCCCTTGCCACATAATGACCGGGAGGGATTTCTTTGCTTCTTTCATCTTAGCGGGATCATCTATCAGCCTGAGGTTAGTTACCAGTCGGGCTATCTTACTGCTCGGATCTTTCATTCTTGAGATAATCGTTGAGGTACGGCATTTCTTCTTTAAGTCGTAGTTTGTGACATCAGAGATATTGTTGAAGTATGTCACGGTAAAATCAATTTTGTTATTCATATCGTTTCTATAATTTTATAACAGTTAATTCTCTTCCCATCTCTCGTCTCTTTGATTTTCTTGACATGGGCAAACTGGGTGATGTCCGTCGCTTTAGCCGTCTTAATAATTGATAGACGATTATATTCAGCCTGGATCATCGTTTTGAGTTCGGCATAGGTATATATATCTCCAGGGTTGAGTTTAAGGCTCATACCACTGATTTTGGATGCATTGGAGAGCAGACGTTTCAGATTAGCTTCGATATAGCCAGCCTTTTTTATCATCTCTGGCCCAAGTTCACGGTAATACTTTTTGAACTCAGTGGGGACAGAAGGTGAGGTTTCTATCATAGGCAGGACTTCGGAACATCTATCTACAGCATCGACAATAGCTTTCATCTGGTGCTCAAAGTTGTCGTCCTTAAAGAAATCCTCCCTGAACCTCTGATATTCCTGCTTAGCCATATCGATAGGATTGAAGCCATTATTGTCTAGAGAATTGAGAACATGTAATTTACTCTTATACTGTTCCATCTTTATCTCTACGGCTCTTAGGTCAGCGATATAGGCTAGGTCATTACAGATAGCTTTGCCTGAACCCTGACCAATTCTCTCAACGTCAAGATAGCTTTTAGTGTATCTTAATCTGTCCTGAGCAACCACGAAATTGTCAAGGATGCTGAGGTCAGTGATATCCGATAGTTTCTCTACCTGTTTGAGGGTATCATTTCTCTTGTCATTGATTTCCTGGATCATCTGCTTCTCATCCATTCCCTTCTCGAGACTTGTGTTCTTGTAA